>JAEZOU010000076.1 GCA_023413895.1 Bacteroidota bacterium | reverse complement strand
ATTAGTTATAAGTCCAACAAGTAATACAACGGTCAAATATACTTATTTGGTTTAACAATTTATTGGTAACCACGAAATGCGGTTGCCATTTTTTATGCCCGTTTCTTGGTGTGCAATAAAAATTTGATTTTTTTCAAATTTTAAGTTCCTGAATTTTAATATGTTAAAACTTTTGATTATATTTATATAACAAATATGGTAATAATTCCATGTGGTTTTGTGTGTAATTGGTTCAGAAACCAATAAGCAAAATTAGAAATGGATAAACTTAGAAAGAACATAAAATGGTAGTTTGTTGGATTCAACTTATGATAGATATTTTCTTATGAAGCAAAAAAGTTCGCGAGCATCGTAGAGGGAGATCCAATGCGATTGATCAAACCTCGTTTTGAGCCGCCAAAAAATATCGGAATTATCCCTTTTAGTCTTGTAGCGGATTTCTGCTAATAGCAAAAATCATAGTCGTACCTAAATAGTTCGTACCTTTGCAACGTATTCAAACTCAAAGAGTATGAACCATATTGATTTTTTAAGAGATTTCCAACCGAGAACGATGCCATTGATTTCATCGTTGAAACCAAGTACAAGAATGGGTATGTATGCCCAAAGTGCGGATGTGTGCATCACAAAATCTTTCACCAAAAGTACAATCATCGTTACCTATATTGCAACAACTGCAAGAGCGAATTTTCAGCACTTACGGGAACGATATTTGAACATACCCACCTTGATTTAAGGATGTGCCTTGATAACGATATGAATCCTATTGAAAAAGAACCAGAATATAGGAATGCAGGCAAGGAATGTTTTGGGGTTACAAAGGTTATAAATCAAGATGGAAAATACAATTTCATTGATACCAACGGCAATTTATTCTCCGAAACTTGGTTTGATGTGGCAAATGATTTCACAAAAACCAAAAACGGTGTCATTCACGCATACGTTATAGTTGATGAAGTAGATGGTTTCTTGGATAAAAAGGAAATGAAGTTCATTCCAAACCAATAAAATAAAAAAAAGCAATCCAAGCGAAAACCACTTATTTGTAATTTACAAGACTAAAAGGGATAATTCCGAAAGCAATTAAAGAATATGATGAATTCATATTTTAGTTAATACAGTTCTCTATAAAACGAATCATTAAAAATGAATGAAAAAATACATTCTGTTTTAAGCGAGAAATATCGCGATGACTATTTGAAAGCATATAAGATAATTGTGGCTGGAGGTCGTGACTTTGAAAATTACGAGTTTTTGTCAGCAAAATTAGATGAATTATTTGAAAAATTCCCTGATTTTAAAAAGCATCAAATAACGATAATATCGGGTATGGCAAAAGGAACTGACACTCTTGCCATTCGTTATGCAGATGAACATAAGTTGACTAAAATACTATTTCCTGCCAATTGGAAAAAATATCCACTGATTGCAGGTTTTCTAAGAAATGAAGACATGTTAAGCAGTGCCACTCATCTGATTGCATTTTGGAACGGTAAGTCAAGCGGAACAAAGCACATGATTGAAATAGCTAAGAAAAAAGATATTCCTGTCTGGATTTTTGATTACTAAATAATCTGATAATAACATTATGAAAATAATAAGCAGACATAACAAAAAAGATTTTTACGACTATTCCGGATTTGGTTATGATACTTCAGACGATATAATCTTTTTAAGATTTCCAGAAGAAGAAGTTGTCGGCAACAAGGACAACCGATGTCAATACTTCTACGACAAATGCCCTTTTGACGACCGGTTCGAAAATTATGTCATTATTTACAATATCGTCGGCATCTATCCTTATTGCTACATAATTCCTATTCTCACAGACAATTATGAAGACATTACTACCAAACAGCAAATTGTCATTCCATACGAATTGACACTTAAAAAAGTGGAAGACATTAATGACTTTCTAAAAAATACAGGACAAAAAATACGTTTGCCGAAGTCAAAATACTTTTCTTTTATCAATGGCATCAAAGAATCATCTTGGAAAGATGAAGATATTTTCAAACAATTGGAAACACCTGTTTTTCTGTGCTATCCCGGATTTAACCGTACACAAAAATATACAGATCATCTCAAAATCATCAAGAACCTTATATTTAATGAACAACCTACCAACTGGTTAAAATACATCAAAGATGATTTGGACAAACGAGATATCTACACAGATATTGAGAATTATCTTTGGAGTATGAAACAAGAACCGATTTCCGAGCCCGACAACAAGACTAAAATTGTCAGTCATGGCTTTGACTTAAAAACTTCATTCAGGAAGATGTAAAAAAACGGCGAATATCCTTTTTAATAATTTATATTAAGGAGATATTCGCCGTCATTGTTGTTTATCCTAAGTATCAAGGATTTGATTTGTTGATATTGGGTTTATATTTACAATTTTCCAAAAATTAAGATTGGTGTATTAAAGTATATAATTGGGCAAAAAAAATATATCTTTGCACAAACAATTTTTACACACTTTTTGGGATAGTATCTTAAAAACAAACATTCCTTCCGCCTAAAGATTTTTCAGAATCGAAAATTTGAGTTGTTTTTATTACATTTTCAATTAGAAATGGCCTGATATCGTATAAAGTTTTATAGGATATTGAAACTATAAACAGGTTACTTGGAGACCTTCGATTTTTTTTAACATCGTAATAAAGCGGTCGGCATCGCGCTTGCGTACCTTAAAATTCACTATACAGTTATTCTCGTAACCTTGACTGAGAATTTGCACGCTTTCATCTTTCAAAATCTGCATTACACTATTCAAATATTGGTAATCGAAAGATATTTTGTAGGGTTCTTGAACGATTTTTTCTATAATTTGAGCATTTTCTAATGCATCTTTAGCAGCTGTTTTGTATGCAGTGATTAGTCCGCTAACACCCAATTTTATACCACCAAAATAGCGTACTACAACCAATAAAACGTTGGTAACATCTTTTGATAGCAGTTGTCCGTGAATTGGCCTACCTGCGGTTCCAGAAGGTTCTCCATCGTCATTCTGTCGATAGGCATCTTTATTATAACCCAAAATATAAGCATAGCAGTGGTGGCGTGCATCGTGGTATTGTTTCTTGTAAAAAGCCACCTTCTCTTTTACCTCAGCCTCATTTTCTACAGGAACGGCAAATGCTAAGAACTTACTACCTTTCTCCTTGTAAATTCCTTCCGAAACTGTTGCTATGGTCTTATATGTATCTTCAAACATCTATTTAAAATATTGGGTATATGCATTAAAAATTTGAGAAGATGGATTATGATAATATCTCACTGTATTATCTATAAACTCTTTTATATCGGAAGGTTCTAAATTTAGAATTGGTGCTTTTAATCCCTTTTTCCAAGATTGATTTCCTTCAAAAACTACAGCTTCGTCCCACAAATCAGCAGCAATAAAATGTTCCAAAGTTTTTCTTCCGCCTTCAATAATTACCGATTGTATTTTTCTGTCATATAAAGCGTTTATGATTTGGTTTGGTTCTTCATTAAGGAATAGGAAATCTAAATTTTGTGTTTCTTCGGGTATAGATTCAGGCGTAGAAGTAGCAACGCATCGCAATGGCTGATGAGAACCAAACAAGCGATTGGTCAATTGTGGTTTATCGTTGATAAAGGTATTATATCCCACCAATATTGCCTGCTCTTCATCTCTCATTTTATGGGCGAGTATGCGCAAAGAACGATTGGTAATCCAATAACTTTCGGGTGTAGTTTCGCTGTCCCGTTCCACATCCATATAGCCATCAATGGTCTGCGCCCATTTCAGAATTATGTAAGGACGATGAAGAATATGATAGGTAAAAAAACGTTTATTTAGCAAGATAGATTGCTCTAATAGAACATCTTTAACCACTTCAATATTAGCCTCTTTTAGTTTTTGAATGCCTTTCCCGCTCACCTTTTTATTGGGATCGGAAGCAGCAATTACTACTTTAGGAATCTGATTTTGGATGATTAAGTCGGCGCATGGTGGTGTTTTGCCAAAGTGTGAGCAAGGTTCTAAAGAAACGTAAATCGTTGAATCTTTGAGCAATTCTCGATTTTTTACAGAATTTATAGCATTTACTTCTGCATGGGGTTCACCATACTTACGATGCCAACCCTCTCCAATTACCTTGTCGTGGTGCACAATAACAGCACCCACCATCGGGTTTGGCTGTACAGTTCCTAAGCCCAAAGCTGCCAATTGCAAACATCGTTGCATGAAAAATTCGTCACGATTACTCCTCTTCACTGCTCTTCAAGAAATAGGATAATGGTTGCATTTGGCGTTGAAAGTAATGGTATTGGATACGATACACCGTTGAAAAGTCGTTTCCTTCTGTCGCATAGCACACATCTTTATTAGCTACCCATTCCGTTTCTCCAGTTTCGTTACCGTCTTCTAATACTTGCATTAACTGCATCAGACGATAGAAACTATAAGAGCTAACTTTGCCTTCCGTATCTTTCAGTGTGATGGTTTTGAAGATTGCTTGCGCAATAGTATCGCGTTCGCCAGAAGAGAATTCAGGAGCAATAGCTACATAATTTCGTTCTCTGAACTCGGAGAGCATATTGATTAATTTGGTTGTGTCGTAATCTGCAATAATCTCATTTTTAGAATTGTATACATTAAAGAAGCGTGCTCCGACCTTCTCTACTCTAAAAGATTCCTCTGGATTTTCATAATCCACAAAATCTACAGAAGCGATACGCGTAATTTTGGTTTGGTATAAAGTGTGGCTATACCAATTGGTAGGAATAGGGGAATATAAAGGTGAAAGATATCCTCTAAAACCTGGAACACAAACTATGCAAGGCTCTTTTGCTCCCTCTAACAAAGCATAATTTCCTAAATTTGTTTGGGTTGCTTCACCGATATAATAGACTTGTGTTTTTCTCTCTTTTACAGAAAAATTGATACCGAAAAGAGAAAACTTAGGTGCAATTTGATAGATTTCCACCTTAATACCTCTTCTTGCAATCGCTTCATTGATAGTAGGTTGTCCTTTTTTCTGAACGGTATGAACCACCGTAATGTTTCTGATAATTGATAAAAGGTCTTTTACATTTTCGGTAAGTGCGGGCATAGAATCGTTCACGAACCATGCGCCCTCTTTTTTGGAGAGAAGCACCATATTTCCGCGTTGGTCAGCAATAAAAATCTTTTGGATAGCGGCAGTATCTTTTACTGCGAAACAATCTGCTTCTGGACCGCGTTCTGAAGCTGGACGAAAAGTTCCATTTTTAGCCAATATCACAACGACAATAGCCATTACCAACAAGATTATACCGACGATGTAAAGTGTTGTTTTTTTCATCTTATATTCTTTAAAATTAGTCCTATCTTTCTAAATCAAAAATTTTTTCGAGGGCAAACTGAGCATGCTTACGTTCGGCATCGGTAGTTTGTCCTGCAATATGTGGGGTTATAATGAATCGGTCGTTTTCCATTATTTTTTGAAGAGTATCTGTCCACTGTTCTTTTTCAGGAATTTGAAGTTTAACATTTTCATATTCAAGAACATCTAAACAAGCACAATGCAATTTGTTTTGGTTTACGAATTGAAGTAGATCAGTACAATTAAGCACTTGTCCGCGTGAACTATTAATTAGAATAAATGGATTTTTCCATTGGTTTAGAAACTCGCTATTCACAAAATAGTGATTTTCGGGTGTGTAGTTGATATGCATGGAGATAATATCACATTTTTCTAAAATTTCGTCGAGGGAGGCTTTTTGACAGTATGGGTTGCAAGTGAAATCAGGTCGAATATCGTATGCCAAAATGGTGCAGCCGAAAGGGGCAAGCATCTTTGCAAAAGCGGGTCCTGTATTTCCGTATCCAATAATTCCGATGGTATGCGCTTCAATAAGTGAACCCTTATTTTTTTCGCGTAGCCAATAACCTTGACGCACTTCGTGGTTTGCGATAGGAATATTTTTTAGGGCAGCAATCAGCATTCCGAGGCAATGCTCAGCAACGGAGCTAGCATTCCCTTCTGGGGTACTTAAACAACAAATTCCCAACTCTTTAGCGTAGTCAATATCAATATGTTCCACACCTGAACCTATGCGTAATACAAATCGCAGATTGGGTTTGGAAGAGAGTGCAACCTTATCAACAGGAAACCTACTACGGATTATCAATCCATAGTAGGTATCGGGTAAATCGACAAATTGATTGTGTGTTAACGTTTGATTTGTTTCACAGAGATAACCTCTTTCTGATAGTGTTTCCACTAAAAGAGGGTGAACTCTATCTACAATCAGTATCTTTTTAGACATATAAAAAGTAAATCTTATCTATAGGCAATATATTCGATTATTTTAACATAGATAGGATTCTATTATTACGAGCTTCTTGGCGCAAGTGTTTGAGAGCTCTATCCTTGATTTGGCGAACGCGCTCACGACTCAAATCATACTTATCACCAATCTCATCCAAGGTATATTCGTACGGAGCATCAATACCAAAATAGAGTTTCAAAATATTTCTTTCGTTTTCAGGAAGAATAGATAAAACTTTTTCAACTTCAGTATTGATAGATTCTTGAATCAATTTAGAGTCAGTTCTTTCATCATCATCAGGAATATAGGTATCCACGAATTTCACATCGTCATCTTCTGTAACAGGAGAATCCATAGATTGTGTACGGGAGTTCATCTTTAGCAATTCTGTAACCTTATATTCGGGAAGGTCTAACACGTTAGCAATCTCTTCAATAGTAGGAGCACGTTGCAAAGTTTGTTCTAATTTAGCAATCTCTTTTTTCATTCTGTTGATAGTTCCTACTTGGTTTTGAGGAAGTCTAACGATACGAGATTGATCTGCGATAGCTTGATGAATAGCTTGTCGAATCCACCAAACAGCGAAAGAGATAAATTTAAATCCACGAGTTTCATCAAAGCGGGTTGCCGCCTTAATCAATCCTAAATTTCCTTCATTAATCAAATCTTGAAGACCAATTCCTTGATTTTGATACTGTTTAGCTACAGAAACTACAAATCGCAAATTTGTCTTTGTCAATTTTTCCAAGGCTTCCTTATCTCCTGCCTTAATTCTTCTCGCCAATTCCACTTCCTCTTCTGCAGAAATTAAACCCTCTCTACCGATATCTGCAAGATAACGATCTAAAGAAGCTCCGTCACGATTGGTAATGGATTTTGTAATTACTAATTGTCTCATATTATTTTATTGTAATTGTATGGTATATGTATATCGATAATATCCGTCATCGTACACGCCCTCTAACGAAATATATTGGCGTTTATTATATTTAAAGAACTTATTTAATTCATCTATGTTATAAATTGCTGTACCATTGATACTTGTAATAACAAAACCTGGTTCTATTCCTGATTCTGCAAAAAGTCCAGGGTAGATTTTTGTTACTTTAACACCTCCTTTTATGCGGTAAAATTTCAGTTCTTGTGTGGTTAAATTTTCGAATGCGGCACCTAACGATTGCAATGCTTCTTCCTCTGGGTTTTTCACAATTTCAGTATTTCCTTTATGGTTATAAAGCTCTACCTCTTTAGTTAGAATATCTTTTCCTCTCAACACATTAAGAGTTACTTTATCTCCAGGAGAATATTGATAGAGTACACCTCTCATTTCGGAGAGTGTGTTCACCTCTTGACCGTTTAGTGAAAGTATCACATCACCCTCTCTCAAATCTCCATTAGCGGCAGCACTGCTTTCGGAAATAACAGCAACAAGAAGACCTTTAGCCTCATCAAGTTGAAGTTCATCAGCTTTTTTTCCATCAAGTTCTATCACCGAAACGCCGAGGTATGCACGCTGTACGCTTTTATAGTTTTTTAAATCGTCAGCTACTTTGCGAGCAATATTAGAAGGAACGGCGAAAGAATATCCTGTATAATATCCCGTTCCAGAAGCAATAGCCGTATTTATTCCAATTAGTTCGCCATTTACATTTACCAATGCTCCTCCACTATTTCCTTGATTGACAGCAGCATCTGTCTGAATAAACGATTCAATCGCATTGGGATTATTAGAGCCTAAGATTGACAGATTGCGAGCTTTTGCACTCACAATTCCTGCTGTAACGGTAGAAGTAAGATTAAAAGGATTTCCTACAGCGATAACCCACTCGCCAATACGAACATCATCGGAGTTAGCAAATGGAAGATGTGGCAATCCCTGATCATTAATTTTGATAAGGGCAAGGTCAGCATCTGGGTCAGTTCCTATAATTTCTGCTTCATATTCACGTTTGTTATTCAAGGTTACGGTTACTTTTACGGCATCTTCCACCACATGATTATTAGTAAGAATATATCCATCAGCAGATATTAAAACGCCAGATCCAGCAGCCATAATAGGATATTGATTTTCGTGCGAAGAACCAAAAAAATCACCCCAAAAACTACCTCCAAAAAAATCGTCCCAAATGGAGTTTTTCTTGAAAAATTCTGTCTTAATATGAACTACTGCGTGTACAGATTGCTCCGAAGCATAGGTTAAATCAACATAATTAGCGGTTGAGGGAGCACTATTTTTCTGAGTTTTATCATTGGAATTTTGTGCATAACAAGAAGATATGACAACAGATAAAAGTGTCATTATCAATATTTTAGAAAAAATATTTAGTTTCATAACCACAAACATTTTAAAAGTTAGTATGATAAAGACAAACAGAAAACGAAAAAGTTTATCAAAATGTTACATTTTTTAGATTTGTAATGGAATTTTATATATTTTTGCCGACCTAAAAATTATTAACTAAATTTATTAACAAATGTACGCAATCGTAGAAATAGCAGGGCAACAATTTAAGATTGAAAAAGATCAAAAGATCTATGTTCATCGCCTCAAAGCTGAAGAAGGGTCGCAAGTTAATTTCGACCGCGTTATGCTTGTAGATGCAGACGGTAATGTAAGAGTCGGCGCCCCCACCGTATCAGGTGCATCAGTAACCGCCACCGTCTTGAAACACCTCAAAGGTGACAAAGTTCTTGTTTTCAAAAAGAAAAGAAGAAAAGGATATCAAAAAATGAATGGACATCGTCAATGTTTGACTTCTATTCAAATTAATGATATTACCTTATAATAAAATTGAGTATTAACAAATAAAAAAATAGTCGTATGGCACATAAGAAAGGTGTCGGTAGTTCACAGAACGGTCGTGAATCCGAAAGCAAACGATTAGGCGTGAAAATTTTCGGTGGTCAAGCAGTTAGAGCCGGAAACATTATTATCCGCCAAAGAGGAACTGTTCATAATCCAGGTCTTAACGTAGGAATGGGTAAAGATCACACTCTTTTCTCTTTAATTGATGGAACTGTTCAGTTTAAGAAAAAATCTAATGGAAAATCCTATGTTTCTGTTGTTCCTTGTGAACAATAAGAAGCATAAATTTTGTTCATAATGTTTGATGAGAACCACCTCGTAAGGGGTGGTTTTTTGTATTTATAAGTATGTGTAAAACAAAATAGGTACCCGAAATGAGTACCTATTGGGAGCCACTTGCGAGACTTGAACTCGCGACCTACGCATTACGAATGCGTTGCTCTACCAACTGAGCTAAAGTGGCTTTTGAGACTGCAAAAATACAATTATTTTTAATATGTATAGTCGAAAAAATGGCAAATCAATCATTAAAGATTGACAACAGTAATTCCCTCACCTCCACGGTCCAATGCTTCATCGTGGAAACTCGTTACTTCGGAGCGTTTCGTTAGAAATTTTCGAATAACTTGGCGCAAAATACCATTTCCTTTTCCATGTAAAATTTTAATTTGATGTATGTTGAGTAACACAGCTTCGTCTATAAATGCTTCAATAATCTGCAATGTTTCCTCAGCACGCTTCCCTCGCACATCAATATTGGGGTCAAATTTTGCAACTTTTTCGTTGAGAATGTCACCAATTCGAGTGCCATTATATTTGGCATTACCTCCACGCTTAATAGTTCGCGCCTCACGCTGACTAATCTTTGTCAGTTTTTTCATTTTTGTTCTAAAGAAAACAGAATTAAAATTGATAGTAACGTCATCACCATTAATTTCTGCTACTTCGCCAGTAATCTCCATATCCATCATAAAAACAGCATCTCCCACTTTTATTTTGGAATCAATATCAACCTCTTTAGCTTTGCTTTTTTCCTTTCTTAGTGGTACAATTGGCTTTAGAACTTCCTCATTTTCAGTATTTTCTATTCCTTTTTTAAACTCACTACGCAGTTGTGTCACTTCTTTGCGAATCTCTTTTGTTTTTTCTTTATCAGCTTTTACTTCTTTGATGTCGCGAATCGTTTTTTCAATCACTTGGTTTGCACTATCAATAATTGAAACTGCCTGATTTTTTGCCTTTTGTATGATTTCTTTTCGTTGCTTTTCAAATTCATAAAATTTTTCGCTATATTGAGCAATCATTTCTGCCAACTTCTCGTCGGCGTCGTTTACCATTTTTAATTTTTGGTCAATTTCACGCTTTTCTATCTCAATTTCCTCCAATTTGCGCTCATAATCAATTTGCGCAGTTCCCGATTTTTCCATTGCGCTAGTAATAATCTCTTCTGGAAGACCAATCTTTCTTGCTATTTCGTAAGTAAAAGAGCTTCCAGGTTTTCCTTGTTTCAGAATAAAAAGAGGTTTCATTGCCTGCGTGTCGTACAGCATTGCTCCATTTTGTGCTTGTGGATGGTGGTCGGAAAAAACCTTAAGATTCCCGTAGTGCGTAGTTATAACGCCAAATGCGTTCGAATTATACATTGTTTCGAGAATTGCTTCTGCCATTGCGCCACCTAAAGTTGGCTCCGTACCCGAACCAAACTCATCAATTAAAAAGAGCGAACGATTATTCAGGTTTTCAATCATTAATTTCAAATTGCTCAAATGAGAACTATAAGTACTTAGGTCATTATCAATCGATTGTTCATCTCCCATATCAATAAAAAATCTGTCGAAAATGCCCATTTCCGACGTTGGACTCATTGGAACTAACAATCCGCATTGTACCATATATTGCAATAAACCCACCGTTTTGAGACAAACAGACTTTCCTCCTGCATTTGGACCTGAGATAATCAAAATACGTTGTTCTGGAGAAAGTGAAATATCTAAAGGTTGTACTTTTTTTTGATTTTTTTTCAGAGCGATGTATAGCAGAGGGTGAACTGCTTTTTGCCAATTAATCAACTGATTATCAAAAATATGTGGAATAACAGACTTTGTCTCTATTGCCCAAAGGGCTTTAGCACGAATAAAATCGATATGGCCTAAAAAATCAATTCCTACATTAATATTGGGGATAGAATTACGCACTTGATTAGTAATTTCCGTTAAGATACGAATCATTTCTCGGCGTTCTGCATTGATGAGATTTTTTAGTTCATTATTAGCATCAAAAACCTCAGTAGGTTCAATAAAGACCGTTTGTCCAGTTGCGGACTCATCGTGGATAAAGCCAGGTAATTTACGTTTAAAAGCGGCAGGTACAGGAATACATAGACGGCCGTTACGTACTGTCATTTCGGCATCTTCTTTTACTAAACCACTCTGTTTGGCATTGGAAAGCAGATGTTTAACCTTTTTATCAGCTTCGGCAGAAATGCGAATAATTTCACGTTTAATTCGGCGTAATTCTTCAGAAGCATTATCGCGAAGTTGTCCTTTCGGGTCTAAAATCTTATTAATCGCTTCTAATAGTTCTTTTTCCATAAAAATATCTTCGCACAACGCCCACAATCGAGGATATTTTTCATCTTCATTTTTCACGCGGAAATAGACTACAACCCCAATAATGGCTTGTAGCATAGCTCTCAAATTTGCTAATTCATCTACTTCCAAAAAAGTACCTTCTAACCGAATTTTTGCCAATTCTGCACGCATATCATAAAAGTCTTGCGCAGGAAATGGGTCATCAAAGCGTAAAACCTCCAGAAATTGGTGGGTTTCTTCCAACAGCTTTAACACTATATCATATTGAGTGTGCATTTCAATTTGTTCCACTCGTTCTTTACCCATTTCGCTAATACACAATCTTTTAACAGATTCTCTTATTACGTCAAATCCTATTTTCTTTTCAAAAATCACCCACTCGTTTATCATATTATTGATTCTAATATTAATGTTGCAAAAATATAGTAAAAAATGGTTGAATAAAAGCTACTTGTAGAAAAAACAAAGCAAAAAAGATGTTTAAAATGTGATAAAGTGGAGCAAAAATGGGTAAAAATAGGTCTTTTGTATAAAAAAAATCAGAAAAAAGCATTTTTATGCAAAAAAAAGTTGCATAATTTAAAAAAATGAGTAATTTTGTGGCATATTTCTAACTAAACAAAAGCCATCATGAACGAACAAGAAAATGAAGTTAGCTTCTTCCGATTTGAAGACTTAAGAATCTACGCAAAAGCTCTCGATTACATCAATTGGTTGCACAATGTTGTAGCAACTTTTCCTGACTCTACAAAAGGTACGTTAGGAGAACCTTTTTTGAAATCTGCGCATAATATTGCTCTTAATCTTGCAGAAGGTTCTGCTCGTAACAAAGCTCAATTTGTCTATTACTTAAAAATGTCAAAAAGTTCTGTAAGAGAATGTGTTGTTTTTACAGAAATTGCATCTCGATTGGCATATATGAGCGAGTCAGAGAAGGAATATTCAAGGAGTCAGCTAATGGAACTTACCAAAATGTTAGGTTCATTGGTGGCATCTCTTCAACGTAGCGTTGCAATGACTAAGGGTAGTGATGAGATGGACGATATGCCTGATATGATGTAATTCTAAAGGATTTGTACCTATTTATCAAAAATTCAACGTTACAAAAGTAGCGTAATGGTTGGAAATTTATATCATATTTTTGTTATTTTTGCGTTTACAAAAATATGAAAAGAGTTTTCGTTGTAGTATGTTTTTTAACACTCTCTTATTCAGGATTTTGCCAAAAGAACTTTGATTTTCGTTTTTGGGAAGATTCCTTGATAAAGTTACGTCAAGAGGTGTTGTATAGTCCGACTGAAGAGGAAAGGATTTCTCTGAATGAGGACTTTATGAATCTTTTGGAGTCTGTTTTGATGGAGAAAAACTCTTTTAAATTTAAATGGGACTCTGTCAAAAACTTTTCTGTTGTTGCTTCTCCCGACAATCTTTTCAAAATATTTACATGGTATGTTTTGAAAGATGATTATACATACGAAAATTTCGGTTTTATACATTTATATAACGAGTATCGGAAGAAGTATATCATTTATCCACTTTACGATAAACGTAGTTCAATTGCTTATCCAAGCACAATGATTAGTGATCAAAATAATTGGTATGGAGCAAATTACTACAAAATCGTTCCTTTAGAAAGTAAAGAAAAAACCTACTATACTTTATTAGGTTGGAATGGGAACAATCTATTTACCAATGAAAAAATTATTGAAGTTTTGCAACTCAACTTAAAGTCGAACAAACCGATTAAATTTGGGGCGAAAATTTTCAGTAAATATGAGAGTAAGGTGGCTCGTGTAATTCTAAAATACTCAAAAGATGCTACATTATCACTCAAATATGAAAATCATTACTATTTGCAAAGTACAGGTAAGCGAGACTCTAAAACTCGGAAAATGATTTATGAGCAGATTTATAGCGATATGATTATCTTTGATTCTCTTATTGAACAAGAAGATGGAATGCCTCAGTTGCCTTCGTACTTAGTTCCTGAATCAAGTATCAATCAAGGATTTATACCTAAAAATGGGAAATGGGTCTTTCATGCTAATGTTCAAGGACGAAATCCTGACAAAAAATATCAACCCGTAAAAATTTCCCCGCGTAATTACTATCAACCCACAAAAAATAATCCATAAAATGAGTTTATATCCTTTAAAATTTACGCCCATCATTAAAAGTAAAATCTGGGGTGGAGAACGATTAGAAAAATTATACGATAAAATTTATCAGATTGAGCGTAACGGAGGTGTCATTTCCGATGAAGAGAAACGTGACGGAAAATTTGGTGAAAGTTGGGAAATATCTGATATAGAAGGAGATATATCTGTAGTAAATAATGGATATTTAGCAGAAAACGATCTTCGAGAGATGATAGAACTCTACATGGGAGACTTGGTCGGAGACCCTATTTACAATCGTTTCGGGCTTGGTTTTCCACTGCTTATCAAATTTATTGACGCTAACGAAGACCTTTCTGTGCAGGTTCACCCTGACGACGAATTGGCGTATCAACTTTATGGGCAACAAGGTAAAAATGAACTTTGGTATGTTGTTGATTGCGAACCCGGTGCAGGTCTTTACGTTGGCTTCAAAAAAGGTGTAAAGCGTGCCGACTACGAAAAAGCAGTTAAAGAGGGTTATGTCGATAAACTATTGGTTTTCTATCCTGTACAAAAAGGGGATACCTTCTTCATTCCTGCAGGAACCATTCATGCTATCGGAAAAGGTGTTATGGTAGCTGAGATTCAACAAGCATCTGACTGCACATATCGTATTTTTGATTGGAATCGTACCGATGACAACGGGAATCCGCGAGAACTTCATTGTGCAGAAGCTCTGCAGGCCATTCACTTTAACGATAAATATGAATACAAACTTGAATATGAAGAGAAAGAAAACTCCTCTTCTAAACTTTTTAGATCTAAATATTTCAATATCAATATATTAAACTTTGAAAAACCAATTCAAAAGGTATATGTAAATATCGAATCCTTCATTATTTATATGTGTATTGAAGGAGAAGTTCACCTTTTTAATGATGATATTCATGAAGTAATTTACGCTGGTGAAACCATTTTGGTGCCAGCCATTCTTCCCGATATCAATTTGGTCCCCAATGGAAAAAGTAAAGTTTTGGAAATCTATATGCCAGAACAAGAAATCTAACTTTTTTATATACCTTTGCAAACTTTAAAATTTGAGACTATGTTTACAGGAATTGTTGAAAAAACAGGAAAAATCGTTAAAATAGAACAGGAAAATAGCAACTATCATTTTACTATTGAAGTTGATTTTGCAAATGAACTAAAAATAGACCAAAGTATGGCGCACGATGGTTGCTGTCTTACCATTGTAAGTATTGATACTGCTAAAAATCAATATGTTGTAACGGCAATGGATGAAACCATGCTCAAAACTAACCTCAAAAGTTGGCATGTTGGTTATGAAGTAAATTTAGAGCGCAGTATGTTGATGGATGGTAGGTTTGATGGTCATATTGTACAAGGTCATGTGGACCAAACTGCAGTTTGTGAAAAGGTTGTTGATGACAATGGAAGTTGGAGATTCTTCTTCAACTATGACACGACCAAGAACAACTTCACAGTTCCCAAAGGTTCTATCTCTATCAATGGTGTTAGCCTTACTGTTGTAGATTCAGAAGAGGGACATTTCTCTGTGGCAATCATTCCATATACCTATAAAGTTACCAACTTTCATAACTTTGCGCCAGGTTCCATTGTAAATATTGAGTTTGATGTATTAGGAAAATATATTCAACGACTTATGGAACAATATTTTGAAAGTATAAAAAAATAAAAAGATAGTTATTACGTTAGTAGATAATTACGTTTCATTTATACTCTTTAAAATTGAAAAAGTCATCCAACATTCTATATTGTATACTCCTGATTACAGGAGTATTAGTGTGTATAACATCTTGTTCAACGCGTAAAAATACATTTCCTAATCGGGCATATCATACCATAACATCTAAATATAATGTCAACTTCAATGGTAAAGAAGCCTTAAAAAAGGGAATTGAAGATATTGAGAAGAAGCAAGAAGACAATTACACCATGCTTCTTCCTATCTACTATTATCCACCTAAAGAGAAACTTAGCTCCGCTCTTCCTTCATTTGACAAAACAATAGAAAAAGCTTCCAAAGCAATTTACAAGCACTCGATGCTAATTCGTGGTAAAGAATATGTGAAGACGATGGATGATGCCTACTTGATGATGGGTAAAGCTTTCTTTTATAGGCAAGACTACTCTCAAGCACAACGTTATCTTTTCTATATTGATGCACAATATCCAGATTGGGGATTAAGAGAGGAAGCAAAGATCTTAAATGCCCGTTGTGCCCTACGTCAAAAATATTATTCTCGTGCGCAAACTCTTTTGGACGAAATCTATCCATACGTACAAGACAAAAAGTCAAAGAAATTAAATCTTCTTTATGATGCTGCCGTTGTGGAGTATAACCTAACCGCACCCGATGGCGACAAAGAGATTGCTATTGAATATCTGTTAGATGCACTCAAAAATCGACCTAAAAAAGATTTCCGAAACAGAATGCATTTTATGTTGGGACAACTTTACGAAACCATTGATGAACCCAAAAATGCTCAACAACATTTTTTAGCAGTCATCAAAAGTACGCCACCTTACTCAATGGAATTTTCTGCAAGAATGCATTTAGCTTCTAATTATGATGGAACGAAAGAGTCCAAAGATCTTATTATCAAGGAGTTTGGTAAAATGTTAGAAGAAGAGAAAAACAACGACTATCAAGACCAAATTTACTATGCACTTTCTGAGATTTCGCGAATTGACGAAAACCGAGAAGAACGTATGGAATTTTTAGCCAAATCAGTTGCTACATCTGTTAACAACAACTATCAAAAAACTCTATCTTCCATTACATTGGCGGACCTATTTTTTGAAGACAACGAATATGTAACGGCGCAGCACTATTACGACACTGCATTAATAGCACTCCCTAAAGATTATCCGAATTACAATTCTATCATCAGTAAAGCTGCTACTTTGAAAGATCTTGTTGATAACCTTCAAGTAATTGAATTACAAGATAGTTTACAACGGATAGCCAAGATGACACCTGCGCAACGAGATGCTTGGGTAAGGAAAATGATTAACAAATATACTGAAGAAGAACGTCGTCTTGCCAAAGAGGAAGCAGACAGAATGTTGTTATTGCAATCCACCTCAAGTTTTGCTAACGTTAACGTAAATACTAGCGGAAGTACTGAATGGTATTTTTATAACCCAGGATTGGTAAGTGCTGGAGCCACAGAATTCTACAGAAGATTTGGAAATAGAAAATTGGAAGATAATTGGTTAGTAAGTAACAAGCAACAAATCAGTTTCGATGATATGGAAAATATGAATAGTGGAGCCGACACTATTCCACAATATGATGAAGATGGAAACCTTATTGTACAACGCGAAACTGACCCCAAGAAACCTGCATATTATACTCAAGATTTGCCGCTGACGCCAGGTGCCATTGATACATCTAACGCATTGATTTCCGTAGCCATGTATAACGCAGGAATTATCTATTACGACCAACTTCTCGACTATCCTCGCGCTAATGAAATGTTAGAAAGTCTTACTACTCGTTTTCCGCAAGATACCAATGCACTACCTTCCTACTATATTCTCTACTCCAGTTATGGAAAGCTAAAGAATCAAAGTAAAAGTGATGAAAATAAAAACATCATTTTGACACGTTACCCTGAAAGTGATTACGCCAAACTCATTCTTGACCCGCAGTATTACACCAAGCTGCTAGAGAAGATGAAAGAGTTTGAAAAGAGATATGAAACTACATACGACAATTATGTAAACAAACGTTGGGCAAATGTAGTTGCAGAAGCAGATCAAGTAATTCCTAATTGTGCTGACGAAACGTTGAAATCGAAATTTGAATATCTCCGTGCGGTATCGGTCGGACAAATACATGGTGAGGATACCTTAAAATCAGCATTAACCCAAATCATCACTACCTACCCAAACTCTGGAGTAGCCGAACTAGCAAAAATCTATCTATCTAACTTTGCTAACGTTTCTGAAATTTTGGCCAGTGTAGGCGATTCTCTTCAAATACAACAAGAGGGACCTGCTGCACCGCCAGCCTCACCTTTCAAATTTAATCCTAACGAACAACACTATATTGTATTGATTGTCAATATTCACAAGTATACTGTTGCGGATATTAAATCAGAACTTTCCGCTTTCAATCGCGAATTTTTCAGTCTGCAAAAATTTAATATCAACAGTTTCTATATCAATCAAGATGAACAATTGGTAACTCTTTCCAAATTCAAAAATATGGAAGGTGCAATGAACTACTATTCGGTAATTGTCAACGATGTAAACTTTGGTCCGAAATTTGCCTCTGGAGACATAAAACTCTACGCAATGAGTGCAGTCAACTATACTACCTACTACAACAAGACCGACAAACGAAATTTATACAACGATTTCTTCCAATATCACTACAAACCGCAAGGCCCAGCGGCAAAGATAACTCCAGCAACAGAAGCTCCTGCGTCGGTCGCGCCACCCAAAGTGAATAAAACAAACTCTTTACCTCAAAGAAATGTTCAACCTATAAATAAGAAAGGAAATTAATATGAATCCATTATTTGACTCTAAAGTATATCAAAATAGAAGAGCAAAACTCACCCAACTGATGAAAGAGGGCATTGCCCTATTTTTAGGCAATGAAGAATCTCCAATGAACTATCCTTCCAATCAATATAAACAACGTCAAGATAGTAACTTTCTATATTTCTTTGGTTTATCGCTTTCCAATTTTGCTGCAGTCATTGATTTTGACAACGAACAAACCATTTTATTTGGAACCGATTTTGAGATTGACGACATTATTTGGATGGGTGACCAACCCAAAGTTCAAGATTTAGCTGCTCGCGTAGGAATTACAGAGACACGTCCGATGGCGGAATTAGCGAGTTATATTGCTGCACAAAAAGGTAGAAAAATTCATTTCACGCCACCTTACCGTGCTGAGAATAAAATCGCCTTATCTAAGCTTACATGTATTGATATTGACGATCTCAAGGCTTCCGCATCAGTAGCACTTATAAAAAGTATTGTATCACTTCGCGAGATAAAAGATGAGTTTGAAATTCAGGAGATTGAAAAAGCGTGTGTTATTGGACATAAAATGCACACCGAAGTGATGAAAAATTGTCGTGTAGGCAAAACAGAACAGGAACTATTTGGCATTGCAGAAGGGATTACATTGAGTTATGGGAATGGTGTTTCTTTCCCAATAATCCTCTCGCAACATGGTGAAACCTTGCACAATCACAACCACAACCAAGTTTTGGAAGATGGAAAACTATTGTTGATGGATGCGGGAGCGGAGAATCTAATGAACTATTCTTCTGACAACACCCGTACCTTTCCTGTAAATGGCAAATTCACACCCAAACAGAAAGCTATTTATGAAATCGTACTCAAAGCTAATGTTGAGGGTATCAATGCGTGCAAGCCTGGTATTCGTTACCGAGAAATTCATAAATTAGCGATGACCATTATTACAGATGGTTTAAAAGCATTAGGCTTGATGAAAGGCGATACAGAAGCAGCTGTAGAAGCTGGTGCTACTGCACTCTTTATGCCTCACGGTTTAGGTCATCAGATGGGTTTAGATGTTCACGATATGGAGGACTTAGGCGAAAATTATGTAGGCTACGACGACACTATCCAACGTAGCAAAATCTTTGGTTGGGGCTCTTTGCGTATGGCTAAGGAGTTACGACCAGGGCACGTTCTCACTGTAGAACCAGGAATTTACTTTGTTCCTCATCTTATTGATATTTGGAAAAACGAAAAGAAATTTGAAGAATATATCAACTACGATAAAGTGGAAGAGTACAGAGACTTTGGCGGTATTCGCATTGAAGACGATGTGCTAATTACGGAAACAGGTCATCGCATTTTAGGTCCTGCAATTCCCAAAACCGTTGAAGAATTAGAGAACTTTATCGGCAGAGAATAAGGAATAACAATCCTCTTAAATAAACAAAACTCCCCGACTTGGCAAACAGATATGCGAGCTAAGTCGGGGAGTTGCGTAAAATCTCTTAATAATGAGGAGATTTTAATGGTTTATCAGATAATTTTTAACATTGGTTTCAATGCGTGTAGCTAGGTCGCCAGTTTCAGATTTAACAAATTTCTCACCTGTAATATTCTCGTATAGTTCGATATAGCGGTTTGAAATATTGTTTACGATTTCGTCAGTCATCTCTGGAATTTGTTGTCCCTCTTTTCCTTGGAAACCATTTTCCATCAGCCATTCGCGGACAAATTCTTTGGAGAGTTGTTTTTGAGGAAGATTGTTTTGGAAACGTTCTTCATACTCATCAGCATAGAAATATCTAGAGGAGTCGGGAGTGTGAATTTCATCAATTAGATATAATTTTCCATCTTTCAATCCGAATTCATATTTGGTGTCCACTAAAATAAGTCCCTGTTTTTTAGCAATTTCTGTTCCTCTTTGGAAGAGTTCCATTGCATATTTTTCCATTAGGGCATAGATTTCTGGTGAAACCAAATTTTGGGCAAGAATCTCCTCTTTAGAGATATCCTCATCGTGTGCACCTTGTTCCGCTTTGGTAGTAGGAGTGATGATGGGTTGTGGAAAGGCCTGATTTTCACGCATGCCTTCTGGAATTGGTACGCCACAAATAGAGCGAGCGCCATTCTTATACGAGCGCCAAGCACTACCACAAAGGTAGCCGCGTACAATCATCTCTACGGGTGTTCCTTGACACGCAATACCTGCCGTTACCATCGGGTCGGGAGAAGCTATCTTCCAATTAGGACAAATATCTTCAGTAGCATCTAAGAATTTAGCAGCAATACGGTTCAAAATCTCTCCTTTGTAAGGAATTCCTTTGGGAAGAATTACATCAAAAGCAGAAATTCTATCTGTAACCACCATCACTAACTGCTCATCATTGATATTATATACGTCTCTTACTTTGCCGTGATATACCGAACTTTGCTTCGGAAATTGAAAATCTGTTTTAACTAATGCTGTCATAAGAATATTTTTTTAATCAGATTGCAAAAATACGCTTTTTTTCTATCTTTGCCGAAAAAATAGAATGAAAAACTCAGATTCCTCTTTTGACCAACTTTTTGACACATTTAACAGTTTTCTCGAGCAGAATAGATTGAAGAAAACACCAGAGAGATTTGCAATTTTGCGAATGATTCAGGAGCAAACAAAACCATTTGAAATAAAGACGATTAACAGAAAATTTATACTAAGTAAATACTATATTAGTAGGGCTACTTTGTATAATACAATCCACCTTCTAGAGGAGTGTGATATTATTGAAAAAACTTTTGTTGATGGGAAAATTATGTACCAGAAAAAGAACAAGGGAGCGTCCCATATTTTGCTTTCATCTGAGGGTAAAATTGCTATTTCTTTAGATGAACAGATCGAAAAAATGGTGATTCAGTGGGTAGAAGAACATTATGATCTCAATATAAATCATTTTGACACAATATTTTATACAGAAGAGTAGAGAGAAGCATTTTCTCCAAAAAAAAGTCGTATTTTTGGCACTTTATAAAATATAATATGTATGAGTAATTTTACGCGTATTTTTACACTATCTCTCATAGCTTTGGCTATGTTTTGGGCAACGCCATCGTTGTTTGGTCAGAAATTAAAGCAGGAAGATATTCCAGATGATGTTATTCAAACTCTTGATTTTGAACAATCTGGAGCAAAAGTTACGCAGTGGGTGTTGGCAGATGGAGTTTATCAGGCAACATTCAAAAACAGCGGCGTCGTAGGAACAATTTTTATCCAACAAGATGGAACTTTTTTGGAAACTCGTTATTCTGTTCCCAAAAACTCACTACCAACAGCAATTATTGATTATGTTGAAACCAATTATCCTCTATTTGTGATAAAGGTATCTCAAACGCGCGAGGCACCATCGGTAAGTATGTATTATCATATTGAGGTAAGGCCAGACCAAGTAGGAGCAGAAAACTCTATTTTAACTTTTGATGACATGGGGCGTTTACTCACGCGAACAGATCCTGAAAACTTCTCCATTTCTGAAGAAGCACAAAACTATGCAGCCCTTCGTAGTGGTAAGAGTGAAGATCCTGCGCCTGAAAAGGGAAAGTCTTCGCAAAGTAAGCCTACTCAAGCAAAACCCGCTCCGAAGCCCACCCCAGCACCCAAACCCGCAGCTCCGAAGCCAGAACGACCTGTCAAGCCACAACCACAATTGGAGGTTTCTGTTGCTGATGCCGACAAGTTGGCACCTTCCGAAATTCCTGGAACAGTGAACAAAGCGTTTACAAAAAAAGTACCTCGTCCCGATAGCCCGGTTTGGTACAAGCATAATAATGATTATATGGTAGTTTGTAAAGTGAATGAGGTGCGGAATGAACTTCACTTCAACAATCAGGGCGTTTGGCAATTTACCTATATTGATATAACCGATGAACAATTGCCACAAGGTGTGATTAAACATCTTACCAATTACTATAAAGGATACAAATTTGTGTATGCTTTGAAGGAGTTGCGTGCTGATAAGCAAGATAAAATCATGGTTGATATTATCGAAAAACAAAATGCTAAAACCAAGGAAGTTACAACATTGGTATTCGATAAAACAGGAAAATTTCTTAAAGCTTACGAACCAGGAAATGCTGACGATGCAGAGGTGGAAGGTGTGGACCGATTGGCAAGCCAAAATTTAACACAAGTTGATGCAAGTATTCCGACAACTGTAGTAAATGCTTTTAAAGCAAAATATCCTAAAGTAACAGGCGTAGAATACTCTGAAGATGATGAAGGTTATTTTTTGGCAACCTATTTTGGTGTGAGAGGTAAAGAAATAGTGGTAATGGAAGGAAATGGCAATATTATTGAAACTCGTACTGCTGCCAATATGGGAAATATCAACCCAAATATTGCTGGCTTTGTGAAGAAAAATTGCAAAGGATTTAAAATTACAGAATATTATTCCGTAAGACGTATCATTGAAAAGAAAAACTACTATAGAGTTGTGATTTTCAGTAAGAAATCTGGAGAAACATCTGCATTGACATTTACGACAAGTGGAAAATTAGTAGAATAACAACATGGATTATTTAGAGATTAAAATTTGTTTTGAGCAACCTGATGTATGGAAAGAGATTTTTATTTCCTACCTTGCAGAAGAAGGCTGTGATAGTTTTACAGATGAAGATGATGCCACATTATTGGCATATATTCCTAAACATTTGTATATAGAGGAGGCTATAAAGGAGATATTAGAACAGCAATTTCCTGAAGCTCGTCTTACATACGTAATTAATGATGTGCCTACACAGAATTGGAATGCTGTGTGGGAATCTAACTATGCACCAGTGTTGATTGCTGACCGTTGTTATATCCGTGCACCCTTCCACGAGAAGAAGGAAAATGTTGAGTATGAAATTATTATAGAGCCGAAGATGTCTTTTGGAACAGCACATCACGAAACTACAACGTTGATGATTACCTATCTTTTGGAAGATTCTCCTAAAGGGAAAAGGGTATTGGATATGGGCGCAGGAACTGGAGTTTTGGGATTGTTGGCTTACAAACGCGGAGCAGCGTCTGTGGTAGCTATCGACAATGATGAGTGGGCTTACAAAAACAATATTGAAAACAATGCTCGCAACCAAGCAGAGGAGATTATGGTAAAATGGGGCGATGCCGCACTATTGGGTCCAGAAACATTCGACCTAATAATTGCAAATATCAATCGCAATATTCTCCTAAACGATATGGAAGCCTATGTCAACGTACTGGAAAATGGTGGAACCATTCTTTTCAGCGGATTTTATGTGGGCGAAGATTTAGAAAAAATAACGGAAAAAGCAAATAATTTACACCTGCAACGTATTGAATTTAAAGAGAAAAATGGATGGTGTGCAGCTAAATTTCAAAAGATAATTTAAAAGAGATGAGTAAGATTTTAGGCATTGGAAATGCTTTGGTAGATATTTTGGTAGATATTGATGATCCATCATTATTTGAAAAATTCGGTTTACAAAAGGGAGGAATGGAGATGATTGATGAGGAGAAGAAGAGAGCTATACATGCAGAAATTTCTCACCTAAAACAATCTATAGCTTCTGGCGGATCTACAGCAAATACAATTCACGGATTGGCACGATTAGGTGCACAAACGGGTTTTATCGGGAAAATATCTCACGATTTTGCTGGCGAAAGTTTCCAAAAGGATATGATTAATTCTAACATTGAACCTCACCTTTGCTATTCAGATATTGATACAGGAATTGCTACCACTTTTATCACTCCTGACGGAGAGCGGACCTTTGCTACATATTTGGGCGCAGCGTCAACACTTACACCAGAAGACTTGGTTGATGAGGTGCTTAAAAAATATGATTATATCCATGTAGAAGGGTACTTGATTTTTAACAAACAGTTGATTCTAGAAGTATGCAAGCGTGCCAAGTCTGCTGGATTGAAAATCTCTATGGACATGGCATCTTATAACTTGGTAGAATCGATGCGCGATTTTGTTGAGGAGTTGCTGCGCGATTATGTAGATATTATTTTTGCTAACGAAGAAGAAGCTAAGGCTTTTAGCGGAAAGGAAGAGGTAGAAGCGTTGGACGTATTATCGCAATATTGTCCTATTTCGGTAGTAAAATTGGGCGCAAAAGGTTCTCTAATTAAGGCGTATGGTGAAGTTGTGCGCGTGGAACCTATGCCCGCAACTCGTATTGATACAACTGGTGCAGGAGATATCTATGCTTCTGGCTTTCTTTATGGTTTGATGAATGGATATAGTATAGTAAAAGCTGGAAAATTAGCTACAAAACTATCTTCTGCAATTATTGAAGTGGTGGGTGCAAAATTATCAGATGAAAAATGGTCTCAACTTTTGGCTGAATTGTAGAAAAAAAAGGTTACTTTTGCGAACTGAAAAAAATTAGACAAATGAAATTAGATATTCTTCTTGGTTTACAATGGGGTGATGAAGGAAAAGGTAAAGTAGTAGATGTGTTAACTCCTGAATATGATGTAATTGCTCGTTTTCAAGGTGGCCCAAATGCTGGCCATACTCTAGAGTTTAATGATATTAAACACGTTTTGCATATTATTCCATCAGGAATATTTCATCAAGATAAAATCAATATTATTGGAAGTGGTGTAGTAATTGATCCAGTAATTTTTGAAGATGAGGTGGCAGGTTTAGAAAAGATGGGAATGACACCTAAGAAAAATCTTCAAATTTCTAAAAAAGCACACCTGATTATGCCAACCCATAAGTTGTTGGATGCTGCCTTGGAGGCAAAAAAAGGAGCTCAAAAGATTGGTTCTACCTTAAAGGGAATTGGACCTACATACACCGATAAAATTGCTCGGAATGGTTTGCGTGTGGGCGATGTGATTTCGCCTAACTTTGAAAATAAATTCAACGCATTGCTCGAAAATCATAAATATTTGTTGGATAAATATAATTTTGATTATTCAGAAATGTTGCCTGAAATGGTTGAGAAATGGCTCAAATCGTTGGATACATTGCGCCAATTCCAATTGATTGATAGCGAGTATGAATTGAATGATTTATTGAATAACGGAAAAACAATCTTGGCAGAAGGAGCACAAGGAACATTGTTAGATATAGATTTTGGCTCCTATCCTTTTGTTACATCTTCTAATACTGTAGCTGCTGGTGCTTTTACAGGTTTGGGTTTGGCACCCGCTCGCACCGGAAGAGTTATCGGAATTGTAAAAGCATACTGCACGCGCGTAGGAGCAGGACCATTTCCAACAGAACTTTTTGACGCTACTGGAGAACTATTACAGAAAAATGGTCATGAATTTGGCGCAACTACCGGAAGAACTCGTCGTTGTGGCTGGTTAGACCTTGTGGCTCTCAAATATTCTGTTATGGTGAATGGCGTTACTGAAATCGTTCTGACAAAGGCTGATGTAATGTCTGACTTTGATACAATTAAGGTTTGTACAGCATACAAAGTTGATGGTGTAGAAACAAAACGTGTACCTGCAGATACAAGTGTGAATATTGAACCCGTACTTACTCCTCTCAAAGGCTGGAAACAAGATATTTCACAATGTAAAACATACGAAGAGTTGCCCCAAGAACTGAAAGATTATATTCAATTTATTGAAAATGAGGTTGGAGCAAAAATATCTATCGTTTCTGTAGGTCCTGATAGAAATGCAACTATCGTACGTTAATTGAATTTATGAAACGGTATTATCTTTTACTGCTGCTGCTGTTGTTGCTTTGTGAGGCTTGTGCACCCAAAATTTATGGACGCCGTCCTCATAGAAGAGATCGTAATTGTGGATGTGAATATATAAAGTGTGATACCACCCAAACTTATGAAACATTTGCGCATCTGTAATCTGTTTCTACTTTTGATACTTCTCTTATCTGCTTGTCAACAGAGAAAAGCGGATATAGTTTTGTCTGGAACTTTGGAAAATAGTTTCGAAAATTATATCTATCTTTCTCAAATCACTCCAGAAGGTATAATTTTAGTGGATTCTGCTGCTATAAAAGATGGAAAATTTACTTTTTCTTTGTCGGTAGAAGATGAACAAATAAGTTCAAAATATTCATTTCCAATATTTTATCAAATTTGGCTTACTCCAGAAAATGGATTTACTACTTTGGCCAAAAGAGGAGATCATCTCTCTTTTTCTGCCGATGCTGCACATTTGGTAAATACCTATTCTGTAGTTGATGGCACCGAAGATGCCTATCTGATGTATCAGCTTGATGCTCAATTGAGAGTATTTGTAGATACAGTTGAAAAATTGATGAAAGTTTATAATGCCCATCAATATGATGATTCTGTAAAAATAGGAATTGAATCTAATTATCTCGCTGCAGTAGAGCAACATAAAAAGTTTTTATACACTTTTATTCAAGAAAATAAAACATCGTTAGCGTCAATAACAGCTTTTTACCAAAAGTTTAATCGTAGAATTTTTCTTCCAGAATCTGAAAATCTTTCTTTGTTGGATTCTCTCTACCAATCACTCAATACCATTTATCCTGAAAGCGAAGATGTAAAATTTATTGGAAAACGATTGGAAATTGCTAATCAATCTTCTTTACATCCATAATAAATTCTCTCTTGAATTTATCTTTGAAACCTCTTAAAATCAAAAAGTAAATTGTTAAGCATCCAAATCCTATTGCGGTGCTGAGTAGTTCGTTATGTGTGAAAAAGTAGGATAGAAACAATCCTAAGCAGAGCGCTACAAGAGGTCCTACATAGGCAAAAAGAACAGCTTTTGTACCTAAAGAACTTTTCATTGTAATATTAACCTCTTCTCCAACACTAAATTGAAAAGCTGCTGAAGTATTGATATTTAATATTTCGTTGCGATGTTCAGACATCGAGCAAAATGATTTTCCGTGACATTTAGAGCACGCAGAAGAAACCGTGATTTCAATAAAGAGATTGTCTCCTTGAATATCTTTTATTTTCCCCTGATTACAAAGGTGATTATTCTCCATTTTTTTGTTGATTTTGTTGGGGGCTTGCAATCAGTTTCACCAATTCTGGGTGCTCTTGTAGCCATTGAATAGCCACTCGGTAGCCAGCTTGGTAAATAGCTTCAAAATTTTTAAAATCCATCAATCCATAATATTGGTCAATGTTTGTATTAATCATATAATCGCAAACTGCGTAGCCAGGTAACGAGTTGTTGTAAACTACTACAGAAAGGCTTCGAGAGATTATATCTTTTGTTTTTTTTATCTCAAAATCAGGAAGTTCTGCACCCGATTCAAGTCCGATTAAAATATCACATTCGTTTCTAATGGAACGAGCGGGAAAATTATCTAAAATTCCACCATCTACATAATAACAGCTATCGATGAAGATAGGAGTAAAAAGTCCTGGAATAGAGGAGGAACCTAACAGATATTCGTGTAGATGTTTACCCGAATGGATATATTCTGCAGCTCCAGTATTAAGATTAGCAACACAGAGGTAGAAAGTGTATTGCAAAGAATCAAAGCTATTATGTGGAATATACTTATTGAATATTTTTTGGATATTTTTATGACTAGAAAATCCAGCGAGTTCTCTTTTCCCTTTCCCGAGGTGTAGAATTTTATTGATTTTATAGAATTTTTCTTCCAGAATAATATCATGCAGTTCTTGAGGAGTATAACCTTGAGCATAAAATGCACCAAGAATGGCCCCCATACTAGTTCCTGCAATTACCTCAGGGTGAATGTTGTATTCGTGAAAAGCTTGCAAAACGCCGAGGTGAGAAAATGCGCGCGCACCCCCACCGCAAAGTGTAACCCCCACTTTGGGCTGCGCCACTCCTAAAGCCATTGCTCCCATAAGAAGCAGAAAAAAGGTAATTCTTTTCATAATATTAAAATTCATCAATCTCTTCAATCCATCGGTACAGTTTATCTCCGCGTCGTACAGTTTCTTTTACAGGAATTGAACAGAAGACTCCTTTTTCGGCAACTTCTACAGGTTGTAATTCTACCCGAATTTCCTGAACTTGATCTTCATATACGCCTGTTGTGGGACCGATAATCAGAATAGAATCTTCTCTTTTCAACTCTTGTGTTTCTACTAGAATTTCAGCTACTTGTAGTTTAGAAAAATAGTTGGTAACTTTACCGATATATTGTTTTGTACGTGTTGCTTGAGAACCATATCTTTCGCTCCATTCACCTAAAGTGCGTCCTAAATAGTAACCATCCCAAAAATCACGATTATAAACACTTCTCAAGCGTGTGGTCCACTCCTCAATCTTTTCTTGTGTATAGTTATTGTTTTGGATGGCGTTGAGTGCTTCGTGGTAGCATTGGGTAACCATTTTCACATATTCAGGCGAGCGTCCTCGACCCTCAATCTTCAAAACAGTTACGCCTGCTTTGATAATTTTATCCAAAAAACCAATCGTACATAGGTCTTTGGGCGACATGATATATTTATTTTCAATTGCTAACTCAATTTCCGAGTCGTAATCTTGCACCTTGTACGCGCGGCGGCAGGGTTGTAGGCAAGCACCTCGATTTGCAGAGGCGTTAAAGTTATCAAGGCTTAGGTAACATTTGCCCGATACAGCCATACAGAGTGCTCCGTGGATAAACATCTCCAATTGCACGAGTTTCCCGTTAGGACCACAAATATTTTCCTCTTTAATTTTACGGGAAATCTCTGCCACTTGGCGTAATTCTGTTTCGCGTGCTAATACAACAACATCAGCAAATTGTGCATAAAAACGCACAGCTTCTACATTGGTAATATTACATTGCGTTGAGATATGGATTTCTAAACCAATCTTTTGACAATATTGAATAACCGCAAAGTCGGAAGCGATAATGGCTGAAATGCCGCACTTCTGAGCGTGTTCCAATAGTTGCTGCATCTCCTCAATCTCTTGGTTATAAATGATTGTGTTGACCGTAAGATAGGAGCGAACATTGTGCTCTTTGCAGATATTACATATATTCTCCAAATCGTCCAATGAGAAATTGGCGGAAGAACGAGAACGCATATTCATTTGCCCTACACCAAAATAGACAGAACCGGCTCCCGATTGGATGGCAGCAGCCAACGCTTCGTATGAGCCAACAGGTGACATGATCTCTATTTTTTGAGCGGAATTGTCCGCTAAATTACTATGTTTTGTAGAAGTAGTTTGCATTGATTTCTAATAATATCTAATGGGTGCAAAAGTAATTAAAAAACTTGAATATAGTTCCGCTCTTTTTTTGTATTTTTGCCCGCTTAAAAATTATAAAGATGTTACAAATACAAACTATACGAGAAAATCCTCAATACATTATTGAAAGATTAAAAGTCAAAAATGTAGATGCTACAGAATCTGTAGAACAAATCTTGTCTTTAGATCAAGAAATCAGAACTTTAAAGAAAAATTTAGATGATAATTTGATGGAACAAAATGCACTTTCAAAGGAGATTGGCATTTTGTTTAAGACAGGAAAGGCAGCAGAAGCAAATGCTATCAAAGCAAGAATTTCTGAATTAAAAAATGGTGAGAAAGAGTTTCAGCAAACTCTTTCTACAAAAGAAGCAGAAATGCAATCTGTTTTAGTTTTGCTTCCCAATGTACCGAACGAGTGTGTGCCTTGTGGAAAATCTGCTGCTGACAATGTGGTGATTTATCAAGAAGGTGATGCTTCTAATATGGAGGAGCATGCACTTCCGCATTGGGATTTGGTAAAGAAATATGATATTATCGATTTTGAATTGGGAAATAAGATTACGGGTTCAGGATTTCCTGTGTATAAAGGGAAAGGTGCTCGTTTGCAACGTGCTTTAATCGCTTTCTTCTTGGACGAAGCTTTCGCAGCAGGATATACCGAAATCCAACCGCCATTAATGGTAAATGAAGATTCTGCGTACGCAACAGGACAACTTCCAGATAAAGAAGGACAAATGTATCATATTTCAGAAGATAACTTCTATATGATTCCTACTGCAGAAGTTCCTGTTACCAATATTTATCGTGATGTGATTTTGAAAGAAGCAGATCTTCCTATGAAAAATTGTGCTTATTCAGCATGTTTCCGTCGTGAGGCTGGCTCTTACGGAAAAGATGTTCGCGGGTTGAATCGTTTGCATCAATTCGATAAAGTGGAAATCGTGCAAGTTCAACATCCTGATCATTCAGCAGAATCATTAGACCAAATGGTTGCACATGTAAAATCATTAATCCAAAAATTAGGACTTCCATTTAGAATTGTTCGTTTGTGTGGAGGAGATATGAGTTTTACCTCTAGCTTAACTTACGACTTTGAGGTTTACTCGCGCGCGCAGCAAAAATGGCTCGAAGTAAGTTCTGTTTCTAATTTCGAAGCTTTCCAAGCTAATCGTTTGAAATTGCGTTTCAGAGATGAAAATACTGGAAAAACTCGTCTTGCACACACACTGAATGGAAGCGCGTTGGCATTGCCTCGAATTTTGGCTGCTCTTCTCGAAAATAATCAAACTGAAGATGGAATTGTTATTCCTGAGGTGTTGAGAAAATATACAGGCTTCGATATCGTTGATTAGAATATGAAAAAACTATTTCTTCTGTTTTTCCTATTCTTCTCGCTCTTGGGGTTTGCTCAACGTGACCCACAAGAAAAATTGGCTATTCAATATTACCAAAATGGAGAATATGAAAAAGCAAAAGAAATTTTTAAACCTATCTACGAGAAAAATAATAGTTCATATATCTATGTGTATTATTATCAGGTTCTTGTAGAAATGCAAGATTATAAGGAACTTGAAAAAGTTGCTAAAAATCAGCATAAAAAATTTCCTAAAGTTCAACGTTATATCGTTGATTTGGCGTATGTGTATGAGGTTTCTGGAAATACAGCAAAAGCCGTAAAAGAGTATGAAGATGCAATAAAAAATGTTCCAAACATAGAAAATTCATACAAAGAACTTTATAACGCCTTTCTGTATAAAGCTAAGCGCGATTACGCAATGGAAACGTTGTTGCGAGGAAGAAAGCAATTGAATAATCCAAAACTCTTCTCCAAAGAATTGACAAATCTCTATCTACAACTGAAACTTTATGATAATGTTATAGAAGAGGCAATTACACTTTTGGCAGATGATGATGCAAAGTATATGGCAACTGCCGAACAAAATCTCCAAAATCTGCTGATGGACGATGAAGATGGACAACGTTATCTGAAAATAAAGTCAAAATTGCAGGAAACAATGCAGAAACATCCGAACAATCAAAGTTATGTTTCGTTGCTTTATTGGATTTATCAGTTGAATAAAGATTATCCCGCAGCATTCATATTGGCAAAGTCGATAGATAAAAAACGAGCCAATGATGGTGCAACCGTTTACACATTGGCGCGTTTAATGGCAAATAATCGTGAGTATGATTTGGCAATGGAAGCCTTGAAATATGTGATTTCAAAAGGGGAATCTTCATCCTATTACTACTCTGCAAAATATGATTTGCTCAATCTTAAATATCAAAAATTAATCTCTACATATCCTATTGACCTCAATGCAGCGAAAGCTTTGGAAAAGGAATATCAAAAGGTTTTGGACGAAAATGGTGTGCACGAAGGAACTTCTGATGTGGTTCATAAATATGCGCATCTATTGGCATTTTTCGTAAATAAACCTGACCATGCCATCAATTTGTTGGATACTGCTATGCGTTATGCTGACAGAGATATAAAGGAAAGAGCATTATATAAGATGGATAAGGCAGATATTCTTCTACACGTAGGAGAAATTTGGGACGCAACACTACTCTATTCACAAATTGATAAAGAGTTACCTAATGATACCATCGGTCATTTAGCAAAGTTCAAAAATGCGAAACTCTCATTCTATATTGGCGAGTTTGCTTGGGCAGAAAGTCAACTCGATATTTTACGTGCAGCAACCACAAAACTAATTGCTAATGATGCAATGTATCTCTCTTTTGTTATTTCAGATAATCTTGAAGAAGATGAAGGTGAAGATGAGGACGATAATGCACTTTTTTCCGAAAATCAAACCCATAATCAGGCACTTCGCTATTTCGCCCGCGCCGATTTTCTAATCTTCCAAAATAATGATGCGGAAGCAATGAAATATTTGGATTCCGTATTGATAGTTACTCCATTTGGTAAATTGAACGATGATGTTTACTATCTTCAAGCGCAAATATTAATACGCCAAAAAGATTATTTTACTGCGGAAACATTGCTCAAAAAAATTATTGATGTTTACTCATTTGATTTACTTGCTGATGATGCAATATTCTTGTTAGCAGAACTTTACGAATATTATATGAAAGATATTCCTCAAGCAATGGAGATGTATAAAAAGTTACTGAAAGACCATTCTAATAGCATTTATGCTGTTGATGCGCGAAAACGATTCCGCGAACTGAGAGGAGATGAAATCTAAATTACTATGAAAGTTACACCGAAAAAAGCCTTAGGACAACATTTTCTCAATAATGAAGAGGTGGCTTATAATATTGTAAATGCTATTAAGTCCGAGAATAAAAACATTTTGGAAATCGGTCCAGGAATGGGGGTTTTGACAAAATATTTGTTAGAAAAACAAGATCTAAATTTTTCGGTGGTTGAAATTGATGATGAGTCTGTTGTTTATCTGCAACGTCATTATCCGCAACTTCAGATCTTTGCTACAGATTTTCTGCAAATGAATCTTGCACAGCATTATAGCAAAGAGGTGACTATTATTGGTAATTTCCCATATAATATCTCTTCTCAAATTCTTTTTAAAGTATTGGACAATAAAGATTTGGTAACAGAATTAGTAGGAATGTTTCAGAAAGAGGTAGCAGAGCGTGTTGCAGCACAACCAGGAAAGAAAATGTATGGCATTTTGAGCGTTTTACTACAAGCTTTTTATGATATTGAGTATCTCTTTACCGTTGATGAAAATCAATTTACGCCGCCACCAAAAGTTAAGTCTGGCGTAATAAGAATAACAAAAAATTGTGATAAAATCTTACACAGTCCGGAACCTTTGTTTAAGAGTGTTGTGAAAACTGCTTTCAACCAGCGACGAAAAACGTTGCGAAATTCCTTGAAAACCTTCCGCTTCAAAGAGGATTATTTGCAAAATGAAATTTTCTCTTTGCGCCCAGAGCAACTCTCTGTTTCTCAGTTTGATGAAATTTGTACACATATTCTTGTAGAGTAGAATTTAGATGGGAAGTTCAATATAAAAATGATACTTTTTATCATTTATCAATTTTCTGAATTATAAATACTACTTTATGACCATTCATCCAACTTTTTGATGTATTTTTGCAAACGTTATGAAATTACTGATTCTTTTACCTCGAGTTCCATATCCTTTAGAAAAAGGAGATAAATTAAGGGCTTTCTATCAACTGAAAGAGTTGTCGAAATATCATGAAATTTATCTTATTGCACTGAATCGAGGGGTTTTACATCCTGAGGCGAAGGCGAAGGTTATGCCTTTTTGTAAACGGATAGATTTTCTCGATTTACCCATTACAAGACAAGCTATTGGCGTTGTGCGTGCCTTTCTTTTAGGTTTACCATTGCAGTGCGGGTTCTTTTATAGTTCAAAAATTAAAAGAAAAATCAGAGAGATTATTGATGAGGTAAAGCCCGACCATATCTATTGCCAAATGATTAGAGTGGCAGAATATGTAAAACTATTGCCAATTCCTAAAACAATTGATTATCAAGATGTTTTATCGAAAGGAATGCAGCGTCGTAGCGAAAAAACTTCCCCATTACTCAAGCCCTTTTTCCAAATGGAGTATCGTCGATTGAAACGCTATGAAGCTGAAATTTTCTCCTATTTCGATCATAAAACTATCATTACAGGGGTAGATCGTGAGTTTATTGATCATCCCAATAATTACGAAATAGAGATTATTGCTAATGGTGTAGATTTTGAAAAATATCAATCTTCTCAGAATGAGAAAGTTTACGATTTGATTTTTTCAGGAAATATGGCATACCCTCCCAATATTTATGCAGCAGAGTATCTTGCGCGTCAAATATTCCCTTTATTAAAACAGGAATTCCCTGACTTGAAATTGGCAATTGTCGGTGCTAACCCAGTGGCTCGTGTGCAAGCATTAGCAAATGATGCTATTACTGTTACGGGTTGGGTGGATTCAATGCCAGAATATTATGCTAAGTCTAAAGTCTTTATCGCTCCAATGACTTTGGGAACCGGATTGCAAAATAAACTCATTGAGGCAATGGCGATGCAGTTGCCTTGCGTCACTTCCTCATTGGCTGGGAAACCTCTTGCTGGAGTCGAAAATGGAAAGGATATTATTATCTGTGAAACACTTACAGGTTATGTCGATGCGGTTTCTTTACTGCTATCGAATAAGGAACAATATAGTAAAATTGCTGAAAATGGTCATCAATTTGTGAAAAAGAATTATAATTGGGAAGTAGTCTGTAAGCAACTTAACGATGTAATTTGTAGTTAGTTAAAAAAGAAATTTATGAAACCTTATCTGATTTCAGATCTTGAAATAATTTCTGCTGGTGCAGAAGGAAAAGCTATTGGAAAAGTAGATGGATTGGTTGTTTTTGTACCATTTGTCGTTCCTGGCGATATTGTAGATGTAGAGGTGTATAAAAAGAAAAAAGGTTATGCTGAAGCACGTTTGATAGCTATAAAATCCTATTCTCCTCATCGCGTAGATACGCAATGTCCTCATTTCGGCTTGTGTGGAGGTTGTAAATGGCAAGCACTTGATTATCAGCAACAACTGATGTATAAACAACAACAAGTTGAGGATAATTTCGCCCATCTAGGTAAATTTGATTTTCCTCCCTTGCAGCCTATTCTTGCTTCTGAAAATATATTCTACTATAGAAATAAGTTGGAATATACGTTTTCTAATCTTCGTTGGTTGGACGATGAGGATATGACATTGCAAAAAAATGGGAAAACAATAGAACCCCGTGGCCTCGGCTTCCATATTCCAGGTAAATTTGATAAAGTGTTGGATATAAAACATTGTGCTTTGCAGGAAGACCCGAGCAATGAACTCAGAAATAAAGTGAAAGAATATGCAATTGCGCAAAATCTTCCATTTTATAATATAAGAAATCACGAAGGTTTGTTACGCAATATTGTGATACGAACAGCTTCAACAGGTGAGATTATGGTAATTGTTGTTTTTACAGAGAAATCTGAAGAAACAATGAACTTGATGCAGTTTATTAAAGATGAATTTCCTCAAATAACTTCTTTACAATATGTTATAAATACAAAATTAAACGATAGTATTACTGATTTAGAGGTTCATCTTTATAGTGGAAAAGATTTTATTGTGGATACAATGGAGGATTTGACCTTCAAAATCGGGCCAGTTTCTTTCTATCAAACCAATAGTCAGCAAGCTTATAGGTTGTATTCTGTTGCACGTGAATTTGCACAAATATCTTCTGAAGATGTTGTGTATGACCTTTATACAGGTACAGGAACCATTGCTAATTTTGTAGCTCGGCAAGCAAAAAAAGTGGTGGGAATAGAGTATGTAGATGCTGCCATTGGAGATGCTAAAATTAATTCAGAATACAATAAAATTAAAAATACTTTTTTCTATGCTGGCGATATGAAAGATGTGTTAAATCGAGATTTTATCCGCCAAAATGGTACTCCAGATATTGTGATTACTGATCCTCCACGCGCTGGAATGCACACTACTGTAATTGACCGCCTACTTGAAATGGAACCCAAGCGTATCGTTTATATCAGTTGTAACCCAGCTACTCAAGCTCGTGATATTACACTTCTAGATGCAAAGTATAAGGTGGAAAAAGTGCAGCCTGTGGATATGTTCCCACATACACAACATGTTGAAAATGTTGCGCTTCTTGTCAAAAGATAATCTATTTGTACGCTAATTTATAAGCATTGTAACGCTCCACAACTTCTGAAGCATAGTTTACACTATGTTTACCAGGATAGTATCCCGCAGTAACAACGGGATCGTTGTAATATTTGCTCGAAGTTTTTAAAATAAGATATTTAGAAACAGATTCCCATTGATTGGGGTCTTCATTATATTTAATACATAAGTTCTGCGCATCGAAAATGTGCCCTGGACCAGCATTGTAGGCAGCTGCTACAAAATAGGGCTTATCCTCTTCATTCACTTCTGCAAAATATCGGTGCAATGTGCGTAATAATTTCATTCCAGCACAAATTTGTTCCTCTACTGTAGCATTTTCATCAAGGCCATAATGCTCCAACGTGACGGGCATCATCTGCATAAGTCCAAAACTACCACCATAACCTACTAAGTCTGGAATAAATTTACACTCTTGGAAGATTATGGAAGCAGCTAAACGCCAGTCTATTTCGTATCTTTCTGCGTATGCTTTTATAGTGGCGTCGTATGGCGAAATTCTATATTTGTTACTTTTTGAGTTTGAATATTTTATATATCCAGAATGCTGAGAAAAATATTTTTTATTGAGATTTTCATAATATTTCGTATTTTTCTTTTCATTAAGCCATTGGTTGATTCTAAAATTCAAATGATGATTGTTTTTATTCAAAATCCAACAACGCTCATAGATAGGCCCTGCATTTGCTTGAATAGAAAGTTCGGAGTAGAAGGGAAGAAGTGTAATGGCGATATTGTAGTCGCAAATGGTATAGTCAATTTCATCTTTTTCCATTCTCTCAAAAAGCTCTTCGCTAGTGTGTTTCTTAGAATACACAATAGGTAGGTTTTTTCGATGATGAATTTCAAACGTGTCAGATAAACTGACAAGGTGGTTAAAATAGGCAGGAACAAAAATGGTGTCGTTTCGGGTAGAATCTATCTCTATCTTTTTTCGCGATACAATTACAGGATGAGAATAGGAATGTGGTTCAGAGAGTGTTAAAAATGGAAGATTATAGGGCGTTTTGGCAAAATCTAATACGATAATATCATAATTATTTTGGAAAAGTTCTTGATAGATAATGTCATAATTATCTTCAATTTTCAAATTAATCTGTTTTCCTAAATCCTTTTCGAGGGTTTTAAGTAGGTCATATTGAAAACCAATTGTAGTTCCTCTATAGATAAATATATCAGATGCATGGAAGAAAAGCAATACATTTAGCGTATCTTTTTCATCTACAAAAAAAACTCTTTCCTTCTTAATTTCAATATGTTTTGGTTTTTCTTTGGGAGGGAAAAACCAAAACATTAAACCTAAAAAGGAAAAAGATATAAGGGAGAATAGAATATATGCAACCGCAGATCTTTTCAAGTGACTAAACTTTATTGCCTCATCATAAGAATGGTTTCTTCAACCACTTCATTAGGCAAAAGTTTTACTTGACCACTACCCACATAAATGTCGGCAGTTTCCTCCCCAGTCTCTTCATTCACTTGTACAACTTCGCAATAAGTATCTACGCTAAGCAATGCTTCGTGTGCGAAAGTATATTCAAAAACACCATTTTCGTCGGTAACTCCAGAAGCTTGAGCATATTCTGCATAATTATCTTTGCCAATTTTAACTTGGCAATTAGGAATTACAGCTCCTGTGTCAATGCCTGTTTCTGTTTGGCAACAGGTAATTCTGACTTTGTAAGTGATCTCTTTATCACATCCTGTAAAGCACACTATCATAAATAGCGCAACAATAAAAAGGAAACTAAATGCTTTTTTCATACTCTAAAAATTTTGGCAAAGGTATAAAATTTTCTTGAAAAAATAAATAGGTGAGAAAAAAATAATCCACGATAGGATGTGTAAAAAAAATGTTATTTTTGTACGACTAAAACAACTCGTTATGCTCGATGAAAATTTTTATAGATTAGCTTTACGCTACCAGCAAAAAATAGGAAATGGTCTTGTCAAAAAATTGATAAGAATGTTCGGTTCAGCGCAAGCTGTTTTTGATCAAAATGCACACCAATATGCTATTAGACAAGGTTGGAACCGATCTGTTCCATTCCCTAAAATAACTCGGGAGGTTGAAAAATGTGTAGCTATTGACCTCAAGCAGATTGAGAGGGGAGAGGTGAAAATTTGTCACTTTACCGATGCAGAGTATCCACAACGGCTTCTATATTGTAGAGATTCGCCACCTACTTTATTTTACAAAGGAAATCCTATTTTTAATAGCAGAAAATCGTTGGCAGTTGTCGGAACCCGAAACGCTACTTCATACGGAACAGATGTGGTGCGTAAAATTTTAACTGATTTTCAGGGCGATGATTTGACAGTGATTAGTGGAATGGCTTTGGGAATAGATACTATTGCGCACGAAGCCGCTTTACAAAATAATTTGCCTACAATTGCCGTTTGGGGGTCTGGATTGGGGGTTGTTTATCCGCCACTGAATTTGCACCTTTCTGAAAAAATTATTGAATCGGGTGGCGCTTTAGTATCTGAATTTTCTTTTAAAACACAGCCTGATAGGCAGAATTTTCCCGCTCGAAATCGAATCGTTGCAGGAATGTCAGATGCTGTACTTGTAGCAGAAACAGGTGTTAAAGGTGGTAGTATTATTACGGCAGAAATTGCTTCCTCTTATAATCGTGATGTGTTTGCAGTGCCAGGATCTGTATTTGCTTCGGCACAAGAAGGATGCAATGAATTAATTCGGAAAAATATCGCTGCCTTGGTTACTTCGGGTACCGATATTATTGAAATGATGGGATGGAACTTGTCAGAAAGAAAATATATTCAGCCGCAACTTTTTGTCGAATTCTCTGAAAATGAAAAAATGATATTAACTCTTTTTGCAGAAAAACAGGAATTATCTGTAGATGAAATCGTGGCTAAGATGGCTGAATGTTGCAAACCCTCAAAAGTTTCTTCGTTATTGTTAGGATTAGAACTTAATGGCGTGATAGAATGCCGTCCTGGAAAACTATATCGAATTATTCAAAAATGATAACCAGAGATTACAAGTGAGTATTGTCATATTTTAGGTAGGAAGATTGTCGTGTGTTAGGAAGGACTCCCTGGTTATCATAAGCGCAAAAGTAGAAAAAATAATCTATATAATTACGATTTTGTTTAGATAAATTAGTAAAAATATTAACATATAAACAATGATGTTTTTGTTTGTAGGTGGTTGTGTTTTTGTGTTTTACAATATTTTGTAATGCAGTATTTCTAAATTATAATGTTGAAATTTAATATTATTAATAAATTTGTCTAGGTAAAAACATTATTTTTTGTGCTATATAAAATGTTTCTATATTATAAGGATTAGCAGCAGAATGTAAAAAAAAATATCTATCTTTGCTACTTCTTTCGTATGATGTAAAAAATGAAAAAATTAAATACAATCAATTATAAATCAAAAAAATAAGTTATGAAAAAACTCTATGAATTGAAATCCTTTTTGCAACAAGTGAAAGGATTTATTGCTATGTTAGCTATTGCTTTCATGGCAATGGGTACGCTCGTAGCTCAAACGCAGTCGTACCAATTGGTGACAGAAAACCAAGATGATTGGTCTGGAACCTATTTGTTAATTTCTAACGCAGAAGCTGGAACAGTCGCATTTTCTGGCTTTTCAACATCAAGTACAATCTATGGTTTAGGTACGGTTATTGATGATTATTTAGATGGAACTACCATTGCTTCTAATGCTACAACAGATGGTTACCAACTAACTATTGCCAAAACTACCAGTGGTACTTATACGATTGCTACTACTGCTGGAAAATATTTCGGTTGGACTTCTGGAAATTCTCTAAAAGGTGGTGCATCTGCAAGTTCAAATAACTTCAAGTGGAATATCCATTTTGAAGGTAGTACATTGCGAATTGTTAATGCTGCTGATGCAACAAGAAACATACAATGGAATAGACAAAATCCTCGTTTTGCAACTTACGGAAATAATGGACAAACTCCTTGCCAACTTTATAAATTGCAAACAGTTGGCGCTGTAGCTGTAGAAGCACCTGTAGCTAATATTCCTGTTGGTACTTACTATGCAGCTCAAAATGTTACTCTAACTTCTGCTACAGAAGGTGCGGCCATCTATTACACTTTGGATGGAACTACCCCAACTTCTACTTCTACTTTGTATGAATCTCCTATTGCTATCAATGCAACCACAACTTTAAAAGCAATTGCTGTAAATGGCGAAGATGTAAGTGCTGTTACTTCAATTACATATACCATTAATCTTCCTATCGAAGTAGCTAATATTGCTGCTTTCAAAGCAGCTGGTGCTGCTTCTTCTGACGAAAATGCAATCTACAAAATTACAGGTGATGTTACAGTTGTAGGTCAATATTCTAACAGATATCACACCTTTATCCAAGATGCAACGGGTGCTTTGTACATCTACGGAACCATGGGTAAAACATACAACTCTGGCGATGTTATCTCTGGTGGAGTTTACGGAACATATTCGGTATATAGAAATTTAATAGAGATGAAGCCTGTATCACAAATTGCAATGGCAGAAGGTGTTGCAGGAACTCCAGTAGAACCTATTGTGGTTACACTTGCTCAACTTGCAGAAAATTATGCAGAATATGAAGGAAAGTTGGTAACTGTACAAGGAATTACCTTTACTCAAAATTGTACTTTCGGAACTACTTCTGCTACAAAAGGCGCTACCATCACACAAGAGGGCGCAACAGGTACTTTCTCTGTATATAATACTTGGGGCGCTATTTCAAATCTATCTGTTACGAATGGTGCTAACGCAAATGTAACAGGTTATGTGATTCGCTATAACGATAATATTGAACTTTTACCACGTGGTGGTTATGATATTATCTTAACAGACCCTGCAACTGTTCCTTTTAACGTTACTTTTGCAAGTAATAAATTGGAAACTTATGCTTGGACTATCAATAATGACACATACTTAAATAGATGGTGTGTAGGTAAGGCAGAAGGTTTTAATAACGATAAGTTGTTTATCTCTTCTTCTAACGGAGTGACTAATAAATATGATGTTAACTCTGCTACAAATGTGTCTGTTTATCGTGATGTAACAATTCCTTCAACAGGTGCAGAATTCTCTTTCGAATATAGAGTAAACGGAGAAAGTAGTGACTATTTGCAAGTTGACCTTATTAAAGAAGGAGTAACTACTAATATCGCTACTTTGAAAGGGGTTAATGAATGGAGTCAATTTAATTATGGTATTCCTGTTGAATTTGCAGGTGAGGTTCGTGTTCAATTCACCTGGAAAAATAATACTGGAAATGGAAACCAATCTCCAGCTGCAATTGATAATATTACATTTGCAGTTCCATCATGTTTGCAACCCACCGATTTGGTTGTAACTACTGATGAAGCTTCTGCGACGATCACTTGGACCGCTCCAGAAGGTCAAGATAGTTGGACTTTACAATATAAGTTAGCAAACCATAGTGAATGGTATACAGTCAATGCAACTACCAATACAGTTACTTTGAATAACCTTCAAGGTAATAGCAATTATGATGTTAGAGTAAAATCTAATTGCAATGACGAAGGTAGTGTTTGGATTAATGGAACTTTCAGCATTGCTTGTTTAACTCAAGATTTAGTACCTACAGATGTTACTATTGGTTCTGGTACCGTTCAACAACAATATCTTTTAGGCGGTTCTTGGGGTTGGTTCTATTCAGCAAACTTATATTCTATGCCTGAGCATGGTCGAATCAATTCTATTGCAATTGAGATGACCTATGCTAATAGTAGTGCAAATGCTGGTTTAACAGTTTGGGTAAAAGAGGTTTCTGAAAATTTCACCCTTTCTCAAACTACAACTTTCTCTACCTATAAAACTGGTGCTACTAAAATTTATGAAGGACAACCTGATTATACTCAAGGTGGACAGATTGTATTTCCAATTGATGAAGAGTTCACAGTTGCTGAAGGAAAAAAATTATTAGTTTTGACAAAAGCTACAGGTTGTACACTACAAGGAGGATGCTCAAAGGCTGTAAATAGTACATATTCAGAAGGTTCTGTTTGGTACACAAGAGCAGATAATTACGATCCAGGTGAAAATACTACAGGTACATTGTATTCTTATTTGCCAAACTTGAAACTGAATATGGATTTAATGGGTTGTAGTGATACAGAGTCTTGTCCAATGGTTGAAAACCTTGAAGTAAGCGAAATTACTCCTATTAGTGCAGAAATCACTTGGACTCCAGCTAACGATACCCAAACCTCTTTCATTGTAGAATATAAAACTGAAGAGGCTGCTAATTGGACTGTTGCAAATGTTGAAAATGCAACTTCCTATACTATTGAAGGTTTAACACAACAAACATCATATATTGTACGCGTTATTGCAAATTGCGGAACTAACGATTTGAGTGAACCTCTTGAATTGAATTTCACTACAGCAAGTATCTGTAACGAAATTTCTGAAATCGCAAGTAACAACACACAAAACTCAACATTGTTAACTTGGATTGCAGGTGGAAATGAAACATCTTGGATTGTTGAATTTAAATTGGACAATGATGACGAAGATGCTTGGTCTTCTTTCACAGTTTCTGCACCAGCAGCAGTTATTAGTAATCTAGAAAGCAATGCAAATTACAATGTACGTATTAAGGCAATTTGTGATGCAGAAAATCAAAGTAATTGGGTAGAATATGACTTTACCTCTGGTTGTAGTGCTATTGATTTACCTTTCACAGAAGTTTTCGAAACTTATAGTCAACCTGAATGTTGGAAAACAGATAATTTTACTTTCAATTATTCATATGCTCGTACAACAACTATTGGCGATTGGTTGATGACACCATTTATTAATATTCCATCAGATAATACATATTATATTACTTTCGAAGTTGGAACATACGGAAATTATAAAGTTATGATTTCTCAAACAGGAGAAAATATTAACGACTTTGTTCCATTCTATCAAGGTACCTCTGCAGATGCAAAGGTTTATTTGGAAATTCCAGCCGTTTATGCAGGTCGCTCAATTTCATTTATGTTTGTAAATGAAGATGGAAGTACTTTTACAATTGATAATGTAAAAATTAATGCTTGTCCATTTATTCCTGTTGAACTTGCTATTTCAAATATCTTAACAAATAGTTTTGATTTGTCTTGGACAAATAATGGTGGTGCTGATTGTCAAGTGCAATATCGTATTCAAAATTCTGAAAATTGGGAAACCATTTCTGTAGAGGGTAATACAACTACTATTACAGGTTTGCAACCACAAACAGATTATATTGTTCGCGTTGCTAATGTGTGTAGCGGAGATATTATTGGTGAATATTCTGAAGAGATTGCCGTAACAACGCAATGCGCATTATTTGAAATTCCTTACTCTGAAGATTTTGAAGACGTTGTTACTGAAACTTCTTATTATAATTCAGCTGTTCCTAATTGTTGGACAAGATATATTCAAGGATATTATACAACCTATTATCCAAGTGTTTACCCAGGTTCAGGATACGCACATTCTGGTTCACAATCTTTGAGATTATATAACTATTGTGGATCTTATGACCAAAACTCACCAAATTATGGCTACCAATATGTAGCAATGCCTCTTTTCAATATCGAAGATATTAGCGAATTGAATATCTCAGGATGGATGAAAGCGTATGCTAATAACTCATATTACGAAGCTAAAGCTGTAATCGGAATCTGTACAGATCTTGCAAATTTTGAAAATACATTCACCCCTATTGCTGAAATTTCAACATCAAATACAAATTATGAGCAATTCTCAGTAAGTTTTAGTGAATATGAAGGTGAAAATGGTCATATCGTATTCTTCGCAGATCGTCCAACTGGCTATCCATCATATAACCAAATTCACATTGACGATATCGTAATTGGAACAACATCTCCTTGTTTCTTCCCAAGTAACGTTGAAGCTACAGTTGTAAACGATGCTACTGCAATCATCAATTGGGATGCTATCGAAGAGGTATCAGGTTATGTGGTTGCTTACAAAACAGAGGCTGAAAATGATTGGTCATTAGTAACTCTTGATGCTACTACAACAGCAACACTTAACAATTTATCTGCTTCCACTACCTATTCTGTGAAGGTTAAAACTATTTGTGAAGCTGCTAGCGAAAGCGATTATTCAGAAGTTATTACATTTACTACACCTTGCCAAGGTGGAAGAGATGTTTCAGTTGGATCTGGTTTCACAGGAAATGCATATTTGCCATTCTATGGTTATTATGGTTATTCCTATTCTCAACAAATTTATGATGCTGCAGAAATTAACGCACCAGAAGGTGGTATGATTTCTGAGATTAAAGTCTATTGCAACCAAGTACCATCAGCTTCTCAAACAGGTAATATAAGAATTTGGATGGGAAATACTTCAAAATCAGCATTTAATACGAATAGAGATTATATTTCTCCTTCAGAACTTACTCAAGTTGCATATATTAGTGGTAATGTCTATTTTGTGCAAGGTTGGAATACCTTGACATTGTCTGAACCATTCCTATATGATGGAACAAGTAATTTAGTGCTTGCATACTATGAAGGTATGTCAGGATATTCATCTTCTTCTTTTGCAGTAAGCCAAACTTCAGAAAATAAAGCTATCTATCACTATTCAGATAGCCAAAGTAGTGTTTCTTATACTTCACCACAAACAGCATCAGGATATTCTTATAAAGTTAATAATAGAAGTAATATAATGTTTTCAATCTGTCCGGATATGACAGGTGGTGAACCCGTAATTAATTGTAGTACACCTGAAAATATCACCGTTGAAAATGTTACTGCTTCTTCAGTAGATGTGACTTGGAGCTCAATGGGTGAAGAAACTACTTGGAATGTGGAATATGGTCCAGAAGGTTTCGCTCAAGGAACAGGCATTGTTGTAACAGTAACAGGTACACCTGCCGTTTCACTTGCAAACTTATTGCCTCAAACTATATATGAAGTAAACGTACAAGCAGTTTGTACAGAAGAAGTTTCTAGTGATTGGAGTACAAGAACTACATTTACAACATCTTGCGAAAATAGTGTTGTTGTAGCAATTGGTGAGGAAACAAACAATACTCATAATGGTATTCCTGTACACAATTATTATAAGTATTCTTATTCACAACAAATTTTTGATGCTAATGAAATTGGTTTGGCAGGAGAAATTACTGCAATCTCTTTTGAATATGCATATTCTACTTCAAATACATCTAAAACAGATGTGAAAATCTATCTTGCTAATACTTCTAAAGATGTGTTCGCTAACTCTTCAGATTGGGTTACTGAAGATTTACAATTAGTATATCAAGGTCCGTTGGTTTGTGTACAAGGTTGGAATAATTTTACGTTTGATGTTCCATTTGTTTATATGGGTGGAAACCTCCTTCTAGCTGTTGAAGACTTGTCATCATCCTATAATGGAAGCTCATATTCTTTTAGAACAAGTAGTTGCCAAGGAAATAAAGCGTTAGCATATCGTAGCGATACCAATCCTTTTAATAATTATAGTGCGTCTGAAACCCTAGCAAAACGTAGTAATGTTCGCTTCAATTTCTGTCCAAGTTCATCTGATTTAATGATTAATTCAATTGCAGAGATTAGAAAAGCTTGTGAAATCAATGATCCTATCTCTATTCAAGTGACAAATTTAGGCGCTGAACAAACAATATCTACTTTCGAAGCTTACTATCAAATAAATGGAGAAACTCCTATTCACGAAACTGTAACTTTAAATACTCCACTTGCTTTCTTGCAATCAGACAACTATGTATTTACACAACTTCCAACATTCACTACAGGTAATAATGTAGTAACAGCTTGGGTTGAGTGTGATGATGATGACAATCTTGGTAATAATCAAGTATCCTCTACAGTTATTATGCTCGAACCAGAAACCGTTCCTTACATTGAAAACTTTGATAATGTTATTGTAAATGATGGTTGGAATAACATTGACGTAAATAATGATGGTGTAGTAATGGATATTAATAATGCTATTACTTATGAGTTTAACGATAATATGACCGCAAACGATTGGATTATCTCTCCTTGTATCTATTTGCCTGCAGGTACTTATAATTTATATTATGATTACAAAGCAAATAGTCTTATGGAAGAAAAATTCTCCGTTTATTACGGTACAATGGCTACTGTTGCTGGTATGAGTAATTTGGTTGCTTCTCAAACAACTGCTACCGCTGATCTCGTTACTGAACAACATAGAATTACAATTGCCCAAGACGGTGTATATTACTTCGGTTTCCACACACAAAGCAACGCTGGCCACTTAGGATTTTCTATTGACAATTTTGCTATCTATCCTATTGTTGAAGTAACTGTTAATGCTGGTGCTAATGGTACAGTTACACCAAGTGGTGTTGTTGAAGTAAATGCTGGTACAGATTTAACATTAGAAATTACTCCTGATGCACTTTATTATGTAGAATCAATCTCTGTTGACGGAACACAAATGTTAGGTGAGGATTTAAGCTATTCTAATTACACGACTTATACATTAGAAAATGTTACTGAATCTCACGTAATTAATGTAGATTTCAAACAAGAAATCCAAGTGCTTAAAGTGGTTGAAAATTATAATCCTATTTATACTGAAGTTCCAGGTGAATTTATACCTGCTACTACAGATATTATTACAGAGGGTAATTCTCATACTGTAACTTTTGAACCAGCTGAAAATTATCATTTCAATAGTTTAGCATTAGGTTTGATGGTTCCTTATCATTCAACAGATGTTACTGCTGATGTTGTAGATAATGGAGATGGTACTTACTCTTATACTATTGAGAACCTTCCTGCAATCAAGAATTATGTTACGGCAACATTCAGAAAAGATACAATAAATATTCATTATAATATTCTTGCAGGTAAAGGTACTGTAGATGCAAGCGAAACATTGACCGCTCCTGCGCAATTCGATACTTGGATTGACTACGGAACTTCTACAACTACAACTCTTGCTGCAGCTGAAAATTATCATATTGTAAATGTTGCAATTAATGGCGAAAACCAAGGTGTAATCAATAGCTACGATTTCGAAAATGTTATAACAACTCAAAACGTAGATGTTGAATTTGGTTTCCAAGTTCTTGCTTCTATCCGCAATGCTGTTCCAGAATATTTGAATAGCACAGAAGTAAGAGGTACTATTGCTCCAGAAACTCAATTAGTAGCTGAATTTGCTCCTGCTACTATTACAGGAACTATTCAACCTCACTTCCACTTGTCAGATATGTTTGCTGATGGTGTTTCTATTATGGATGATGTTGTTTTGGATGGACAAAATTTCTCTTACACTATTGCACGTGTTGAAGATAATACAACTATTGAAGCTATTGTTGACATTGATACTGTAGGTATTCACTACTCTGTAATTGGTGGAAATGCAGTTGTTAACGGCAGTGCTGTTGAGGCGCCTGCTACATTCGTGAAATATGTTAACTATGGTGATGATTTCTTAAGTACTATTGTACCTGCTCCAGGTTATCGTTTTGAAAGTGTTACTATTAATGGCGAGTTCTTGGGTACAATAACTGCTTACCAATTCTCAAATATCCAAGAAGAACAATATGTTGAGATCGTCGTAGTAAGAGATGAATTTACAATTGCTACTACAGCTTATGGCTCAGGTTCTATTAATCCTACTACTGAAACAACAGTGGTTTATGATCCTACTTACGAATATGTTTATACTGTAACTCCTGCAGAAGGCAACTATATCGCTTCTATTACAATTAATGGTGAAGAAGTTATAGTTACTAATCCATTTGTAGCTTATACTGATACATTGAGAAATATTGTTAGCGATTACGAAATTGTAGCATATTTCGAACCAATTACTTTCACAATTTCAGCTTCTGCTCAAAATGGCGGTACAATTACGCCTTCTGGTGTTGCGGAATATATCTATAATGCAAGTGCAGAATATGCAATTGTCGCTGCTTCTGGCTATTCAATTGCAGATGTTGTTGTTGATGGTGTTTCTCAAGGTGCTATCACCTCTTACAACTTTACACAAATTAGAGATAACCATACTATCGAAGCTCTATTTACCCAAGTTGAATACACTATTACTGTAAATGCAGGTGCAAACGGAACAATTACTCCAGGTACTTCTACCGTAGCAAGTGGAGCTTCTCAAACATTCGCAATCGAAGCTAACGAAGGTTATGCAATTGCAAGTGTAACCGTTGACGGAGTAAATATGGGAACTATTGAAAGCTACACATTTACCAATGTTACCGAAGATCACTCAATTGCTGCAACTTTCGCACAATTGCAATACACAATCGATGCTTCTATCAGTGGTAATGGTACTATCACTCCTGCTGGTGCAACTGTTGTGAACTATGGAGCTAACCAAACTTATAACATCTCTGTAGCCACAGGTTACCACATTGTAGATGTTGTTGTTGATGGTGCTTCTGTAGGTGCTGTAAATAGTTATACATTCAACAATGTTCATGCTAATCACACAATTTATGTATTGGTAGCTGCTAACGAATTTACTATAACCGTAAATGCTCCAGCAAACGGATCAATCACTCCTGGAACTCAAGTGGTAGCTTATGGTGCAACCCCTTCATTCACTATTGCTCCAAATGCAGGATACTCAATTGCTACCGTAACTTTGAATGGTGCTAATGTAACCTTCTCTACTGATGCTGCAGGAGTTGCTGTTGTTACACTTCCTGCTGTAACCGCTAACGTTACACTTGCTGCTACAATGACTCAAAACACTTATAATATCGTAGCTACCGCTGGTGCTAATGGTTCAATCACACCTGCTGGAACAACTACAATTAACTACGGCGACAATAGAACATATACAATTTCTGCAAATGCAGGTTATTCAATCGAAAATGTAGTTGTTGATGGAATCTCAATGGGTGCTATCTCTTCATTCACATTTACTAATGTAATGGAAAATCACACTATTGCAGCTTCATTTGTAATCTCTTATTGCACTACTCCAAACAACACTTATATCACTAACCTTGATGAAACCTCTGTAACTTTACATTGGAATAATACAGGTGCTCCATCTTATTCTGTTCAATACAAGAAATTAACAGATGCTAACTACACCGAAGTTCCAAATATCGCAGTTAATGAATATAATCTTACAGGATTAGATAAAGGTACTGATTATATGTGGAGAGTAAAAGCAAATTGTACATCTACATTCTCTAGCGAGTGGTCTCAAATTAAGATGTTCAGAACTCCTGACTATACTGTTATTGAAGATACTACAATTATCGGAATTACTGAAAATGAACTTTATGCTGTTCAAGTTTATGGATATAGCCAAAATGTTTATATCGTAAATAACGATAACGTAGAAATTAACCAAGTAGCAATTTTCGATGCGTATGGTAAATTGGTTTATAGAGGTCGCGTAACAGAAAACGTTTCCGTAATCTCATTGAACGTAGCTTCTGGAATTTATGTAGTTAGAATTGAATCTAATAATGCAGCAGTTTCTTACAAAGTACACCTTACGAAGTAAAAAGTTGCATATATAAAATGAAGGAGGGTGATTCGGTTCACCCTCCTTTTTTTATGTTTTGAACTTATTGTAATTCGATAAAATAGATTATCTAACTCACATGAGTTTTTTCTAAATTCTGTAGGATATTATTCACGAATGCCTTTCAACGCAGTGCAGATGTACGCAATCTGTTCTTCTGTCAATTCGGTATGCATTGGAAGAGAGATAACAGATTCACAAAGTTTTTCAGAAATTGGGAAATCTCCTTTCTGGTAACCTAAATGGGAATATGCTGGTTGGCAATGAAGTGGAGATGGATAGTAAATGCCATAAGGAATGCCAACTTTTCTTAATTTTTCTGCAATTTCATCTCGTAAATTCTCTTTCACTTTCAACGTGTATTGATGATAAGTGTGTGTAGAATATGGCGCAGTAGTAGGAAGTTCAAGAAAAGAAATAGATTCCAATTCTTGATTATAACGTTCGGCTGCCCATTGGCGAGATTTGATATATTGGTTCAAATATCTTAGTTTGACATCTAAAATGGCAGCTTGTATCGTATCAAGGCGCGAATTGACACCAAGTTGTGAGTAGTGGTAACGCTTCGGTGCGCCATGGTTAGCAATAGAACGAATTTTTTCTGCTAATGTATCGTCCTGTGTGAAAATAGCACCACCATCGCCGTAGCATCCTAAATTTTTGGAAGGGAAAAACGATGTACAGCCAATATGACCGATGGCCCCCGCTTTTTTTATCTCCCCATTGCGAAAGCGATATTCAGTTCCAATAGCTTGGCAAGTATCTTCAATTACGTATAAATGATGCTTTTCAGCAAAAGTAAGAATCTCCTCCATCTGACAACATTGCCCAAACAGATGTACCGGAATAATTGCCTTCGTACGTTCCGTAACTATCGACTCCAATTGCGAAATATCCATGTTGAATGTTGCCCAATCAACATCTACAAATTTACACCTGAGATGTAATAATTCAATGACCTCGACAGGCGCAACAAAAGTAAAAGGAACTGTAATCACTTCATCGCCTGGCTGTAACCCTAACGCCATCAAAGCAATCTGTAATGCATCGGTACCGCTTCCGCACGGAATTACATGCCGAACCGACAAATAGTTGCCTAAATGATTTGCAAAATCGGTTACTTCACTACCATTGATGAAGTTTGTCGTTGTGAGAACACGCTCAATAGCTGCGTCAATCTCACTTTTTATTCCTTCATACTGGCGTGCTAAATCTACCATTTTCAGTACATCCATACTTTTTGTTTTAAGGTTGCAAACGTACAAAAAAAAGTGTAGAAATCATCTTTGATAATCAAAAAAACGTGTATTTTTGCAAACTTAAATTTATTGTAGATGTTTAGTTTATATCTTAAAGAGTTAAAATCATACCTGAGTTCTCTCCTAGGTTATATTTTTATTGCAGTTTTCCTTGTTGTAGCTGGATTGTTCTTGTGGATTTTCCCCAATATCAACAATATCATATTCTCAGGATATGCCGATTTGCAAGGCTTTTTCAATATCTCAAAATTCCTTTTCCTTTTTCTCGTTCCAGCTATTACTATGAGATCTTTTGCCGAAGAAAAACGTCTCGGAACAATGGAACTCCTATTTACAAAGCCGCTCTCCGATGGACAAATTGTACTTGCTAAGTTTTTATCCAGTTTTACATTGCTGATAATCGCTATTTTGCCAACTTTTGTCTATGTCGTCTCAGTATATAATTTGGGACAAATTCCAGGAAATATCGATATGGGAAGCACTTGGGGCTCATACTTGGGCTTAATTTTATTGGGTGCAACTTTTATCTCTATTGGCGTTTTTTCATCAAGCATTACCTCTAATCAGATTGTTGCATTTGTTTTGGCTGCCCTTTTCTGCTTTATTCTCTATTTCGGTTTTGAATATATCTACTCTTTCGAAGCATTAGGTTCTTTTGGCTATTTTGTAAAAACTTTGGGTATCGATCATCACTATTCATCTATTAGTAAGGGAGTTATTGACTTGAGAGATTTAGTGTATTTTTTTAGTGTAATGGTGATTTTCCTCGTGGGAACACGTGTTGTGTTGATGAGTAGAAAATGGTAATTTCTTAAATTTGAAAGGTATGAAAAATAGTAAAAGATATAAAAGAACAGCCATTATGGGCTTGGTTTTTACATTGGTAGCTCTGGTGGCTATTAATGTAATTTTCTCTTTTTTCTATTTTAGAATAGATTTAACTCAAGATAAGCGAAACTCATTGTCTGAAACAACGATCAATATGTTGCGTTCTTTGGACGATAAAGTATATATTAAAGTTTACTTGAAAGGAGAAAATAACCCTGTTGATTATCAGGTTTTTGCACAGAAAACAGCAGATATTTTACAAGAATTCAGACGCTATTCTAAAAATATCTATTTCGAGTTTATTGATCCATTAAAAGATAAATCTCGCGAGGAAGCAAATGCCATTTTGGGAGAGTTTTATAAGAAAGGGTTACAGCCTATTACAATCAATAAGGAAGACGATAACGGGTTCTCAACTCATTATGTGGTGCCTGGTGCAATGATTATGTATAAAACGAAAGAAGCTCCTGCAACACTCGTGGTTTCTGATCCCGAAAGTTCGGACTGGCTAAACTATTCTGTTGAAGAACTAGAGTACAACCTGGTTTCCATTATGCGCCAATTGTTGAACCCAGAAAAACGTACCGTTGCTTTTGTCGATGGTCATGGCGAACTCTCTCCTTGGAGCACCTCTTGGATGATGTTCCAATTACAGAAGTTTTATGCAGTAGAGCGTGTAAACTTAGATGGAAAAATCAATTCTTTAAGAAATGTTGTTGTTGAAGATTCCATAAATCAAACAATTAAAGTCCTTGGAAATAAGTACGATGTGTTGGTAATAGCTCAGCCAACAGAGCGCTTTAGTGAGCAAGATAAATATCTTATAGATCAACATATTATGCACGGAGGAAAGGTGTTGTGGTTAGTTGATGCAACTACAGCCTCTTTGGATAGCTTGCAAACAACCCCCACGTTCTTGGCACAAGAACGTAACTTAAACTTAAACACTCTTTTCTTTAAATATGGTGTTAGGTTCCACTCTGCATTAATCCAAGATTTGAATTGTCAAGCTATACCAATTCCTTCTGGTTATATTGGAAATGAACCCCAATACAAAATGTGGGCGTTTCCATACTTGGCTAATTTTGTAAACTTTACGGATCACCCTATCGTCCGGAAAATGAAAAATATTAAAAGCGATTTTTCTGGTGTTATTGATTTTGTAAATAGTGCGGGCGATTTGCGAAAAACAGTCTTGATTACATCTTCTGAAAGAACAAAAATGGTGCCAACTCCATCTTTAGTAACACTTGATGTGATAAGAACTAAACCTAATATGGAAGAATATGCTTTTAAATATCTTCCTGTTGCAGTGTTAGTTGAAGGTAAATTTACCTCTGCATATAGCGGCCGCCTGCCTGTCGAATTTGATACCGTAAAACAGTTCGATTTTGTAACGGAAAGTCCTGAAACTCGCCAAATCTTTATTGCCGATGGTGATATTATCCGTAACTATTTCGATAGTAAAACTAATCAGCCTTATCCTACAGGTTATGATATCTATACTCGTAAAGTTTATGACAATAGCGATTTTATCGTGAATTGTGTAAACTATCTCTGTGCAGATGATGATCTACTACAAATCCGTTCTAAGAATTTTAAATTAGGGTTGTTAAATGCTCAGAAATCTAAAGAAAAGAAAACCTATTATGCTGTGGTAAATGTTGCTGTTCCTTTGATTTGTATTTTCCTTTTAGGTACAGTGATGATTGTTATTAGAAAGAGAAAATTTGGTAAAAATAGATGATGAAACATATTGGTGCACACGTTAGTGCTAATGCTGGGGTCGAAAATGCACCCATAAATGCAAATGCAATCGGTGCTGATGCTTTTGCATTATTTACAAAAAATCAACGCCGTTGGGTCTCCCCACCACTTTCTCAACAAAGTATTAAATCTTTTAAGGAAAATTGTGAGAAATACAACCTCTCTCCTGATTATATCTTGCCACACGATAGCTATTTAATTAATCTAGGTCATCCCGAAAAAGAGGGCTTAGAGAAATCTCGAATGGCCTTTCTCGATGAGATGATACGATGTGAACAACTAGGACTAAAAATGCTAAACTTCCATCCTGGTTCCCACCTAAAATTAATCTCTGTTGACCAATGTTTGGCTCTCATAGCTGAATCTATCAACATTGCTTTGGATAAAACAAAAGGCGTTACTGCAGTAATCGAAAATACGGCAGGACAAGGAAGTAACGTCGGATTTAGTTTTATGCACCTTGCTCAAATTATAGATAAAGTGGAAGATAAATCTCGCGTTGGCGTTTGCATTGATACGTGTCACACCTATTCCGCAGGCTATGACTTGAAAACAGAAGCAGGCTATCAAGCTACTTTTAAAGAGTTTGACGATGTGATAGGCCTTACTTTTTTAAAAGCAGTACACTTAAATGATACGAAAAAAGAGTTCGCCTCTCGCGTTGACCGTCACGAAACTTTAGGAAATGGATTTCTCGGAATGGAGTTCTTTGAACGAATTATGAAAGATGAACGTTTCGATAACATTCCATTTATCCTTGAAACTCCTGATGAGTCGCGATGGGCAGAAGAAATTGAAATTTTACGCAATTTTATGAGATAATCAGAAAATAGATTACGTAATCATCGATATAAGATAATCTTTTGTTTATGAATCTGTCTGAAATCCAAAACCTTTTTAAACATCCGCAAAAAGCAAAGTTGTTGCAGGTTTTGTCTCATCTGAAAGCTGGAAAAACTATCGCGCTAAATGGTTTATTAGGCGCATCTCTCCCAATCTTAACCGCAGAAGCATTCTCCAAATCATCTGCTCCCTTGTTAGTGATTTTCCCTAATCGCGAACAAGCTGCTTTTTTCTACCATGATGTGGAAAAACTGCTCAGAGAAGAGAAAATAGAACTTGTCAATCGTCATGTCCTATTTTTCCCAGCTTCTTTTAATCGCAATTATAAGTGGGAAGACCCTGATCTCTCAAATCAGAAAATGAGATCTGAAATGATCGATAAACTGCTCTTTTCAGATGATAAACTTCTGATGATAACCTATCCAGAAGCCATTGCAGAAAAACTTTTGGATAGTAATTATTTGCTTAAAAATAGTTTTACGCTGAAAGTAGAAGAGAATTTGCCCATTGATATTCTTTTGGAGTTCCTTTATCAATATGAATATCAAAGAGAAGATTTTGTGTATCAACCAGGTCAATTTGCATGGCGTGGTTCTATCTTCGATATTTTTTCATATGCAGAAGAACATCCTATCAGAATTGAATTTGAAGATGAAAAAATTGTTTCTATCCGCTATTTCGATGGCGAAACACAACGGTCTGTAAAAGATATAGATAGTGCTAATATTATTCCTAATATATCTGCTAATGATGAGTCTGAAAATAGAGTCCCCTTTTTCACTTTTCTAAAGCCAGATACGCAGATTTGGATGGAAAATTTAGAGTTGATTGCTGCTCAAATGGATAACTTGGGCGAAAAAGCAATGGAAATTGCTCCCAATGAAGCTACTTTGGAAGAATATTTTGTTACAAGCCCTGAATTCTTATCAATGATTGAGCAAAAACCTATTGTAAAACTCAATGAGTATCAACATAAATGTTCGGAGACTTTTACCTTCGACATGAAACCTCAGCACCATTTTGCTAAAAACTTTAATCTTCTGTTAGAGGAGTGGATTGATAATTATGAAAAGGGATATAAAACTATCTTTTTATCCGAAAATGCAGCCCAACAGGAGCGGATGAGAACTGTAATAGAAGACTTTTTGATGACTTATAATGTTGATAATCATACAGATTATCACACTTCATCAATATATATTCCTATTGATGGCATATTGCACGAAGGATTCCGTGATGAAAGTAGCAAACTCTGCCTCTATACAGACCATCAGTTTTTTGAAAAGTATCACCGCTTTACTCCAAAAGATAGATATAAAAAAAATGAGTCTTTTACACTGAAAGAGATTTACGATTTGCAACCTGGAGATTTTATTGTACACGTTGACCATGGTATTGGGGTCTATCAAGGTTTGATGAATATGGAGGTAAATGGAAAACTACAAGAGGTGATAAAACTTTCATATAAGGAGGGTGACTCTCTGTTTATCAGTATTCATTCACTACATAAAATCTCTAAATATGTAGGTAAGGAAGGTGTTCCGCCAACTCTACATCGGTTGGGTTCAGGTGTTTGGGAGCGCGCAAAAGAACGTGCAAAACAACGAGTTAAGGAATTGGTTATTGACCTCGTTAAATTATATGCACAACGTAAAATGCAGAAAGGGTTTGCCTTCTCCCCAGATTCTTATCTCCAAACGGAACTAGAGGCTTCGTTTATGTATGAGGATACACCAGATCAACTTAAAACTACGGAAGAGGTTAAGGCTGATATGGAGAAACCTGTGCCAATGGAACGCCTTATATGTGGTGATGTGGGTTTTGGAAAAACAGAAATTGCTGTACGCGCAGCTTTTAAAGCAGTTTGTGATAGTAAACAGGTAGCAGTTCTTGTCCCTACAACTGTTTTAGCTCTACAACACTACAATACATTTGTAGAACGTCTCAGCAACTTTCCCTGTAAAGTGAATTATCTAAATCGATTTAAAACTGCTAAAGAGATTAAAGAAATCCTTTCTCAATTAAAAAATGGACAAGTCGATATTGTTATTGGAACTCACCGCTTGTTAAGCAAAGATGTGGAGTTTAAAGATTTAGGATTACTAATTATTGATGAGGAACAGAAATTTGGAGTCGCTGCAAAGGAAAAACTCCGCGAATTGCGTGCTACTATCGATACGCTAACAATGTCAGCAACTCCCATTCCTCGAACTCTACAGTTCTCTCTAATGGGTGTGCGAGATATTTCGGTCATCGCAACACCTCCACCTAATCGTTATCCCATTCAAACAGAAGTTCATGAGTTTGACCCAGAATTGATTAAGGAGGCCATCACGTTTGAAATAAGTCGCGGAGGACAAGTCTTTTTCGTCAATAATAAGGTGCAAAATATCTACGAAATTGCTGACCAAATTCGCGAACTTGTCCCAGAAGCCAAAGTGGGTATCGGACATGGTCAGATGGAAGGTGCACAACTCGAAAAAGTAATGCTCGATTTTATGCAAGGAAATTACGATGTGTTGGTCGCAACTACAATTATTGAATCGGGATTGGATATTGCCAATGCTAATACAATGATTATTAACGATGCGCAAAATTATGCATTGAATGTACTGCATCAACTTAGAGGGCGTGTTGGCCGCAATAATAAGCAAGCTTTTTGCTATCTGTATGTAAAAAATATGGCAAATCTTACCGATGTAGCACGACGCCGATTGAAAGCTATTGAAGAATTTTCAGAAATTGGTAGTGGTTTCCAAATCGCTATGCGCGACCTCGATATTCGAGGTGCTGGTGATATATTAGGCGCAGAACAAAGTGGATTTGTTAATGAGATTGGCCTCGAAATGTATCAGAAAATCTTAAATGAAGCAATTCTCGAACTCCAAGAAACTCATGTGGGTAATGAAATGGCTGATAATTCAGCTTTGGTACAACGCGAATGTTTAGTTGAAACCGATTTGGGACTTCGCATTACGGATGAATATGTGACTAGTGTAAGCGAAAGAATGAGCCTTTATAAAGAATTGAATGCAATTCATTCCGATGAGGAATTGTCCAAATTTTCAGCCAAATTGGTAGATATTTTTGGGGAAATTCCTCCAGAAACCCAAGAATTACTCCAGGTAGTGAACCTAAAACGTATTGCCCTCCGCTGGCATATTGAAAAAATTGTACTCAAAAATGGAAATCTTATCGGTTATTTTGCAGGAAACAATAACTCTCCTTTTTTCCAAACTGAAGATTTTTCAAAAGTGCTAGCATTCTTGCAAAAGTTTCATCCAAGAGTAGAGATGAAAGAAAATAATCATAAACTGCAATTGATTATTAAATCTGTAATGAATGTTTCTTCCGCAATATCTTGGCTTGAAAAAATAGTTTAATTTCATTCTTTGTAATAAAAAAGGTGTGCCCTACGACACACCTTTTCTTTTATAAACTTCTAAACGTTTCTAAATTATCTGCGTTTTTTAGTTTGAAGTTGTTTGTCACTATTTTCAATTTCTTGAGTAGCAACTTCACCAGCTTTGTCAATAGCTTTGTTAGCTACGTCAGCAAGTGTTTTTTCAGCGTTTTCTTTAACAGTTTCTTTTGCTGGTGTAGCAGCTGGTTTTTTTGCAGGAGCTTCTTGTTTCTCAGCAACAACTGGTTGTTCTGCAACTGGTTGTTCTGCAACAACAGTTTCAACAGCAGTAGAGTCAACTAATGTTTCTTCAGCAGCTTCTTGTTTGTTTCCACAAGAGAAGCAGATAGCAGCAACAGCTACAAATAAAAATAATTTTTTCATAGTATTATTGTTTTAAAATGTGTTTGAAATTATTTTACAGGAACGTAAGTTAATGTGAATGAATAAGTACCTTTAGCAGGGCTTTCTTCGTCAGTGAAAGTATATTTCACTCTTAATTCTTCTGCAGAAAGAGCAAGAACTTCAGCAACTTCTAATTCATTATCATAGAAGAATGGAATTTGGAATTCGAGGAATTTACCATTTTCATTAGAAGTCAAACTCCAAGTACTAGCGTATTCGTCAGCAGGAGTTTCTTCACAAACATTTGCGCCTGGGTTAATTGCTAAACCACCGTTAGCGTAGAAATAAAGAATATCATCTACTTCACAATCATAAAGATAACCATCATTAATAAGGTCAGTAGCAAAACTACCATCTGACAATGCGTAAGATGGAGATGAACTAGCTGCAGAAAGCACCCAACCTTTGCTTTGGGTAAGTAATGCTTCGTCAGTTACTTCAATAGGATCGCATGCAGAGAATAAACCTGCGAAAATTGCTAAAATAGCAACGATTAAAAGATTTTTCTTCATAACTTTAATATTTTAATTGGTTTTTAGTAATACGTTTTTCATTTTGCAAAAGTATAATTTTTATCATTAATCTCAACCTAAATTAATGTTAAAAGTTAAATTATCTCTTTTTTTATTCTAACCTATTTTATTATATATA
>JAEZOU010000067.1 GCA_023413895.1 Bacteroidota bacterium | reverse complement strand
CAATTCTGTTTGTTATTTTACATAAACGCAAGCGGCTTTGTAAGGGCGCCTAACCCTCTCACCATTCACTGCTCGTTCTGCGCCACCTTTTGCCTGGCCAACGCACAAGTCGCTGAGCGCAATATTTACCGTTATTGCGCACACTCTTGCGATGGGCGCACGAAAGCTATCGCAAACCTAAAACTTCAAAAGAAAACACAAAAAACATCTGTTTAGAGATCCCGAGTGTACGATTCACCACGCTCAATTCCTAATTCCTAACTCCTGAGGGCAGAGAATATAAAAAGCGAAATAACAAAAAAAAGAGACAACCCTTGTTTGCCTCTTTTTTTCGCGACCCGCCACAGGCAGGATTTTCCCTTTTTTTTGCTGCCCGCCTGCGCTCCGCGGGGGCGGGCTGGCTCTATTCGGTAAAATTATCTCCCTGCCCTGCGGGACTGGAGATAATTTTGACATTTTTGATTAATTGCGAACACAACGGACAGAGTAGCCGCTGCTCTTGTTGTAGTTGTACCTGTTCACGTAGGCGTAGTAGTAGTACAAGCTGCGGTCGTAGGCGTCGTAGCTATCGCTCTGCGTAGCACTCCAGAAGTAAGCGCAGTAGCCGAAGCCGCTGTAGTCGCCGAAGTAGCCGCCAGCGGGACGGGCAGAAAAGCCCGTGGCGTTGTTAGCACTTGGATTGTTGCCAACATCACAATTATATGTACTGCTATTCCACCCCGTCTCGCTTGCCAACGCTTTGGCAATATTACCAGTATAATCACCACACACATATTGGCTTTGGCTTTGACTTTTTACGTAGTTCGTCAACTCTGCCCACTCAGCATCGCTCGGAACATGCCAACCATTAGGGCAAATACCTTGCACACCACTTGGGTTGGCTTCACTGCTGGCAGAACCATTCATCACTGCTGCCCAGTTGTATAGGTAACCATAATCGGCAACATTGGCACTGTTGTCATCAGGATAGTAACGATAGGCGGTTGTAAAACTTGCTTCCGTTCCTAACGGAATTGGGGTTCCGTCTGCATAACGAGTGGTACGCAAGTTCTCGGCCATCCACACTTGGTTACCCAATTTCACCGTTTTATACACATTGCCATCTATATCAGTTACTGGTTGCGAAGGTTCGTCTGTAGTAAGATGTTTCTGTTCTTTACACGAAATAAAAGCACTAATTCCCAAAACAGAGAGAATAATGAATATTATTTTTCTCATAAACAAAATGAAGATTTCTATTTTAACATTTCAAAAATCATCTTCGCAAATTTTGCCGAAATCCGTTAAACAAAATTCAAGAAAATAACCTTACAAAGTTATAAATAATAAAGCAAATAGCTCCATAAATATTAATCAGTATTCGCTATACGCAAAACATTAACAACTAGATTTTTAATTAAAAACAGAACAGAAAATCGACTTAACTTTTACATTTTATTCAGAAATCAAAACTTCCCATTAGGAGAAAATTACGCTTTAAAATACAAAAACTACCAAACACGATACATTTACAATTCAACACGTGCTCAGAATAATGAAAGAAGGCCTCAGTTTATCAATTACACGCTTAACTCTCTTTTCTATCTTAAACTAATTTGGATTTACAATGCCAGATTATGGCTCTAATCGATTTTTTTCATAAGTAACAAAACCAACAGGGTACAAAAATCCCCAATAGAAAAAAGTACTATTTAACCATGCTTTAATACTCAATGTATCTTGAAAAATATTCATAAACAAACTAACAAGGCTTGCTGAAACAAGACTAACAATCATAAAATACACGTATTTGTGCTTTTTGATAAAATTAGATACTATTTTGTGTGGTTTCATCTCTATTTAATTTTCATTTATCAATTCTTGAAGACAATATCCTGCAGAAGAACCACAAGCACTAGCCATTCCGGAAACGACAATGCCTGGTCCTGAAGTTACACCCACCATTGCACCTACTACTGCTCCTCCAGCATCAGCAGCTACTATAGGACGTGTTATTTCCCACGCTTCTTTAAGCATTCCCTTAAACTTTTCCCATCTTGGCTCCTTATCTTGACCGTACAAATAAGAAGAAAGGTAATTGATAGAACTCAGATATACTTCAGAGAATAATTTTGCATAAAAGTATTCATCTTTCATCTCAACATTTTTCATCATTAATAAATTTTGGTTGGAAATATTCAAGATAAATATATTTAAATTCGTCAAATGATTTTGAATTTTCAATAAATGATGGCACGATACGATCTATTGAAACAAAGAAATCTGATAACATATCAACATTAAGAATCGTTATCGCATCTTTTAAACTTTCTATCTCTTTTAAGTGATTAAAATCATAAGCTGATTGACTGAACTCATATAGATAATGATTGTTGAGCAGATTTAACATTTTCTTTTTCACAACTCATAAGAATTGAGCTTGTAAACGCAGAGATTAAAATAAATATTATACTTTTTTTCATATCCTAAATTTAAGGTGACTTCTATTTAATATTCACATCATCTTCCCAAATCTCTGCTGAAGTCTATTAAACAAAATTCAAGAAATTGATTTTGCAAAAATAGTATAAATAACAAAGAAAACAACTTATAGATTGTTAATTATATTTAAAATAACAGAAAATACAAAAAGTTGATTCTAAGAAATTTAAGTAAAAAAGAACAGAAAATCAACTTAACTTTTACATTTTATCAAAAATCTAAACTTCCCATTTGGGAGAAAATTACGCTTTTGAATTCACAAATAATCAAGTAGAATGAATTTAAAATCCATTAGGTGCAGGATAATAAATACGATTGACTAATTTAGACTTTTCAATTAGCCATAAATACTAAATAGACAAAAATGTACAAATAAGCAGGTTTAAACATGCTTATTTAGAAAATTTAGTATAAATAAGAACTATTTAATCGATTAAGATGTAAAACGTGAGGAGAACTATTTAGCTATTGTAGATAACAACCACTACGAGTCATCATTACATTTGTAAAACGATATTAATCAAAACACAATCTTTTTCCTACTCTTCATCAGAAGTAGGCCCAACTTCTTTTAGTGGGCGTGGCTCCAAAACTGCGGCTTGCGTAAACACCTTCCGCTGCATAAATAGCAATACAGCTGCTAAAGCGGCTCCCAAAACATCGGAACAGGTTGCCGAAAGCCAAACGCCATCTAATCCATTTCTGCCCCATAACTCCCAAAGTCGAGGTAAAAAATAGCACAAAGGCACCAAAAATATCACTTGACGAGACAAACTGGTAACAATTGCAATCCACGGTTTATCAATCGATTGGAAGAAATTGGAATTGCAAATGGTAAAACCAATAAGTGGCGACATCATCGAGAGGAATGGCAACGCCACCACTGATATTGATATCAACATTCCATCTGATGTAAAAGCTTTAGCAATCCATTCTGGGCAGAAACACCCTAACAAGCACCCCACAACACCCGAAAGTACGCATACCTTCATTGTAAGAAGATATACCTGTCGCAATCGCTGCGGATGACCGGCTCCGTAATTATAGCCAGCAATAGGTTGCATTCCTTGACAAACACCTAACATAAACAGTATCAAGAAGTTCATAAAACTATTTACAATTCCGTTAGCGCCAACGGCCATATCGCCACCATAAATAATCAACTGACGATTGAGGATTGCCACAACACCTGCTGCCGTAATATTCATCAGAAAAGGGCTCATGCCAATCATCAGGATATTGCGAAAAATATAACCTTTAGGTTTCCAAGCGTGGCGTTTAAAACGAATAAAGGAGTTTTTCTGCGCAAAGTGTAAAATTGCAAAGAGTGTCATTGTAGCCATTGAAATTGTAGTTGCCCATGCGGCACCTGCGATTCCCCAATTAAAGCCAAAGATAAAAATCGGGTCTAAAATAATGTTCAGCACAGCACCACCTCCCAAAATCAACATAGCACGAATTGGGTAACCGGAAGCTCGAATTAAGCTTGTAAGATTGAATGCCATTGTAAGAAAAAACATTCCGGGCAGCACCACCAACATATATTGGCGAGCATACGCAACTGTCTCCTCTGTAGCACCAAACAAGTAGAGGATATTATCTAAAAAGAGGTAGCCAAACAGCATTACGGCGCCACTAAGAATTATGGTAAAGATTAGGCTATTCCCCAGAATCTTCTCTGCCCATCGTACATCTTTTCTACCCAATACAATTGACAATCTTGCGGAGGCTCCCACCCCAATCAATGCTCCGAAAGCGTGCACAATATTCATTACCGGAAAGGTAATTGCCAAACCCGCAATTGCCAATGCACCTTCTCCGTGTCCGATAAAAATTCTATCTACAATGTTACATACAGCTGCAATAATCTGACTAATTACAGCAGGCAATGCATATTTAAACAACAGTTTATCAATGCGTTGCGTTTCTAACTCTTGAGTTCTATCAATAGATTGCATCCTTACAAAATTAAGGGTGCAAAATTACAAAAAATACCTAAAATTCAGAAGCTAAAAATCTTACAATAAAAAAGCTAATCACCAAAAGCAATTCCGATATTTTTAGCTGCACGCACCAAAGAGGAGGTTTCAGGGTTTATATTATTAGCACTCTTCACCGCATCTTCAAGGGGAACATCAACAATTTCAGTTTTATTATAAGCCACCATCCGGCGATATTTTCTATTTTTCACCAACTCAAAAGCGTGAGACCCGAAAGCGGTTGCCAAAACGCGATCGTACGCCACTGGAATTCCGCCACGTTGCAAGTGTCCGAGCACAGTTACACGAATATCGTGTTCTACACCTAATGCTTGCAGTTGCATTTTAAGTTTATCACCCACGCCGCCCAATTTGATATTGGGATCTCCCACAGCCGTAGGCGCCGAGCCCGTAACCTTTCCGTCCAAACCTTTGGCACCTTCTGCAATTACAATATTGCAGAAACCTGCATTTTGCGCATAACGTTGGTTTATTCTATCCACAATTTTCTGCGGATCGTATGGAATCTCAGGGATAATACACACCTCAGCACCTCCTGCAATTGCTGCATGGAGCGCAATCCAACCTGCATCTCTGCCCATCACCTCAAGAATAAACACACGATTGTGGCTGGCAGCCGTTGTTACCAACTTATCCACAGCTTCCGTAGCAATCTGCACCGCAGTCTGAAAACCAAAAGTAAAATCTGTAGATGACAAGTCGTTATCAATAGTTTTCGGCACACCGACAATTGGAATTCCCAAATCGGAAAGGGCAAGAGAAATTCTTTGAGAACCATCGCCACCAATATTCACAACACACTCAATTCCCAAATCCTCCAATCTTTTCTTTAACAACTGAGAACGATCTTCCACTTTCCAGCTTCCATCCGATTGGCGCACAGGAAATTGGAATGGACCGCCGTGATTAGTAGTTTTAATAATTGTGCCGCCCTGCACGTGGATACCTGCCACAGATTGCTCTGTCAAAGGAACAATCTCAATCTCATCTTTCAGTAAACCATTAAAAGACTCAATACAGCCAAATACCTCCCAGTCGCCATCAGATGCTGCACTTTTAACAATTCCTCTAATTACTGCATTTAATCCAGGGCAATCGCCACCACCGGTTACCACTAAAATTTTTCTTGACATAGTATTAAATTTAAACTGCAAAGATAAACAATTTTTTAGGTTATTGGTTCGTTAGTAAACAAAATTTCTTGTACATTTGCAAAATATTTTTACATTAAAATGGAGAAGATGCGCGTAAAACACAAATTACTAATTTTTAGCATATTATCATTATTTTTAACTTTAAACATTCACCTTTCAGCGCAAACAAGTTGCGTAGCCAAAGCCCCCTCTCAGGTTGCGGTTGGACAAAGTTTTCGCTACTCACTTACCATTGACGACAACAATGGAAAAGTAAAAAACATCAGTTTCCCAGGTTTCAAGTTATTACAAGGTCCAAGCCAAAGCACTTCGTCAAATATTTCCATTGTCAACGGAAACGTATCGAAATCAGAAACAGTAACTTACACTTACTATCTTGCTGCCGAGAAAGAGGGACAATTTACCATTCCTGGAGTTACCGTAGTAAGCAAAAACAAACAGATGAAATCGAATGCTGTTACCATTCAGGTGGTAAAAAGTTCGGGACAAAGTCAGCAGAACCAAGCGCGCAGTGGACAAGGAAGACAGCAAACGCAAGGACAAACGCCTTCTGGATTTAATAAAAATGATATTTTTGTAAAAGCATTCTGTTCAAAAACAAACCCTTACGTTGGCGAACAAGTTACCGTAACATACAAACTTTACACTCCATACGACAGTTACGTAAACGGTGCTACATTACCCAAACAAACCGACCTTTGGGCATACGATTTAGAGAGTTCTAATCAGAACCAACGACCAGATGTAGAGGTAATTAACAACAAAAGATATTACGTTTCAGAGATTAAAAAAACTGCACTTTTCCCACAAAAATCAGGCGAAATCACCATTACCCCAATGGAGTTAGACATGACCGTTCGTGTAGTTACTCGTGCCTCTTCTGGTGATCCATTTTTTGATAGTTTCTTTGGTGGCATGACTCAAGCCAACGACTATAACGTTGATATCAAATCGAATAGTATCAAGTTGAACGTAAAGCCATTACCGACAGCAAGTACGCCTGCTGATTTCAGTGGTGTTGTAGGAAATTTCACCATCACGGCACTTCTAAGCCGTGACAAACTACGCGCCAACGACGCCACCAACCTTACCATTACCGTAAGCGGAAGTGGCAATATACAATACATTGACGATCTTTCACTAAATTTTCCGCCCGATTTCGATGTTTCTGAACCTATTATCACCGACAAAATCAACAAAAGCGGCAATACAATCTCAGGTTCTCGCATCTTTGAATATACTCTAATTCCTCGCTCCGCTGGCAAATTCACATTATCCCCTATTGCATTCTCTTACTTCGATTTACAAAATCACACATACAAAACTATCGAAACAGAATCCTTTGAAATAGAAGTAGAAAAAGGTGATGAAAACACACTCACCACAATATCTTCTAATCAAAAGGAAATCAAAATGTTAGACAAAGATATCCGCTACATCAAAACCTCGAAATTCAACCTTTCGCAAAACAAACGTACTTTCTTTAATACGCCAATTTATCACCTCATTTTAGTCCTTCCACTTCTTTTATTCATCATCATTCTCATTATTTGGAGAAAACGGATTGAATATATGAACAATACCGAATTAGTAAAGAACAAACGAGCGTTAAAAGTAGCGAAAAAAAGCCTAACCAAAGCACAAAAACTATTACAAGAAAATAACAAAGAGGAGTTTTATATTGAAATTTCTCGTGCATTATGGGGCTACTTAAGCGACAAATATCACATTCCACTTTCTCAACTTTCCATTGATACAGTAGAAAAAACATTAACAGAAAAGGGAATACAATCTGAAAATATCCAAGGTTTTATCAACACACTGAATCAGTGTGAATTTGCTCGATTTGCACCAGGTGATAGTGCTACACTAATGAACGAAATGTACGCCCAAGCACTTCAATCTATTCTCAAAAACGAAAGTTCAAAATAAATCTATAGAACAATGAAAATCAGAATTTTACTATTCATAGCAATTCTTTTTACCAACTTTTCACTTGGCGCACAAAAAGAAATAGTCCTTTCTGCAGACAGCGCACAAATTTTGATGGAAGCGGGCAATAATGCTTACCAATCCAAAGATTACCAAAGCGCCATTTTCAACTACCTACAAATTGTGGATGCGGGATACCAAAGTGCTGTACTTCATTACAATTTAGGCAATGCTTACTTCAAAGCTGGCGACAATGCCAATGCTCTACTTTGGTACGAACGCGCACTACGTATGAATCCTAACAATGAAGATATAAAACATAATATTGCTTTTGTAAACCAGAAATTAACTGACAAAATTGATATTTTACCTGAGATTTTTATTGTTCGCTGGTGGAAATCAATAGCAACTCTATGTAATGGTGAAACTTGGACAATCATCTCCATTATTTGCAATATTATTCTCTTCACGGCGCTTCTATTTATGTTCCTTTCGCGCCGAAATTGGATACGGAAAACGGGATTAGCAATTGCAATTTTTTCGCTGATTTTCACTATTTTATCCATAATTTTTGCACATCGTCAAACCTATTATTACACCAAAAATCCCGAAGGAATTATAACCACAACCGTAATTAGTGGGAAAAGCACTCCAGACAACGACGGAACCGACCTTTTCATTATCCATGAAGGTTTAAAAGTAAAAATCACAGACCAAATGAACGAATGGATTGAAATTCAAATTCCTAACGGAGAAAAAGGTTGGATAAAAGAGGATAATTTAGAAATCATCTAACTGAACAAAATTAAAAAAACGACGTTAACAATATTGTAAATGTACTTAAACAAAGAGCTACTTAAAAACTTTTTAGATCGAAAAGAGATTACTTGGTTAGGAGTAGATTTCTCACAAGCTACATTTACTCAAAATGGGTTTGACCTTCCTACTGATGCTTTCCATTTTTATTTTAATGAGTGGAATAAGATGTTTATCACTGACCAGAAAAAATACAATCTACGTATTACATTTCAGAAACCTATTGTCAACTATGACTTACGAATGGTTACCAAAAGAAACATCATCACTAAGGAAAAACTTCGCATCAAGAAACATATTCAAATAGAGAATACATACAACGAAGAGTTCATTATCAACTATATCTCGCAACTTAAAATTCCTCAAAATACAGAATTTGCAGTTCTCTTCATTGTTGAGTCATTGGACCAAAACGTGAAAGCCGCAGCCGTTTGGGTCTGCATTATTCACACAACGACAAAGCAAACCGTTCTCTGCGAAAGATTTACCGAACGCCCTAAAGGATTTAATGTAAAATCGTATTGGGCACGTGCTTTTTACAATATCACATTCAGAATCAACGATTTACATTTTGAACAATGGATTAATTTCATTAAAGACAATCCCAATTAAAAAACAATAATATGTCAGCATTTAAAGCATACGATTTCAGAGGTGTTTACAATCAAGATTTTGATTTGGAAACCATTTACAAATTTGGATATTTCCTTCCACAGCTCTTGGAAGCGAAAAAGATTTTAGTCGGCCGAGATATGCGTCTTTCATCACCAGCGATGTTTGATGCATTAAGTAGAGGAATTACAGATGCGGGCGCAGATGTCTATAATTTAGGGCTTTGCACCACCCCAATGGTGTATTATTTCACGGCAAAGCACGATTTTGATGGTTCCGTTATGATTACTGCATCACATAATCCGAAGGATTACAATGGTTTAAAAGTATCTCGGCGGGGTGCACTACCCTGTGGCTACGATACAGGATTGCGTGAAATTGAGCAAAAAATTGCTACAGAAAGCGTAAAAGTTGCAGAAAATCGGGGTAAAATTGTGGAATATTCTTGTCAGAATGAGTATTTAGAATTTCTGAAACAATACACACACGATATTTCCAATCTGAACATTGTGATGGATTGTTCACACGGAATGGCTTCATTATTAGTTGGCGAACTATTCGGAACGCAACCGCACTACCTTTACAATGAATTAGACGGCAACTTCCCGAACCACGATGGCAACCCGCTTGAGGAGAAAAACGTACGCGACCTTAAGAGAGAGGTGCTTGCGCGCAACGCTGACGTTGGCGTTATCTACGATGGAGACGCAGACCGCGTAATGTTTGTAGATGAATTAGGACAATTTATCGCTCCCGACCTGATGATTGCGCTGATGGGTCACTATTTTGGAGAGGAGAAAAAATTAAAAGGGATTTATATTCAAGATATTAGAACATCTAAATCAGTATCTGAATATTTGGAAAAAATGGAATTCACTCCTTATATTTGGCGTGTAGGACGTGCATACGCAGCCCTTAAACTTCGCGAGGTTGATGGAATCTTTGGTGGCGAATTTGCGGGACACTACTACTTCCGCGATTTCTTCTACTCCGACTCCGCTATGATGGCATCACTTATCATCTTACACATTATCAGCAAATTCAAAAAGAAAGGAATCTCCCTTTCTCAAATTATCAAACAGATTGCTTCGTACGCTAATTCTGGAGAAATCAATTTCAAAATTGAACAGAAACAGGAAGCAATGGAAGCATTAAAGGAACACTTTACCCATCAAGAACAGCCAATAAAAATAATGGATTTTGATGGTTACAGAATCGAATTTCAAGATTGGTGGTTCAATGTACGCCCTTCTAATACAGAACCCTATTTAAGATTACTGATGGAAGCAAAAAGCACTGAACTTTTACAAGAAAAACTGAACGAAGCAAAACTGATTATCAATAATTTACAATAATATGCAAGAAGAATTAACTCTCGATATCAAAGAGGAGAAAGAGGAACTCTACGAACACCACCGAATTACCGTTGATAAAGGACAAGTACTTTTAAGAATGGACAAGTACTTGATGAATATCTTGTCCAATATTTCTCGCAACAAAATTCAGCAAGCGGCAAAGGCAAATTGCATATTAGTGAATGGGAAAGCGGAAAAATCTAACTATCGAGTTAAGCCTAACGACCTGATTACAATACTTTTACCCAATGAGCCAAAGGAATTAGAAATTATTCCAGAAAACATTCCATTAACTGTTCCCTACGAAGATGACGACTTGATTATCATTAACAAGCCTGCTGGCTTAGTGGTGCATCCTGCATACGGAAACTATACAGGAACATTAGTTAATGCTCTCACATATAGATTCTTGGACAAGAAAACTATAGAAGGCGAACCTGTTCGTCCGCTATTGGTACATCGCATTGACAAGAATACGTCAGGCATTATGATTGTTGCTAAATCGGAATGGGCTCAGATGAAGTTAGCCAAAAACTTCTTCGACCACACCATTGACAGAAAATATTACGCCTTGGTTTGGGGCGATTTTAAGGAAGATGAGGGCACCATCATTGCTAATGTCGGTCGTAATCCCAAAGATCGTATGGTGATGACTACATTCCCTGATGGAGATGCGGGCAAGCATGCTGTTACCCATTGGAAGGTTATTGAAAGATTTGGATATGTTACTCTTATTGAATGCGTTTTGGAAACAGGACGCACACACCAAATCAGAGTTCATTTAAAATCTATTGGGCACCCACTCTTCAACGACGATACATACGGTGGCGATAGAATTCTCAAAGGAACCACCTTCACCAAATACAAACAATTTGTCAACAATTGCTTCAACTTGATGCCTCGTCAAGCACTACATGCAAAACAATTAGGATTCACTCATCCTGCAACAGGAGAGTATAAATTCTTTGACTCCGAGCTTCCAGAAGACTTCACCGCTGTTCTAGAAAAATGGAGAAACTACGCTCTTCATAAGAAATATGAAGAAGAGGATGAAGATATTGATACTACATCACTAATTTAAAACCGATTCCGTGTACATTAATAATTTGTACCGAAGGGTCCGAAACAAGCAATTTACGTAGCTTTGTAATATAAACATCCATACTGCGGGCGTTGTAATAACTATCATCGCCCCATATTTTTTTTAGTGCATAACCTCTTTCCAAAACATCATTTTTCTTATCAATCAACATCATAAGAAGCTCCGTTTCGCGGGTAGTTAACTTCTTTGATTTTCCATTTGCAATCAATGTTTGGTGATTCACATCAAAAAGGATGGAACCGATGTAAATTTGCTGCGGTTGCGCTTGCTCTTTATCTGAATTGGTTCTTCGCAACATCGCTTGAATGCGGGCCAAAAGCACATCCATTGAAAAGGGCTTAACTATATAATCATCGCCGCCAATTGTAAGTCCGTGAATTACATCCTCCTGCATATTCTTTGCAGTGATAAAAATGATAGGCACTCGGTCGTCACGTTTACGAATCTCTTTCGCTAAGGTGAAACCATCTTTAATCGGCATCATCACATCTACCAAACAGAGGTCAATTTTCTTAGTGCAAAATAGTTCATACGCAGCCTCCCCATTATGCGCATGAATTACAGAAAAACCTTTTGCATCCAAAAAGGCTGACAAAATCTTTCCCAAATTCACATCATCTTCTGCTAATAGCAGGGTTACTTTAATATTCATAACTAACTTTTTTTATAGGGTAATGTAATAATAAATGTAGATCCTTGATTTTCAACACTCTCTACAGAAATTGTACCACCATGAAGTTTCACAATCGATTTCACATAATGTAAACCCAAACCATGACCTTTTGTATCGTGAACATTTCCTTGATTGACTCTGTAGAAATCATCAAAAATACGTTTTAGATTTTTCTTAGAAATTCCCATTCCCTTATCTGAAATTTTTATTACTAAATCACGCTTACCACAATATGTAGAAACAGATATTTCAGGATTTGCAGGAGAATATTTAAGGGCATTATCTAACAAATTAACAAGAATATTTTCAATATGAATATAATCTCCAATAATAATCGGTCTTGATTCATCTAAGCTCTTCGTTAACGTACCTTTACGACTTCTAATTTGCAACATAAAAGCTTCACAAATATGGTTAATCAAATCATTAACATTGAATTTCTCCAAGTTAATCTGCAATTGACCTTTCTTCAATTGTGCCAATTGTAGAATATTATTAACCAAATTCTTCAGTCGATTGTTCTCATCATAAATAATGGAAATATAAGAACTTCTCACCGCTTCATTCGCCATCATATCCCTATCGGACAGCGCTTCACACGCCAATGAGATAGTAGAAATTGGAGTTTTAAACTCGTGCGTTATGTTGTTTATAAAATCATTTTTCACCTCAGCTATTCGCTTTTGACGGAAGAGTTGATAAAAAATATAGATAACCACAAAGATGATAATCACAAAAAAGGTCGAAATCAACCCAACAATCACTCCCATACGGTGCAAAAAGATAATTCTTTCGCTGGGGAAGGCGATAATCAGATAATGAGGTGTACAAAATCGATCAGAATTTTTTAAACTAAAAACATATTGACTCTTCAGCAATTCTCCTGGATTCACGTTATCAGAAATCACTACAAATTGAGTGGTAAAAGAGTTATATAAGCCAAATTCAAAATCTAAATCGATATTTTCATCCGCAAACTCCTCCCGAATAATACGATTTAAATATCTGCGATTCAACAACATCTTGGTAACAGAATCCATCTCAATTTTATTCAAATCTATGGGAGTTTTCATCATCTCTACATAGAGTGAATTAGGCAACGAATCCTCCACTGATGATTCTAATATTGAGGAATTTAGCGAAAACATCTTTTTATAAGTTGTATCAAAAAACAGTGTATCTGAGTTAGAAATTGTCACATCATTTTCCAAGTAGTTGATTGTTGTATTCACAACACCTACGGGCAACATTCGCGAAGGATCCACAAGAAAACTTTTGTGAATTTTTTGATACATTCCCCCTCCAAGTTCACCCACAGAATCCGCAGCAACAAGCGTATCAACCTGATGATATAACGAATCCTCGCGTAGCAGTCGATCGATTCTATCCACAACATCGTTACCTACCGAAATAACCTCGCGCGTAAAGATATTTTTCTGCACTTTCTCAGCTTCTCGATAAAGATGTAAAATCGACACTATCAGAAAAAATACCGAAACGCAAACCACAACTGCAATGGATACCATTATACGTTTTTTCATCAGAATCAGATTAGAAATTCAACAATATCAGAAACTATTACATTACTCTGGAAATCATGACGATATGTATTTCCTAAAGGCAAGAAATGCGCTGAAATTCCAGGTAAAGCCACTACACACGAAATCTGTTCTTTGTGCGCCTCACAATCTGCAATTGCATCATCAATTTTATCATAATATTGGTAATACAAAACCGATTTGGGTGGAAAAAACTGCTCATTTTCAATCAAAATCATAGGGCCTGCATCATAAAAAGGAATAGAATTGAGCAAAGAAATTCCCTTCTGATACTCTAAATTACTCAAGTAAGCATTATATTCATTGAGCTGTTCGGTATGTCCTTGAATAGCTTGTAGCAGATTGGTAAAGTTGTATTTTTTAGGAAGATAAACCTTAGAAACAGAACGAAAAGTATTACCAAAATAGCGACAGATGTCGTTACTAAGAGCGCGTAATTGCGTCAATGTTTCGTTTCCGGTCAAGATAGCAGCAGCCCTTTGGCGCCGATGGACAAACATGGGATACTTAGAAAAATATTGACATAACACTTCCGAATGACCATTTTCTTCCGTTATGATCACTCTTTCAAAATCATGAAGTTGATCCACAAACTTAATTTTTTCCGAAAAATCAGGTTCTATTTCCATCAATTTTTGGGCAATTTTGGGCAATAACAACTTATCATCGGCATGAAGTTTGATTTGTAAAACATTTCCCGTAAGTAACACCACCATAAAATCGTAGAACGAAACAAGGGGAAAGAAAGCTCCTGTAACCACAGCTACAATCTTTTCCTGCCATGAAGTAGCAATTCTATTTCCATACACAAACCTCAAATTATTCAAACTTTCAGCCTGCAGATTATCACGGATTGCTGCCAAAGAGCTGTAAATATTGTATTGTGTAAACCAACCATTTTCCCGAGATTGGCGTTCGATTATAGCTTGAAATTCAGCATTAAAATCATCAGTAAATCTATTATTTTCAACCTCTTTTAGAAATTGTTCTAACCAAAGTCCTAACTGTTCAAAAGCGGAAATACGGGAGTCAAAGTTTAAAGCCATAAGCATTAATTTTAGTGCATAATTAGATTAATAACCTGATGCCAAAAGATTTTCAGTGAAGAGTATGAATTTTCCAATCGATTTTTCACCTCCGTTATTGGCACCCAAATTACTTGCTGAATATCCTCTTCTACTTGAGGTATCAGCGGTTGAGTAGCATCACCATTCATCAAGAACCAGCAACTACGTTTCAGTATGGGTTCGTTATTTAGTAAATAGGTGTGCCACGTATCAGGAAGTTGTTTTACCAACTCAACAGTTTTCAATCCAGTTTCTTCCATCACCTCGCGCTGGGCGGTAAGTTCAACAGATTCGCCAATTTCTTGTTTCCCCTTAGGGAAATCCCACTTCCCGAATCGATTAATCATCAAAACCTTATCCCCACACATCACCACGCCCCCAGCGGCACAAATTGTACGATAATGGCCAAATTGAGACTGAAATTCCGCAGCTGACCCTATCTGTATCACCTCATCACTATTACATATTGTAATCGGAAAATCGAAATCCATATTATTCATTTACAATCTTAATTTTTTTCTCATTCATACGTTGCTTTAACCAATCCTGCAGTTGTATTATTTGATGTGCAGCGGGTGTTTCCTCCCACTTTACAAAGGCAATACAAATTGTATCGGCCTTCATAGAAGCGGTTTGCGCCACTATGTTACGGGAAACGGAAAAAGCTTGCACTTCTGGATACAAAACTTTCACTTCGCGCGCCAACTGTACCGACTGTGAACCATATTTTTTCATATTCTCTTCCTCAATGTTGATACGTGCAATTTGCGCCTTCAACTCAGCAATCTCATCATCTTTCTTATCCAACAATTCTGAAAGCATCTCCGTTCCAGATTCCATATCAAAAGTGGTTGTTCCTATCTGCTTCACTTTCAACTTTGTTTCCTCAATATCGAACTCTGACAATCTGCGTGTCATCACCTCTATATCCTTATCGCTCAATTCCTTACCAAACACAGACATTGTCAGTACTGAGGTTTTAGGCGTCCATGATTTATCAACCTTTAACAACTGAACATTTTGAAAAACTCCATCATTTTGAATAGCATTTACATATCCCGCAACGTGACGGTTAAAATTGGTTTCTCGCACTACATTAACAGCAGTAAAAACACTAGGAATCATCACCAAAACAACAAAAACAAGAATTGATCGGCGCACTTTTTTAGCTCGTACCGGATCTAAATACTTTTTGTGAGGAAAATTCAGATAGCGCACCATTACAAAGGTTGCAAAGGCGATAAAAACAGAATTGATAAAAAAGAGGTAGAAGGCCCCAATCATATACTTTAGTTGAAGGGTTGCCAAGCCATAACCAGCGGTACAAAGTGGTGGCATCAAAGCGGTTGCAATAGCAACGCCTGAAATTACGGTAATGGGTTGAGATTTACGGGAAAGAGCAACAATTCCTGCTAACCCTCCGAAAAATGCTATCAATACATCGAAAATCGTAGGGCTTGTTCGTGCTAACAATTCCGATTGAGCATCTCCCAAGGGTGAAACCAAAAAGTAGAGACTAGAAGCCACAAAACTGATAACCACCATTACAACATAGTTGTAGAGTGACTTACGCAGCAACACATCATCAGAAATTCCGATTGAAAGACCGATTCCGTTGATTGGCCCCATAAGCGGAGAGATAAGCATTGCTCCAATAATAACAGCTGTAGAATTGACATTGAGCCCTAAAGAAGCCACAATGATAGCAAAAAAGAGAACCCAAACATTTACCCCTTTAAACTCTACCGATTTGGTAATCGATTCTATGGTTGCTTCTGCATCTGCATCATCACGCAAAGAGAGCAATTCTTTGAGATACTCTTTGATTCCTTTCCAATTGATAGGTTTTTCGTAGGTTGAATTTTTATTTCCACTAGATTCCTCATTTCTGGATAAATCTTGTTGAGAAGTGATCTCCATAACTATTTATTTTTCAATGATTTTCAGAATAAGAACAAATAGCATAACAATTTATCAATATTTCTGTTCACTATCAATTGGATTTTCAAACCTATTGAAAATTTCTCAAAAAACTGCCTAAATTATTTGCGACTGCAAATATATGAAATTTATGAGAACTTTTTATTACCTTTGCCGAAAATTTTTAAAACTAATTTTTCAATATAACATTCTGATTATCATGAAGTTTATACCAACAAACAATTTAAAAGGAGATCTTTTTGGCGGAATTACTGCCGGAATTGTTGCGCTTCCGTTAGCTCTTGCTTTCGGTATCCAAGCTTTTGGAAGTATTAGTGTGGAAGATGTAGGTAACATTGGAGCCCTTGGTGCATTAGCAGGACTTTGCGGTGCCATTATGTTGGGGTTTTTTGCCTCACTTTTCTGCGGAACCCAATCACAAATCAGTGGTCCTACAGGGCCTATGACTGTTATCACTGCTACTTTAATTTCTACCACGTGGGCATCGATGACAGCTCCAAACATCAGCACTGTACTCATTACTATTTCATTAGCTGGTATGTTATGTGGATTATTCCAAATACTTTTTGGAGTACTAAAAATTGGAAAATATATCCGCTATATCCCATACCCTGTTCTCTCTGGATTTATGAGCGGTATCGGCATCATTATCATTCTACAACAAATTTACCCACTTTTTGGAATGAAATCTCCCGTTTTGATTGTAGATATGATTACACAATTTCCACAAAAAATTGTCAATTTTGATGCGTACGCATTGTTGTTTGGAATTATTACAATTGCTATCATTTACCTATTTCCACTACTTACCAAGAAGATTCCTTCAACGTTGGTAGCGCTTATCGTTGTAACTGTAATTTCCTTATTTATTGATGGTTTTAATACTGAGAAACTCACCATTGGAGAAATTCCATCAGGCTTTCCTCTTCCATTTTTTGCCCGTGCAGACATTAGCTTGGCTGGCATTGATTGGGCTGCAGCGTTAAAAATGGCAATTATTCCAGGCCTTACTTTAGCTGGATTAGGCTCTATAGATACACTGCTTACCTCTGTTGTCGCTGACAATATCACAAAAACAAAACATAATAGTAATCAAGAACTTATAGGACAAGGTATCGGTAATATGGCAGCAGGACTATTCTGTGGAATTTCTGGTGCAGGAGCAACTATGCGTACCGTTGTTAATGTAAAAAGTGGTGGTTTTACCAAAGTTTCGGGCATGGTCCACTCACTCTTTCTTTTAGCTATTTTATTAGGTTTGGGAAGATTTGTTAAATTTGTTCCACTTTCCGTTTTGGCAGGTATTTTGATTACTGTCGGAATTGGCATTATCGACTTTAAGGGCTTAAAAGATTTACGCAAAATTCCTCGCGCCGATGCACTTGTATTGTTACTTGTACTCTTCCTTACCGTATTTGTAGATCTTCTTATCGCTGTGGGTATCGGTATGATTATTGCTTGCGTACTCTTCATGAAACGCGCCAGCGACTTGGTTGAAAGCGGCTATAACGCTGGAGAAATCACTGTTTTTGATAAAGAGTCTCCATGGGATGACGAAGCAAGTGTAACCGATGAATTCCGCCATAAGATCTATATTCAACGTTTGAATGGACCTATTTTCTTCGGTTCTATCACCCGTTTCCAAGAGGTAATGCACGATGTACCTAATAACATCAAAATTGTAATTATCCGTATGAAATTGGTATCCTTCATGGACCAATCTGGATTGTACGCAATGGAAACTGCCATCAAAGACCTTCAAGCACAAGGAGTTCACGTTTTGATGACAATTATTCAACCACAACCTATGTATATGCTCAAAACAATGAAGGTTATTCCTGAATTAATTCCTGAAGAACACACTTTCAAAACTTTTGAGGAATGTACAACATACTTAAAAGAAAATATCTCTAAACTTTCATAAATTCATTTTAAAAAATAAAAGATGGACGTAACAATCAAAGAAAAAATCGATGCGTTGGTAAACGAAGTAATGACTGATACCAACTTAAACAATAAAATGGAACATCTATATTATATGCTGCGCCAAGCGGATAGTTGTATTTTCTCTTTAGAAGAAGAGCAACGTCAATACGAAAATAGTGGAAACTACTAATTTTAAACAATTAGATGAATAAGATTTTTCTTTTATTTGCATTTATAGCTATCACAACCCATTCAATTTTTGCACAAGATAGCACCAAACAAAAAGATCCACTACAGATGACAGACGCGGAGAAACGCGCTTACTACAAACCGAAATTCTCCGCTACACTGCTCTGTCGCTATGAATTTAATCCACGTTTAGATGCTCACCACTTTCAAATTCGCCACGCACGCGTCGGTGTCAACGGAGACCTCCACCCAATGTTTTCCTATCATGCTTTAGCCGACCTTGCTTACGGTGGAAAAATCTCGATTGTTTGCTTACTCGCTCACTTTAAGCCTGTAAAAGGCCTCACATTGACCATCGGATACGACAAATTGCCCTTTAGCACCGAAAATCTTCTGTCGCCATACAAATATTACTTCTCCGATAAATCTTTTCTCACTCAATATGTTACGGGATGGAGCGATGCTGGTGCTACCCTAACTTACCAATGGGATAAGGTTGTACCATTTCGCATTACTGCAGGCGTTTTCAATACGCACGGATTTGCAGCTCAAATGGAGTGGCAAAAAACACTTAGCTATGTAACTCGCGGTGAATTCAACCTTTTCCGCAACTTTAACCTTACCCTCAACTACGGGTATATTGCAGCACAAGGTGACACAATCCAATCTCACAATATGGGCGCAGGCTTCACCTACGATTTCTATAATTTCCATTTGGAAGCAGAATATATTTGTCGCAAACACTACAACAAAAACTACTCGCCAACGCAAGCTCTGCAAACATTTTTATTCTACAACATCAACATTCCAAACAAATATCTGAAGAAAGTCTCCTTAGGAGCTCGCTACGATGTAATCTCCTCTTGCGAACCCCTCGAGGGTATCGATTTAGGTAAAAGCACTTTACGCCAACGATTAACCACTGGCATTACGCTTACCTTTATTGAATCTCCTTTCCGTGGAGCGATTCGCCTTGACTACGAAAAATTCTTCCTTTCCAAAGGTTTACAAAACAACCACGACAGATTTATTGTGGAATTAATCACACATTTTTAATCTATTACTGGAAAGTTTTACTAAGTGAAATGGGGGCTAATGGCTGACTTTTTTCGCCAACTTGCATATAAGGAGTAAATCTAATTTTTACTTGCGAAGGCTCACCCTTTCCATAATCAGTTAGGTTACGAACCAAGTTTATTACCGAACCTAATTCCCCATCTTTGATAATCTTTGCTATGTCAAACTGTAATGGTATTGACAAGGTTGAAATGGTTTGGGGTTGAATGGAATAAGTTTTATTATGACTATTTCCTGTTGCAAACAGATAATCCTCTAAATACAATTCATAATCGTAACCTATCATTTTTGCAGGAAACTTAGTATCATTCTTAGCATTTACATTGATATTACAAGAGATACCAAAATTTTTATTTTTCAATGCCTCTCGAGCTTTTCGTAAATTATCTAACGATAAATCACTCAAGCCATTGATATTACTTAAATTAATTCCGGCCCAAGTAATATCTGAAACATTTTTCATACTGAATTGGCAACGAGCTAAATTTGCCAATTGCAAAACGGCACAACTTGAAAATAGTATAGCCAAACACACAAAAGGAATAAGAATCGTTTTTTTCATCTCTAAATATAACTAAACAACATTTTAAAATAGTTTTCTCTTTAAATCTTGACGATCTATTTTTGTTAACAATGCCGACACACGTTCTCTATTTTCCGGTTTCTTATAGAAAAAGAAAAGATGTTGATTACGTTTATCATCTACTTTTCGTGCCACAAGAATCTTTTCGCCAGTATAGGGGTCAAAACCCAAATAGTAGAGTGCAGTTGCGTATGTCATCGGTGTAGGTGTAAAATCTTGTACTTGATCAGTGATCAGGTTATTCGCCTTACACTTCACAGCCAACTGCGCCATATTTTCCAACGTACATCCTGGGAATGAGGAGATTAAATAGGGTATCAATTGTTGATTTTTTCCTGCTTGTCGATTTGCTTTCTGAAAACGCTTCAAGAAAAGTTCAAAATTTCGAAAATCAGGCTTGCGCATTCGCTTCAGTACGGAAGCATCGGTATGTTCTGGCGCCACTTTCAACCGCCCTGATACGTGATTTGCCACCACCTGATTTAAATATTCCGTATAACCATTTGCCAAATCCTCCGCACTATCCTCCGTCAACAACATATCATATCGGATTCCACTGCCAATAGTAATATGACGAACGCCTGGTACCGAAGCCGCCTTCTTATAAAGATTAATTAGCGGGAAATGGTTAGCACTCAAATTCTTACACTTTTTGGGAAAGATACATGAATCACGCTGACACTTTGCACAAAGCGACAAATCACGACCTCTCATTTGGTACATATTGGCTGAAGGTCCTCCTAAATCTGAAATATGCCCTTTGAAATATTCTCGCTGCGCCAAATCGCGCACCTCCGCCAAAATTGAAGCTTCAGAACGCGACGCTATCTGCTTACCCTGATGGGCTGCAATAGCACAAAAACTACATCCGCCAAAACATCCCCGGTGAATATTAATCGAATTTTTAATCATTTCAAAAGCAGGAATATCCCCACGTTTTTTATACTTCGGATGTGGCGCATTCATCATCTTGTCAAACATCGCAAACTTGTCCATCTCCTCGGTTGTTGCAGGCGGAAATGGAGGATTAACCACCACCCAACCCCGATTTGTAGGTTGCACAATTCTCCGCTGCTGCACTTGATTACTCTCTCGCTCAAAACGAACAAAACTCTCCGCATATTTACGTTTATCCTGCATCTCCGCCTCGTACGAATTTAGCAATAAATCATCAGGATTCAAATCTGATTTATCTTTCGTAAAATAAGCTACTTGAGGTATTTTTCTAATCTCTTCATTCCAATTCTTATTCTGAAAAGCCTCAGCGATGGCCACTATTGGACGTTCTCCCATTCCATACACTAAATAGTCGGCACCAGCATCTACCAAAACCGATGGCTTTAACGTATCGCTCCAATAATCGTAATGCGAAATTCGTCGCATCGACGCTTCTACGCCGCCCAAAATCACAGGAATATTTGGAAAAAGTTGCTTTACAATCTTCGTGTAAACCACTGATGCATAATCGGGCCGAAATCCAGCCACATTACCTGCAGTATAAGCATCATCACTACGCAAACGCTTGTACGCCGTATAGTGATTCACCATCGAATCCATATTTCCAGCAGTTATACCAAAAAACAGACGCGGAGCTCCCAATTTCTTGAAGTCTCGAAGGTCATCACGCCAATTGGGCTGCGGCAAAATAGCTACTCGCAAACCCTGCTGCTCCAAAACTCGTCCTATCACCGCCGCCGCAAACGAAGGATGATCCACATACGCATCACCCGAAATCAGAATTACATCTACGTAATCCCAACCCAAATACTCTATCTCTTTCCGCGTAATGGGCAAAAAATAATTCTCTTTCCTATTTAAATCTTCGCTTTGGGACGTCATTATTTGTTATTTTACTGTAAGTCAATAAATTTATTTCTTTATATCACATCTGCAAATATATTCTTTTTTTAGAATCTAAATTTTAAAAGATTCTTTTTTATGGGTTTATTTGGGCGTGCCGGCTCCTTCCGCCCACTTCCCTCCCCGCTCGCCGTCGGGCTGTCCGCTCAAATTTCGCGCCTCGTGCTCTCACCTCAAAATTTCCTCAAAACCCAAATTCCAAACTATAAGTTCTTAATTCTAAGTCCACAAACCGGCGCTCATAACCGCTTCCATCCCTCACGCAATCTCTCAACAACAGTTTCTTCGCCAATACAAAAACAACATCTAATTGTGCTATTTTTCCTCTTCTAATTTATTTTTTTCAAAAAGTTCATCATTTGTACAAAACAGAGACAAATAATGCTAAATTTTACCTATTTTTGCATTTTGAAATAAAAATGCAATACAGATGCAACATTTGTAATAAAATGTTGTCTTTGCAAACGTAACGAATATAAACTGCTTATGAAAAAGACGCTTCTTTTTGCTTTGGTATGCCTTACGAGCATTCTATTTTTCAATCTTTTTGCTCAAGTTCCTGCGGGTATAACTCCTTACAACGGTATTCCTGTCATTGTACCCTCCAGTTTTACTGATCTACGAGATTCTGGATATTGCCAACTTACGCGTGGGGGTTCTTCAGGAACGCACGTGGTAAACAATTGTGGCGCCCACCATATCCCTCCAGGACAACAAGTCATTACAGGAAATCCTACTTCCTACTCACATAGTATCATCTCATCCGGATTTAATGATACACGCGCTTGCAAATCAATAGGTAATAGTACCAATGGATGGACTCCTTTTAATCCACCTCTTTACTTAAACACTTTCCCACAAATCCAAGATTGGGTTGACTCTATTGATGGCGATTTGTTTGTAATGAAGTTGGGCGATGAATTTTCCGACCAAACAGGAGGTGCAGGAAATATCTATAGTGCTGTTGCTGACTATTACTTTAAACCTACGCCTGAGGAGAACGTTCTCATTGTTTATTTTGCCTTCGTTTCTCAAGCACCAAGCCACGAAGCCAATCAGAATCCATACTTTAAAATCGAAGTTACCGATATTGGTGGGGGTTATGTAACTGCGAACCCAATGCATAGTACATTTATGGTAAATCCACCAAAAACCAATACCAGCGGTATTATTACTGGCGCTGTAAACACTTGCGCTCACGAGTTAATGGACGCGAGCGGAAATAACAGACAGAATTGCTGTACACAAACTTCTACCGCTATTGTATGGAGCGACTGGATGCCAATTGCTTTTGACTTACGAAATTATGACGACCCACAAACAATCATCCGCTTGCGCGTAATGGTTGCCGACTGCTCTCCAGAGTACCACTACGCTTATGCTTACTTTACAGGTCGTGGTGTTAAAGGAGAATTAGATATTCAAGCTTGCGGTGATGATAATGTCGATGTCTCCGTACCTTGGGGTTTCAAAACCTACAGATGGTACATCAATGATGTTTATATAAGCGACTACGACGATATGCGTTCATTATCTCGTACTAGAAACACAAGCGAAACAGACTTCCGCTGCGAAATGAATGCTTATACAGGTGCACCTTTCATATTCAATGCAGCAGTCAACTATTACGAGTTAGACCCACAATTCACTTACGAACAAATTATTGAAGATTGTAGCTATAAAGTACAATTTATTGATAGTAGCACAGTAAGTAAAATAAACAATGGTGGAAACGATAATCAAGATGTGCAATTTGTAGAGTGGGACTTTGGTGATGGAAGCCCTGTATCACACGAACTTAATCCTATACACGTGTATCCTGGTCCTGGTCCTTATATCGTTAAGCACACACTTTTCGATAATGATAGCATCTGCGATTCTGTTATCATAAGAGAAATTATGTTAGATCCCGCAGCAGTAGAAACACACTACTCTGCTGATACTGTAAAAACTTGCGAAGAAAACCTTCCATACATATATGCACCTGCCATTCTCCCAGAAGATGAACATCCCGCTTGGAGCACACCAGGAAACTACGAACTTACATATCCTAATGCATCTGACAATGGCTGCGATAGTATCGCTCGTATTCGCTTCGATGTAGAAACTCCTTTCGTAACCCTTAACTCTGATATCGATTATTGCGATAACTTCTATACAATTATTGAAAGTAGTGTCAATACAGACGATGTACAATACCTATGGAGCAATGGCGAAACCACACCTGATATTGAGGTTTCAACCCCTGGAACATACGAACTTACTATTACTGATGTTAGCGGCTGTACAGCAGAATCATTCCTCACAATTCCTGCTTGTAAACCATACATCGTACTTCCTAACGCCATCTCACCCTCCGATGCTAACGGCTTAAACGATTGCCTTACCCTTACCCAAGGCGCACTTATCGAGAAAATCGAGTTCTACTTGTTCGATAGAAGTGGGCACCAAGTGTTCTACACTACTGAAAAAGGGTTCCAATGGTGCGGCCAAGTAAATGGAAAAATATATCCTAATGCAATATACCAATATATCCTAATTGTAACCGATTACAACGGTATTGAAACAATGCAAAAAGGACATATTACAACTTTGTAAACCCTAAAGTCCCATATAACTTTTAAAAGAGTGTTTCTTCATAGGAACACTCTTTTTTGTCATCGCATAGAGGATACCACAATTCAAACGTACACATAACAACAATAACATATCTGTTATATTAACATACAGTTGCCGCTATCTCATAAAAAAACAAATTAGGAGGAAAAAATACTTAACGACTCATAAACCAATAACAACACACAACAGATTATCTTTTCAGCAACCTCTAGAGTACAAAAGCGTTAGAACTAATATCCAGATTTCCTCCCCTCAAAAATGTTAACTAAAAGCATGAATTAGTATATTAAGTTCCAAACTCTTAATTGGTTGACATATATAACCAACTAATTTACCCAATTATCTATGTAATTCTCCACAATCTTATAAACATGTATTGTTAATAACAATAGACAAAAAGCAAAAAGCAAAATTCATATCAAAAGTTCATATTAAATTCAACGCAATTAATATTTTTACTTTCTTCAATTTCACTAGTCTAAAAAAAAATATATTAAGTTTTTTTAAGGATAAACATATATAAATTCAACTACATTTGTAGATACACTTATCGTGTGCTCAATTTACATAAATATAGACTTAAAAATTCGATTTACAATTGATTATAAATACAATCATCAATGTTATAAAAGGCATTTTCTAACAAAATATTTCAACTTTCACCATAAAACATAAAAATTAGAGTAAAAAACAAAATAATATAACAATGAAGACATCTACTAAACTCAAAAAACTTTTTTTACCATGGCTAGCCATCTTGATCTTTTTGCTAACTCCATTTTTCTTACACGCCCAACTATTAGAACCTTTTACACAACGCACTTCAACCTATTCTCCTGAAAGGAAAATATACCGTATCAAGGGAGATTATACAATTATTGGAAATACCAATTGCAGAAAATTAGGCATTCCTGATAACAATAATGGTGTATATAGTGAAACCCAATATAATCAAAATGTACGCTACGTTGATGTTGACACATTTTCTACAACTTTCAACTCATCCACAGCTGAATTGAAGTTTCAGCAAACAAATGGCTGCAATCCAGAATGCAGTAATATTGTTTTTGCAGGTTTGTATTGGATGGGAAGAACTGATGACCCTGGCATGATTTATCACAACCACTTTGAAAATAGTATCGAGGTAAAACGTAATGAGACTATAGCTGGACACAAATTAAGTGTGACCCTGCCGTTTAATAATACAAATGAACTAACACGGCTTTATCAATTCACTCCACTAAGTAGTTCTGATGGTGACACAATCCGTATCTATTTTTCATTAAATAAACACACACAATATTACTATGTAATTTATGAAGGTGATACACTTTACGTTAGTCGTTCTAGAACAGCAACACTTCCTGAAGAGAATTGTATTCAATTAAATGATAGCCTTTGGATTACAGGTTTATTCCGTGGTTATGGATATAGTTCACAACTTAATTACAACAACAATAGCTTAGTTCAAGGTCAGTACACATCATGCTCTTCTGCCATGATTAGCAAAAAGCCCTTTTCTAGCTACAAAAAGAATGAAGTCAAAATCAAACATAAAAATGCAGAAGATTACACTGTGATAACAGCACACATAAATGATATTCATTTTGATACGGACCCTTACCACGATTACGCATACGCAGCATACGCTGAAATTACAGATTACGTGCGTCAATATGGAGATGGCAACTACACTATAGCTGATATAGCAACAGCAATTGGCGATGACCAAAACACAGGATATTTTGGGGGTTGGGGTATGGTCGTTGTATATGAGAATGACCTTATGCAATGGCAAGACATAACAATATTTGATGGATTTGCAGATATTCGTGATTCAAATAGAGTTCACATTCCTATTTCTGGATTTAGAACAGTTCAGGTCGGTGATGTGAATGTAAAATTGGGATATATAGTAGCCGAAGGAGACACAAAAAATTTCGGTGAACAATTAAAAATTTTAAGAAACGACAATAATGAGTGGTTCGACCTATCTCATGATACAGATCCACTATGGCAACCTCTTGATTTAGTACACCCTACCGACAGCAATTTCTTTCAATCCATTATCTCAACAGGAGATAATTATAAAGAACCAGTAAATGAATATTGCGGCTTAGACATTGCTACTTTTATAATGGAGAATCCAAACAACTCATTGATTACGAACAATCAGACACAAACTGAATTCCGTTTCACTACAGTAAGAGATGTCTTTCTTCCGATATGTTTTGTAATGGGGATTGATGCATATTCTCCCGATGCAGAAGCCATATCAAGTGTAATGAACTTAGGAGATAATGTAGAATTTGACGATGAATTAGGGGTTTACACAATAAAGCCTGGCGATACGATAAATTTTATTGTCGATGTAAAAAATATTGATACAGAAGATATTTTAGATGCTAAATTAGAGATTCCTCTCCCTAAAACGATTGAATATCACAACACCGAAGTGCTATATACTGACGAAGGCGTTACTGCTATCTCTTATTTTGATGCAGAACGTAATGCAAATGGAACCGTAGGTTGGAATATCAATTATTTAGAAGCTGGTAATCCTGATAAAACGTTAGTTAGAGTAAAACTAACCTGTAAGGTCACTAAAGATTGCTACATTTTGTCAGCAACTGATGACGAATGTATGCTTGCACTCTATGTAAATGGCACATTAGAAGGTACATCATACGTTAATAATATTTATTTCAAAAAGGAATCGTTTATTTCAGGATTTGTACAAGGTGGACCTTGCAACAATAACGCAATTCGTAATGATATTGTGGTAGTTGTGGATAAAAACAGCTACAATGAAATCAATTGTAGTGATAAAGATTATACTTTGCAAGAAATTAATGTATGTAACTACTCATATAGCGCTACAGAACCCATTCCTTTTATAGAAATTTATCAACTTTATCCTCCAGGATCCCGTTTTTTTAATGTTTCTACAGGTACGGAATACACAATTGAAACAGGTTTTCCTATTGATGCAATAGGTGAAACCATAGAAGTCATCCCATCCACATACCTACCCACATCTTGCAGTAGCAGATTAAGACTTATCAATGACAATTCTGATGAAAATTTCTCAGAAAACCCTCCAACAATCAGCACAACATCAATAACCTATTGTCTTGGAGAAGAAGCAACACCACTCTCAGAACTTGTCACGCTATCCGATCCTTCATGGTATGCACGTTTTTATGATGATATAGTAGGAACTAACCCTATTGCAAGCACAAATATTACGCCTTCTACAGACGTAGCAGGAACTTATAATTATTACGTTCGTCAATTCAAGGAAAATTCAATTGGCTGTCAAGATGAAAACTTTTATGGTCCGATTACCGTTACTGTAGTATCTCCTATCGAATTTTCATCCGACCAAACATCACCAAGTTGTTACGGTGAGCCCATCAACATAACAGCAACTCCAGCAGGTGGCTATTTCTCATTCTCACAAGAGCTATCTACTCACATTGATACAATTGGTAATCGCTTAACTATCAAGGAGACAATGCCTGTTGGTGAAGTGGTTATCACCTATACACATACAGGAATTACAGATCCTAATAATTGTGAAATTACGCAACTAACATACACACATCAAATCACCGAAGCAACTGTTCCAGGCATTTTATCAGCTGACCAAACCATTTGTGAGCACTCTTTGATACAGCCATTACTTATCGAAGGTACCATTGGACATATTGAACGTTGGGAATACACCACCGACACGACTACAGGCACATGGCACACAATTCCTAACAACACAAACTCTATCTCTTCTGCAGATTTAGGTCTTTTAGATATTGGAACCTACTTCTACAGAGCATTAGTCAAGAACGGAAATTGCGCAACAAAAATGACCAATACAGTAAAGGTTGAAGTTACGGAGGGTACAACACCTCCTGCACCAGTAGTCACACAGCCACAATACGCTTGTTACGATACTGACTATGAAATTCAGATTCCAGAACCTGTAAATGGAAAATTCTCTTGGTACGACCATGCTGTTGGTGGCTGGGCACACGATAGCTTGCGAACTGTTCACGTTACCGATGCTTGGGTTAGTCGTTGGGTTAGTTTTGTGGATACAGTCAGCGGTTGTAGCAGTAGTCGAGCTCTCGTAAGTGTCCGTTCAAATCTAAATTCTGGAAAAATAGCAACTACAGGTCAAATAGCATGCACTAAATTTGAAGACCCTCTTACTATTGGCTCATTAGTAGTAGGAACTGACACTCTTCATGCAAAACTATTAGATGAAACAATAGAAAGTATTGAATATAAATGGTATGTTCAGAAAGATGGCGAGGAACCCGTTCAAATTGATGGCGAAGCCCAAGCAACTTATACTCCAAGTTCCGAAATAATGGGAACAGAAGGTGTTTATATCTTTACTCGTTATGCTAAAGCCTCTGGGTGTACAGAGTGGCAGAAATCTAAGGGGAGTTGGAAATTAGTCGTAGGACCACCTGATGCTTCTATAACTGTACTTTCAGAACACTCCACTCTCTGCGAAACATCAAGTGTACAACTTACCCTTGCAGCATCTGGCCCTGGAACAAAATATGCCTACCAATGGTACAAAGATGGCGTAGCCATTCCTGGAGCCATTTCTCAAACCTATTTCGCTACAGAAGTTGGAACTTACTCTGCTAAAGTTACTCATCGTACTTCTGGTTGCTTTACCTATACACCTGAAGAAAAAGTTGTAGAGATAATTAAAGATGAACTCCCACCATTGGCCGAAAATGCATATACAACCATTATGGGTTGCAGTATTGATGATGCACATAATACAACTATTTACACAACTGTTGATGCCATTGAAGCAGCATTAGGTATTGAAATAAAAGATCAAATTTCGGGAGAAACATACACTCCTGATGAACAATTGGTATTGACTATTATTGATTCGATGGAAGTTAAGAATCCAACTGAAGGTTGCTACCAATTAATTCGCACATATAACGTTGCAGATATCTGTAATCAAAGCACTAACTTTTTCCATACAATTACAGTTTACGACACAATAAAACCTGTAATTGAAAGTACTCCTATTAACTACACTCTTACAGCAACCAATTGTGAATTTACAATTCCAGACATTTGTGCTGCCGTACGCTCAATTTCTTCTGATAATTGTACGGAAAACAACAAGTTAACAATTACTCAAAATCCTCTTGCTGGAACACCAATTATACAAACTGAAGAGGTGCAAGAGATCTCTATTTTAGCAATTATTACTGACGAATGCGGAAACGCAAACTACAAAAATGCTACCATTCTTGTTCCTGCAAAAATCTCTGTAATTGCAACAGCAGATCCAACAATTATTTGTACCAATGAAACTACTCAATTACAGGCTACTGCATTAAATTTTGTAGGAATACCAACTTTCGAATGGAGTCCCACAATCGGTTTGAACAATGCAAACATTGCCGATCCAATAGTAACACTTACCACAACCAATATACCAACAACAACAAATTACTCTGTAAATGTAACCGATGATAATGGATGCTTAGCAACGGCAACTATTGCTATCACTGTTCGCCCATCAATTTTAACTCCTGGCAATGTTGAGTTTAGTTGTCCACGCGATACAACTGTAATGCTAGCATACAACGAGTGCGAGCAGTTTGTTAATATTGGCTATCCTGAATTTGTA
>JAEZOU010000062.1 GCA_023413895.1 Bacteroidota bacterium | reverse complement strand
ATCCCGTATTAATATACTTCAAGCGATATTCCACCTCATCTTCTTCATTACTTCCTTGAACCATTAGAGAGGTTAATTTTTCAATCTGCGGTACAAACCATACCAAAATTGAGGTATTCATAATGTTAAATAAAGTATGAAAGAGGGAGAGAGCAACAGGAACAGCTGCTGCACTAACGTATGGTGATACACCCTCTATCGAAATCGTTAGGAAGTTTATAAAAGGCATAACAAGACGGAATACCACCAAAATCCAAATAACACCGATAGTGTTGAATAGGAAGTGCGCCCTCGCTGCTCGTTTTGCCGTAGAATTCCCTATGGCAGCAGCGATATTAGCCGTAATTGTAGTTCCTATATTTTCTCCTAAAACCAACGCAACTGCCAATTCAAGGGGAATTACGCCTTCGCTACAAAGAACAATAGTAAGTGCCATTGTAGCACTAGAAGATTGCAGAATGGTTGTTAGAATCGTTCCTATTAATAGGAAGAGTAATACATGACCAATATGAGCGTTTCCATCGCTTACACACGAAGCAATAATATTGCGAACGGCTTCACTATTTTGTAAGTCTAAATCACTGATGGTATTCTTTAGAAATGTTAAACCTAAAAAAAGAATACCAAAACCCACCAAAAATTCACCCACTTGATTTATCTTTATCTTATTCAACATCATACAGATAAATCCTGCACCAATAACAGGAATGGCAAACGCTGAAATATCAAATTTCAATCCAAATAGCGTAATTATCCAAGCGGTCATCGTTGTGCCAATATTGGCCCCCATAATAACACCAATAGCATTCCGAAGCTTTAAAATCCCCGCATTTACAAAACTTACAACCATAACCGTTGTCGCCGATGACGATTGAATAACTGTAGTAACAAAAGCACCTGTAAAAATTGATTTGAAACGATTAGAGGTAAAAGAAGCCAAAACATTCCGCATTCCTTGGCCCGCAAAACGTTGCAACGCTTCACTCATATACTTCATGCCAAATAAAAAAAGTGCTAGTGAACCTATCACTTGCACCAATAACCAGATAATCTCAGATGTACTCATTCAGTTTATTTATTTTCAATATTAGAACTAACGTTTTAATTTAAAAGAATTTAAACTATATTTTACTCATTTTAATGTTTGCGCAAAAATACTAAAAAAGATTATTGATTCTTTACTTGTTAATAATTTTAGTTTCATATTATTGAACAAAGATTAAAAATAAAATTTGTACTCAAAAAAAGCAAAAATTTACTGAAAAATATTTGGCTAAAATCAATGTAACATAAAAGATTCAGCTACCTATTGAAAAGAAACTCTAGTTAATAGTGTCCCGAACACTACATTAGGACAAATTGAGCAATAGTCTCATCTTACTACCCAGCAAGTGAGTTATTCTTTAGCAAACAAAAAAAAAGAGGGATGCAAACACATCCCTCTTTTTTTTGTGAAAACATATAATTAGTTTCCTCTTTTCTCTTTGATACGAGCTTTCTTACCAGTAAGGTCACGCAAGTAGAAAATACGAGCACGACGTACAACACCTCTCTTGTTCACTTTAATTTCAGAAATAAATGGAGATGCGTATGGGAAAACTCTTTCTACACCAACACCATTAGACATTTTTCTAACAGTAAAAGTTTTTGAAACGCCATGACCACCAATTTGCAAAACAACTCCTTGGAATTGTTGAATTCTTTCCTTGTTACCTTCTACGATTCTATAAGAAACGGTAACTGTATCACCTGACTTAAATTGTGGAAATTGTTTTACTTCTACAAAATTATCTTCCACGTACTGAATCAACTCTTTTTTCATTTCTATCTTTTTTTCTAATTATTCTCTTCTTTTTTTGTGGCGGCAAAAGTACAAAAAAAATCCTTACCGACTGCCCTCTTTTGAAAATTAATTTATTTTTTTTATCAGCATTAATACAAAAAACACAAAACTGCATAAATCAACAAGTTAACAAAGCACAAGGATAAATTCTCACCCTCTATAAATTTTGTCCTCGATTTTTTAATGCTAAACACTTCAAACGTAGCGATTTTAAATGGATTATTTTTTAAACATTTCCGACAAAATAGAGAGAGAAGTTAGCGTGCCTACATGCTCATTATGAACCTGAATATAGTTCACTAAACCGTACAAAGTTTCCATTCGAACCTCTTTACAAACTTTTCCAACAGTATCTTCAGCGAATAAAGACGATAAATAGGAACTTGCAGACGCCGATAAGGTATCTGAACTGCTAAACAAAGAAACAAAGCTCTCGCGAGAGATTGAAAAATAGGGATTTTGCTGAGAATAATTATTTTCCGGTTCGATTCCTAAATGGTGAATCAGTTTTAAAAGAAACTTGATGTGCCAATCGCCAACACTCCCCTGCGCTTCATCTAGTTGATAGAGATTTTCTTCAATAAGATGAAACATCGAACTATCAGAATCTGCTTGATACAACAACTTGTATAGCAATTCATTATAAAATAGAAGAATTGCATTTTTGCTTAAATCAAACGGAATTTGCAGAAAGGGTTTATAAGGAACCGCCTCTTTAATAAAAAAGATTTCTCGATTCGGAAGATAATTAAAAGTTATATTCAAAACCGACATAGCAGAAAATAGCGAGGCGTTGATTTTTGCCTTTTTAGAATAGGCATTTTTAACAATAAAAGAGAGCGTTCCAAAAGTTTCAGTATAAATTTTTACAATTAAACTGCTATCGGAATATTTCGTTTTATGTAAAACAATTCCTTTGGTAGAATAGAACATCTTATTTAATTATCAATATCTTAGCTGTAGCTCGTTTCTTCCCTGTTTTGTCAGAAGCCATCACAAAATAAACACCCGTAGCGGGACGATTTCCATAAAAATCTTTTCCGTCCCACGAAAACGTACCCCCATTAGCGTAATCTTGCCAAATCAACAAGCCGTTAGCGTCTGTAACTTTGCATAACGCATTTTCCATCATACCACTAACCGTAATTGTACCTGTATAAGATTCGCGAACGGGATTGGGAAAAACTTTCAATTCAGAGTAATCTTCCCTACCTTCTGAAGCATCTGTTCGATACCCCATCAACCCCGAAGCCGTAGCGATAAATAGTTCACCGGTAACGGGATTGATATTCATGGCATTAATTTGATTGGAAAAGAGTGACGAATTGCTCTCATTAAATTTTGCAATCTCTTCTGTTCCACTTTCTGAAATTAGAAATAATCCTGCACGTGCTGTTCCTACCCATTTACGATTTGCGCCATCTACAACGATACAATTTATACTTTCATGTTCCAGAAGATTTTGAGTATAACCATCTTGCGTAATGAAAATATTCTTGGCATAAATTGGATTTTTCATCAAATTGGAACTATTATACACAATCTTTATTCCTAAATCTGTTCCAATCCAGATATTTCCATTTTTATCCTCCACAATACAATTAATCTGCTGTGTAGAAACATTAGCCGCAGAATTCAAATCTACAAGCCGGACAATATCATCAGTAAGATTATCAAGCGTATTATTATCGTCGTAAACTATTAATTTATTACTCCGCGGAATAGTTATCCATTTTTTATTGTAACGATCCACCAAAATCCATTCTGCTACAACTCCCTCCTCTGAAGAGACATACGGAAGCTGAATTGAAAGCCAATCGCCATTTACTTTCTTTACTTTCAGCAAATTTCCACATTTGCTATTGGTAATCCACAGATTGTTCGCTTTGTCAAAAGCCAATCCTGAAGTACTTACATAATTATTATGAGGATAATACTCTTCTAAGGGAGAATTTTCAGATATAAATTGCTCAATAACAACGTTATTCTCCACACGAAAAACACCTCCCATCCACGAAGCAATAAAAATTTCCGCTGGATTTTGGGGATTGAAGATCACATTACGAAAGTCCCACGGATATTGAAACTCTGTAAAAGCATTATAATTATAGCTCCACTCTTCATTAGTAAAAATATTCAAAGACCCAGGAGTATAACTATAATTGTAGCGCTCTTGTGAGTTTGAAATCACTGCTGTTTTTTCTTCAAAACAAGCAATGGCTCCTACCTTGTCAGTACGTGGACCAGGTTTTACAAATCCTGTAAACGCCTGATTTTCACGATTTACTTGATATAATCCCCAATCGCTATCGGCAACCCAAATCCATTTCGCAGTATCAAATTGCGCACATTTCCCTTGTAATACAAGCCCCGACTGCCACTGTAGGGATTGTTTTATCTGCAACTGTGTATCATAAATATGTACCCATTCCCAATCGCAAGTCATAAATTCATCGCCCCGAACCGCCATTGAATTTACATAATATGCAAAAAGTTCAGGTGCATAACGCCACGTTCCATTCTCTTTTATGTATAGAGAATCTTTGGTCTCCAAAGAATTATATTTATTCGCAATCAAATAATTACCAAAAGAAACTATTTGATTAATATTTATATCTGACAACTCCTCCTCATAAATCCAAGTAGAGAAATCGCTAATTTGTAAATTATCTTTATCGGTACGCCAAACTCCATCTTCAGTTGCTAAGTAGAACACATCGCCATGAAGTGTCAAATCTTGCGTTTTATGACTATATCCATTCAGTGTTGTAAACCAAGTATCTTGAATCAGGAATGTTTCGATATCAATCAATACAACACCGAAATCGCACAAAAAATAAGCTATTCCATTATCAACAAAAATATTATTGATTCGCTTAGAACCTGAAAAAGATTTATTTTTAATATCATTTACATTATGAAGAGAACCATCAGGAGCTATAAAATCGATATTAGAGTTTTTATAAGCAACAATAAGATATTGACTAACAGAATCATACAAAATTTCAGAAATTCCAACTTCTGACAATCCTTCCACTTTTGACCAAGAGGAGACTTCAAAATCGTTCTCTTTATCCACAATCATTAAATGGTTTTCTGTTGCAGCATACACACAAGTAGGCGTAACCACAACATCATAAAAGCGATGGCACGCTAAATGATCGCGAAATTGCCCCACCTCTAGTTGGGCATAAACACCAGATAATATTCCTATTAGAAATGCTATTAGTAAGAATATCTTTTTCATATTTACTCAATTCTATTAATCCTCTAATCGTCGTAAAGATTTATTTCCTTTCTGCAAGCCTAAAAGTGAAGCCATTGAAGCAAATAATGTTACTATAATAACGGCAAGAAAAACAAGAAAAAAATCCTCGCCCTGCATTGCCACAGGATAGTAGTCAATAATAAAGCCTTCGCTACCATCTCCTAATTTAACAAGATGTAGATATTGTTGAAGCAAACAGATAATAAATCCAAGAAGAATTCCCAAAATACCACCAATAAAGGAAACAAAAGCACCTTCAAAAAGGAAAATCTGTTTTATAAACGACCTATTAGCACCCAACGTATAAAGCACAGATATATCCTTTTTTTTCTCAACAATCATCATTCCAATCACCCCAATAATATTAAACGCAGCCATAATAATGATAAGTGTCAAGATAAAAAAGATAATCAATTTTTCAGATTTCATTGTTCGGAAAAGTTCCTCTTCTTGCTGATATTGGTTTTTTACAACATATTTATCTCCAACGATAGTTTCAGCTATTTCTTGCACCTCTTTCAAAGGTGCTACATCATCAAGATATAGTTCTACAGAAGTTGCTTGATGGTCATAGTCACAGAGTTGCTTTGCTATTTCGATAGGAATAAATAGATAATCTTTATCATACTCTGTATTAGTAAGAAACACACCAGAAGGTTTTAAAAATTGTCGATTAAAAGCTTCGGTACTCAAAGTTAAATTTTTCTTCAACCGCTTAGGATAATAGAGTTCAATCATCTCTAAACCATTGAGATTGAGTCGTAACATTCCGGCCACTGTAGCACCCAAAACGGCAGCAGGTTGTGACTCTGTTCCTAAGACAAATTCTCCATCATAAATAAGGTGTTCTAAACCTGTTTCTGCAGGATAATCTGCCGAAACGCCCTTAAAATTGGTTAGCACCTGACACTCGCCATAGTTTACTAAGGTGAGATCGGACACAACTTCGTGTAACGATTTTAGATTAGGAAGTTGCTTGAGTTGCGCAAGCGGAAAAGAATCTAACTCTATAACCTTTCCCTCTTTAGCTGTAATTTCGATATCTGGATTAAATCGATTAAAAGAGTTTCTTACCAACCCCTCCATTCCGTTAAAAACAGAGAGTACAATCACTAAAGCAGCAGAACTCACAATAATTCCTATTGCAGAAATTATGGATATAATATTGATAACATTATGCTTCTTTTTAGAAAAAAGATAACGCCATGCAATGAGAAGTGCTGCCTTTGTAGATTGAAAATTCACTTTACAAGTTACTGTTTTAAAAGTTTTTCAATATTTTCAATATAATCTAAAGAATCATCAATAAAGAACTCTAATTGAGGAATAATTCTCAACTGATTTTTCAACTTCTGGCCCATTCTATAGCGAATATCTTTACTATTTGTGCGCACCATTTTAATTACCGCATCATTATCTTCCGCATTAAAAATACTCAAATAAGCACGCGCAATCGACAAATCACGAGTAACCGTTGATTTCGTTACCGTTATCATACAATCATACAGATTGGGACCATCAAAAAGGAATATATCTGCCAACTCCTTTTGAATCAGTTTTGCGATTTTATTTTGTCTTGTTGTATCCATAACTATTTTTTTGTGGCAAAATTATCGTTTTTTGTTATCTTGGAGAGATTTTATTCTATAACAAAAGACGCCACTACGGACGTCTTTCTGTTATAAATGGAGTAGCATAAGCATTACTTATTGAATCTTTCACGAAGTACGTTTAACATATCAACCGTCATTGCAGCGAGGTCATATTTAGGTTTCCAGCCCCATTCTTCGCGTGCGCAAGAATCATCCATAGAATTAGGCCAAGAATTAGCAATTCCTTGACGAAGTTCATCAATTTGATAACCCATTACAAAATCAGGAATATGTTTTTTAATTTCTGCGCAGATTGCTTCAGGGTCAAAGCTCATTGCGGTGATATTGAAAGAATTTCTATGAATTAACTTCGTAGGATCGGCTTCCATTAATTGGATTGTACCCATCAATGCATCAGGCATATACATCATATCCATATAAGTTCCTGCTTGAAGTGGGCATGTAAATTTTCCTTCTTTGATAGCAGCGTAGTAAATATCTACAGCGTAATCTGTAGTACCACCACCAGGAAGAGTTACATTTGAAATAAGACCTGGGAAACGAACCGAACGAGTATCCACGCCAAAACGTTTAAAATAGTAATCACTAATCAACTCACCCGTTACTTTAGTAACGCCATAAATAGTTTGTGGACGTTGAATAGTATCTTGTGGGGTATTATTGGCTGGAGTTCCAGGACCAAAAGCGCCAATAGAACTTGGAGTAAATACTGAACATTTCAACTCACGAGCAACTTCCAAGCAATTGAGCACAGCGCCCACGCCAACATTCCAACCTAACATCGGATTAGCTTCAGCTTTAGCAGAAAGAATAGCTGCCAAATTAAAAATTGTATCAATATTATATTTCTTTACAGCATTGGCAATATCTTCAGCGCAAGTTGCATCAATTTTACAAGATGGACCACTCTCCGCTAAATCACCTTTTAGAGGGTAAACGCAGTCTGCAGCAACTACGTGATCTGTACCATAAATACCGCGTAATGTGGGAGTTAACTCCGAACCAATTTGTCCACAAGCTCCAATAACTAATATGTTTTTCATTGTAATTATTTTTATTTTTTTGAAAGTGCAAACTTACAAAAAAAATCATTGCTTTGCTATTGATTTGAATATTTTTTTCCACATATACCGAATAAGAAAGAGGTGAAATAAAATTGAACAGGGAATTATTACACGAAAAACCTTTGAAAACAAGGACTACCTTATCGCAACCTGCGACAATATGCACTTTTATCCATTATTTTATGTTTTTATCCAGAAATAAAACAGCAGCGGAGTCTTCATTATGAAATTCATTCTCAGGTTTCTATTCTAAAAAACTTCTCGGACAACGACTGTAAATTTTACTCCAAATGCTTTCTCTAAACCTAATCTAATATGTTTCGATGTTTATCTTTCCATTCAATCCAATTATTTGAAGAACGACCTAAACAGAAAGAAGCTGTTAAACTTGTGAATATTTTGTCAGACATCATTATTAATTAACATTATCTAAAACTGAATATTCCTAAATTATCATCTCACGCTCTTCAGTCCTGCTAAAAAAGGAGGAGTGTTTTGGCAATTTCGATACTTTAGGAGTTCATTTATTGTCGTTTAACTCAAATATATTAGTTTTTTTACTGTCGTTATCTTTCACACTCACGGAAATCATAAGCCACACCGAATATATACTTCAGGTTTTGTTGTTTCATTTTCACCGAATAAAATATAAAACATTGTTTTTTTGCAATTTTTCCTGCGTATAAGACATAAATGATTAGAACATGGCACTACATATTCATTGCTGATGAATGCACATTGTTTAAGGGTCTCTATCGATTAGCTATGTGTACCATTTTACACATAATAAACTATTTATTATATTTCTTGAAATTCTCCGCTTGTTCAAATATCTCTTTGAAAACCTCATCATTCGTTACAGGAGGATATCCATATTCTGCCAAGATGAGTATTAAGTCCATTTTGAGTTCGGCCTTAATATCATCTCGCTTTGCCCAATCTGTATACTTTGATTTATCATCTACAATCTTTTTGATCTCGCCAGCCAATATCTTTGCTTTATCTTCTGGATAGTCAAAACCGAATTGCTTAGCAACAGCAATCAAGATATCATAAAAAGCCTTTTCCTCGTAGGTTATTCCTAACTCATTAAATGATTGTTTTTCTTTGTTAATTTCTTTTAACAACTCAGCCATCTGACTTGCCACCTCAGTAAGAACCTCGTCGGCGAATATAGCACTGTCACTTCTGTCATTATATCTATTAACGAGAGCGTTCAATCGTTGAGTAAAGTCGGTTCCTTTCATTTTGTTTACCTTTTTGAACTCTGTTATCACCGTTTTAAGAAGACGCTCCATCAGTTTGACTTTTGTATTAGGCATTGGAAATTTCGCTAATCTTTCCATATATTCTTCACTGAGCAAGTCAAGATTATCTTTATCGTTACCAATCTGAATAATTTCTTCCACGCTTTCCGATAAAATCGCTTCTTCAATCATCTTACTCACACGCTGGTTCATCTGTGCAGCATCTGGCGTTTCTCCCTTAGTAAGTTTATATATTATAGAACGCACTCCACAGAAGAAGTAAATATCTTCTCTCTCCTCCGCAGATATTTGTTCGCTATTACAGCACAT
>JAEZOU010000047.1 GCA_023413895.1 Bacteroidota bacterium | reverse complement strand
TCCTATTTTTTGATAAAACTGAGGCTGCATCCATTTACGTGATTCAGTCTCGTTTTTATTTTGCTTGGTAAAATGCCAGACAGTATCTCATATTTAAACTTTCCTCTGCTTCTCCACTCTAAAATTTTATTGTGGTTTGAAACTGAAATTATGTATCAAAAAAAATAGTATTTTTGCACCCTAAAATTTTTAAATTATGAAAAAGATTATCATTGCTTGTTTATTCGTATCTGCATTTTTCTGTTCTTTCGCTCAAGAAACTACAGAACCTACTAAAGCAAAATTTCCCTCTGTAGATGTAAAAACTCTTGATGGCAAGGTTTTTAACACAGGAGATATTGCTAACGATGGAAAACCCATCATCATCAGTTTATGGGCAACTTGGTGTAAATCTTGTATCTTGGAGCTTATGGCTATCAACGATGTGTATGAAGATTGGGTGGATGAAACTGGCGTGAAAGTGTATGCTATCTCTATCGATGACTCTAAAACAGCTGCTCGTGTGGCGCCATTTGTAAATGGTAAAGGTTGGGATTTTGAGATTCTTCAAGATATTAATAGTGACCTAAAACGTGCGCTCAATATCGTTGATATTCCTTACCTTTGTATCTTAAATGGTAATGGAGAAATCGTATATAAACACACCTCTTATGCTCCAGGTTCTGAAGAGGAAGTTTACGAAATTGTAAAAGGTTTAGTGAAATAATTTTATTGATAACCAATATTTTAATTTAAGATGAAGTCTGCAAAAAAACTTTTTTTTTTAGCGACATTCCTCATCATTTCTTTAACAACTATTAACCCACTTTATGCTCAGATTAAGGTGGGTAATGGTGTTATTAGTGGTGATTTTGCATTGAATGGAATGTTCTACCAACCCGACTCACTAATCGGTGCTGAAAAGGTGGATTCAAAAGTGAGAGCCAACTCTTGGCTGAATCTGCAATATACAAATAGTGGTTTTACCGTGGGTGCCCGCTACGAGTTCTACTCTTTCCCTCTTATTGATTTTGAGAAAATCGGTTACAAAGGGCAGGGAATTACGAACTATTTTGTCGATTATAAAAACGACTTTATCCAAGTAACTGCAGGTACTTTCTACGAACAGTTCGGTCAAGGTTTTACCTTGCGTTCTTACGAAGACCGCTTGTTAGGAATCGATAATAGTCTTCTCGGTATGCGCGTGAAAGCAACACCATACAAAGGTATATACCTAAAAGGTGTTTGGGGTATCGAAAGAAAGAATTTCGATTTTAATTATGCAGAACGTAACGATTATATTCGCGGTTTAGATGCGGAGGTCGCTCTTGCGGATATGATTCCTGCCATTGCAAATAGTGGTGTTACGGCTACCATTGGTGGAAGTTTTGTAAGTAAGTTTGAAAAATCGTTGAACGATATCTATTTCTCTGTTTTCCCCAATGGAGATACAATCCCTGTTACCGTTAATGCGGATAAAATTCCTCAAAATGTAGCTACTTGGGCAGGTCGTATCAATTTGGGCTACAAAGGTTTCCGTTTTGAAGCTGAATATGCAAACAAAGCTAATGATCCTAACAATTCAAACAATTACATCTATAAAAATGGTGAAGCATTGTTTATGTCTGCTACCTACTCTATGAAAGGGTTGGGAGTTGCGGCTTCTTTTATCCGTTCCGATAATATGGATTTTCGCTCTCAACGCGGAATTAGCACCAATTCATTGTTGAGTATCAACTATATACCAGCTATCAATCGTCAATATTCATATCAGTTGCTAAGCGATTATGCATACGCATGTCTTCCTAATGGACAAATCGGTTTCCAAGCACAAGTAAACTATTTAGTGCCTAAAAAGACAAAGATTGGAGGAAAATATGGTACAGATATCACATTGAGTTACTGCCGTTTTCATGATATTGACAGAGTGATTGATGCCGCTGCAGAAGCTAATGGAACGATGCAAGGTACTGAAGGTTACACCTCTTCTTTCTTTAAATTTGGTGAGGAACTTCTCTATCAAGATGCGGGAATTGAAATCAGTAGAAAGTTTGATAAACGTTGGAAATTGGTTCTTGCTTACAACTATATTAATTACAATTTAGAATTGTTGCAAGGTCACGGAGAGTTGGTGAAAGCACATCATGCAGGTTTCGATTTGACTTGTAAACTGAATAAAAAACATGCTTTGCGTCTTGAATCTCAATTTCTATTCACTAAACAAGATAATGGAAATTATGTTTTCGCTTTGTTAGAGTACTCTATCAGCCCTCGCTGGTTCTTCTCTATCGGTGATCAATGGAACTACGGAAATCCTAATCCAGATATGCGCTTACATTACTATAATGTAGCAGCCTCTTTCGTGTATGGAACAACACGAGTTTCTTTGAACTTTGGTAAGGTAAAAGAGGGTATGCTCTGCATTGGTGGTGTTTGCCGTGCTGTGCCTGCTTCTTATGGTTTAGGTTTAAATATTACGACAACTTTCTAATAGCTTAATATTATGAAGATTATGAAAAAAATATTCTTTTTTTTATGTGTTGCAGCTTGCTTTTGCGCTTGCGACGAAATAGAAGGTCCTTATATTGATGAAAATTCATATATTCCTGTAATGGTGGATTTTGATGAACTTGATTTGGGTTCAGTATACCGTAAAGTCTTGATTGAAGATTATACTGGACATCGTTGCGTGAATTGTCCTAATGGTCATGCAAAGTTGGAAGAGTTACATGGTATTTATGGTGATACTTTGGTTGCGATAGGCGTGCACGCAGGCAACTTTGCGGTTCCTACTGTTGAAATGCCTGCTAATTTTGCTACTGAGGTGGGCAACCAATGGTGTAATGATTTTGAAGTGCAAGCTTTTCCAAGCGCTATTATCAACAGAGTAAAGTATGGAAGTTACTATTTTGTGAATATTAGCAACTGGCATAATGCAATTCTTCAGGTAGATAGATCTAAAGTATATGCTGCTATTCAGTTGGTTCCTTCAGATGATAATGATAGATTGCTCGCAAATGCTAAGGTTACCATTATGGAGGATATTACTGATCCTGTTCAGTTGAATGTGATTTTAATTGAAGATGGTATTGTTTCTCCACAATTGACATCTTCAGGCATCGTTCCTGATTATGTTCATAACCATGTGCTTAGAGCTTCTTTCAATGGTCCTTACGGAAAACAATTGACCGAAAATGGATTGGTAGAAAATGGAAAAGCATATACGCGTGCGTATGCTTTGAATTGGAATCCAGAATGGAAACGTGAAAATTGTTCTTTAGTAGCTATTTTATTGAATATGAATACTAAAGAGGTTCTTCAAGTAGAAAAAATTGATTTGTAAATTTTTGAATTTTAAATTATGAGCGACGATAAAAAGATTATCTTTTCAATGGTGAATGTATCAAAGATATATCCACCTCAAAAACAGGTACTTAAAAATATTTATCTCTCTTTCTTTTATGGTGCCAAAATTGGTGTTTTAGGTTTGAATGGAGCAGGAAAATCCTCACTTTTGAAGATTATTGCAGGTTTGGATACTGAATATCAGGGTGAGGTGGTTTTTTCGCCAGGTTATTCCGTAGGATATCTTCCTCAGGAGCCACAAATGGATGATTCTCTTACCGTTAAGGAGGTTGTAATGCAGGGTGTGCAAGAGGTTGTGGATATTTTAAAGGAGTATGAAGAGGTAAATATGAAGTTTATGGAGCCTATGAGCGATGATGAGATGAATAAACTTATCGAGCGCCAAGGTGAGTTGACAGAGTTGATTGAGCAACACGATGCTTGGGAATTAGATAGTAAGTTAGACCGCGCGATGGATGCATTGCGCTGCCCTGAAGGTGATACTCCAGTTAAGAATCTTTCGGGAGGGGAACGCCGTCGTGTGGCGCTCTGCCGACTATTGCTTTCAGAACCCGATATTCTACTCCTCGATGAGCCTACTAACCACTTGGATGCTGAGTCGGTACAATGGTTAGAACAACATCTACAACAATATAAAGGTACCGTAATTGCTGTAACCCACGACCGCTATTTCTTGGATAATGTAGCAGGTTGGATTTTGGAATTGGATAGGGGAGAGGGTATTCCTTGGCAAGGTAACTACTCCTCTTGGTTAGAGCAAAAAACGAATCGTTTGGCAATGGAAGAGAAAGCCGAATCGAAGCGTAAGAAAACTTTAGAGCGTGAGTTAGAATGGGTACGAATGGCTCCTAAAGCACGTCAGGCGAAGGGAAAAGCACGTTTGAATGCTTACGATAAGTTGCTGAACGAAGATGTAAAAGAGAAGGAGGAAAAACTTCAAATCTTTATTCCTAATGGCCCACGTTTGGGTTCCAATGTGATTGAAGCGGTGAATGTTTCTAAGGGTTATGGCGATAAGTTGTTATATGAAAATCTGAACTTCTGTTTGCCACCTAATGGAATTGTGGGTGTTATTGGACCTAATGGTGCGGGTAAAACCACACTTTTCCGATTGATTATGGGATTAGAGAAACCTGATTCTGGTGAATTTAAAGTAGGTGAAACCGTAAAAGTGGGCTATGTTGACCAACAACACGCCCAGATAGACCCTGAAAAGAGCGTTTACGAGGTGGTTTCAGAAGGAAATGAGCAGATGATGCTTGGCGGACGGCTTATCAACTCTCGTGCTTATATCTCTCGTTTCAATTTTAGCGGCCAAGACCAAGGAAAGGCTGCGGGTGTGCTCTCCGGTGGTGAACGTAACCGTTTGCACTTGGCGCTTACTTTGAAATCGGAAGCCAACGTGCTGCTCCTCGATGAGCCTACCAACGATATTGATGTGAATACGTTGCGTGCACTTGAAGAGGGACTTGATAACTTTGCAGGGTGCGCAGTGGTAATCTCCCACGATCGCTGGTTCCTCGATAGAATTTGTACCCACATTCTCGCTTTTGAAGGAGAGTCACAAGTCTATTTCTTTGAGGGTAACTATACCGAATATGAAGAAAATAAACGCAAGAGATTGGGCAACGATGCCCCTACCCGTATCCGATACAAAAAGTTGATGAAGTAAACCGCATTGGTAGGTTGAAAGAGATATTATTGCTAAAATTTGAAAAAGGAGGAAAATGAATAATTTTCCTCCTTTTGATTTGTATTTATTTGTTTTTCTTCTTATCCTTTTTTTTACCACTTTTAAAACGGATCGTAGTAGTATCCCCATAGTGTGTAATTTCCAGCAAATATGATATATTTGCAAAACTAAAAAATTAAACAAATGGAAATTACACAAGCGCAAAAGTACGAAATTTTAGAACACGAATTGCTCAACGGAGCAGGATTGGAAGAGGTTTTGAAGAAATGTTTCGAAATTTTAATGAAATCGGAACGCGAAATCCACAATGAAAATTACTTGGATTACAGCAATGGCTATCGTTACCGAAAGATTTACGGCAGTGTTTGAGGAGTTATACGGCATGAAATACAGCACCAGCCAAGTAAGCCGTATGTTCGATTATGCCCGAAAGGAAAAACAAATATCCTTGGCTGTCAAGCAAACTCCAAAACGAGCGTTTAGCACTTCATTTCACCTATCTGAAATACAACTACAACATCCCCAGCACTCAAATTTCCTTTCTACAAGCAGAATCCTATTCTAGGGGGGGATTCTCAACTCAAAATAGTTCTCTCGAAGAATTAAGATTTTTTTTCGTACAAGTGTTTTTTTTATTATTTTTGCAGCGCACATTTTACAAGCGCTATCTGCGTTTTTGTAGAATTGCAGACATATTAAAAAGGCGTTTATTAACGCTCTGTTCTGACCTATTGAAACTTCGCAACTTTCAAGTACATTCAGAACTTAGCAACGATAGATGCCCTACGGGATATAGGTTATCCCTCTTGTGCTTGTTTGGGTACAAACTTTGCGTATATACGTATGCGCATACACGTACCTTATTTATAATGTAGCACGGAGATATTTATATTCGGCGTGGGCTTCGCGTTGTCGGTTCTAATGTACAAGGCAATGCGAAGGCCTCAATAGGTGGAACTGGCAAGAGCAAGTTCCACGCTTTTTTTATATGCCTCTCAGATTGGAAATATCTATTAAACAGTAAACGGAGGCAGCCGAAAATCCGATGAAGAGTAGGCAGAAACAATTAAATCTATTTTTTTATGAAAAAAAGTTTTATTTATCTAGTAATTTTGGCTAGTGTTTTTTTTACTTCTTGTTCTCCTTTAGCCATTGTCCCAACGGCGGTCAACACGGTTAATTCAGTCCGTTTGAGTGAATTAAATTTAGAGCGTGAGGATTATAAAATTCTTAATACGATAACGGCTGAGGCATCTGTTATTTATCACCAATTTGGTAATACAATCATTATTGAAGATGAAAATGGAGATTTCTCCCTAAAATTCAAACGTAGAAATTCATGGCGTAAAGGATATGTTTGGGAATATCAGTCTTTCAAAGGTGTTGCTCGTTATGGATTCTTGGATAATGACTATGGAAAAGTAAATAATTATTCAGACATTAGCCCAGAAAATATTGCTCGTCGTATTGCTATTTATCGTTTAATTAATGCATGTAAAGTAGCAGGTGGAGATGGCGTAATTGAGCCTGTGGTTTCAACAAATGTAGGACAACAAAGACGTGACATTGTTTTCAAAACAACAGTTACTGCTAAGGTAATAAAAATTAATGTTGATAAGTAATTATAAGATGTATGAAAAAAATATTCAATATTATGGCAGTTATGGTTACTGCAATCATAATGTCTTCGTGTGGTTTGGGTAAGAATTTTCCAACTACGACTGCTCTTCCAAGTGGTATGCTTAATTTAGCAATTACTGAAAATCCAATTCCTGATAAATATGCGAATATGGATTATGGTATTCGCTTAAATGTAGCTGATAGTCGTGCAAAAATGTCATTAGTTCATCTATATGATGCAAGTACAATTTCTGTTCCTCAATTTAATGCAAATCCATCAGTTGGATCGTTTGTATCTGAAAGTATGCGTCGTTATATGCGTACTATGGGCTTCAATTTGGATGCTGACCCTTCTACCGACTATTGGATGGAAGTATCTCTTACAGAGTTTCATGTAGATTACCTGTCGGGTATTGGCTGGAACGCAACTGTGATGATGAGCGTAAAAGTACTTGACCACAACCGCACATTAGTTTATCCAACAGTTGAGGTAGCAGGTCGTTACAACATGTCGGGTAGTGCATATTCTAAAGAAATTGCCAACCAAGTTCTTAATCAAGCCTACACAGAAGCATTGAAAGATATTGATTGGGATCGTATTGCGTTCTTCTTGCACCGTGCAAGCTCTCCTAAACAAGAAGTAAACAAACAAGTAACAGGAGAAGGAAATACCGCTTTAGAACACTTGACTATTCACTGGGATGTAAATTCTCGTCCACAGGGTGCAGACATTTACTGGCGTGTAATCTCTTCTACTCCAGAGGTGAAGAATCAGAATTACAGATATTTGCAAACAACTCCTTACGAAACAACGGAAGTATTTGATATTAAGGGATTAACCTATAATAACGCAGGTAATGTACAAATTGAAATCAAGTGCGAGAAAACTGGTTATTATACCCAATCCAAGAAATTCAATGTAAATTCAATCATTGAGGAGAAAGAGATTAGTGCTTTCTTCCGTTTAGTGGTAGAGGAGGAGTAATATGAAAAAGATTTTGTTTGTAATAATGCTTATAGCTTCATCAATATTCTCTTTCGCAGGAATTATTGTAACTACCAGTGGAGAGAGGATTGAAGATGTTACTATCCTAAGTGAAACAGATTCGACAATAGTTTTCTTGCAAGATGGCGTAGAGAAATCTATTGCCATTGAGCAAGTGCAAGCAGTTTTGTTTGATAATGGTAATTACAAAGAGTATCCTAAATATACATCTCCTGTTACGACCAATGAGTTTATGACTAGTAGTGAACAAACAAATTTATATGTTCAACAGCCTCAACGTCAAAGGCCACAGAGACAACCAATCGACAGGAGTGCCTTTGATCCAGATGGAAAGAAATTGTTGTTATCAGGTTGTATAACTGGAGGTTTGGGACTTAGTTGTATACTAGTAGGTGCAATACTTGTTGGAACATCATATTATTATGAAGGTTATATTACTGGCATTGCCTTATTAAGTGTAGGAGCAGGTGCAACTGCTGTATCAATCCCCTTATTGGTAGTAGGTACTCGTAAACAAATTTTTGCTAATTTCTCTGCAAAAACTGCCCAATCTTATATTTTGGAACTTCAAGTACAAAAGAATCAACTCGGATTAGCATTAAAGTTCTAAATTTTCCAAAATCATTAATCCGCATAGTCGAGTGAAAATCGATTATGCGGATTTTATATTTATTCCTTTGGCAAGGGTGGATACTCCCCGAAAAGTGTGTAAAGATTGTTTGTGCTAAGATATATTTTTTTGCTTTTGCGAGTGAATTTATATTTTTTTATTGGTGTCCGATAAAAATTTCAAAGGGCATAAAAGTGAGTCTCAATCGCAGTATTTATGCGGTTGAGATTTTTTTTTCCAAATTCCAAGCCCCCCGATTCAGAAAAGAGTTAATTGATGTGGCG
>JAEZOU010000027.1 GCA_023413895.1 Bacteroidota bacterium | reverse complement strand
TCGTGGCAATAGGTCAAACTGGTGCTCAACTTGTAATTCGGGTGGATGGCCGTCAGCTGTTGGAACCGCTGTTTGTGGATCTCCAAAACCTTGGCTTCCCTCTGCAGAAGCCTGTTGTTGGTCGCCTTCAAATCCTTGAGGTTGGCCTCCGAACAATGCAACTCGAACATGCGATTCAGCAGCGCACAACGAATCTCGGCCTGTGCCAATATCCGGTCTTCGTTGCTGATATTGAACATTTCCCTGTCGTTTTCATCGTAAGCGAGCCTCAAAATCTCACTTTCACATTGTCTTAAATATCGCCGCAGATAGTCTATGTCAGTTTGCTCTTGTATCTTAGTGATTTCTTGATTGTTTTGATTAGTCATATTAATAATTTGAATAATACTGGCAAAAATAGAATATATGTGTGCTAAAATGTGGTACAGTAAACTGCTGGCTATTAGCTATTAGCCGTTGGTTCTCTATTCTTTGGTTTCTCCCCCGCAATCCTCTCCGCAACTCTTAGTTCCATGCTTGCCAAAAAGTCCACCAATGGCATATTGCCATCCGCTTTAGATAGCTCCTCCTGCATGTCAATCACGTGGATGTCATCCACGCCCAAGAAACGGCGGTCGAGGGGACGGTCGTATAGTTTGGAGGCGAATCGTGGGGGCAAAATGTAGATGAGATGCCTCTTGATATTGCTGTGATGCGCTTTGCACCATAAGAGGTTAACCCCTATGGCCGCAATTTGCAGCTCCGTGTTCGAGCAACTGTGATTTACATTCGGATTCGGGTGCGGCTTGGGTATCATGTTCGAGGGCGAGTCCCACACAAGGAGCCACACCTCCACGGGTGGGTCGTAGGGACCATCCTCCGCACAATAGAGGTATTCTCTGACAAAATCCTCACTTTCTTTCCACTCGTACGCATAGGATGAGGGCAGTTGCTGCATAACGCCCTCTTTGCACTGCGCGGCGTTGCTGCCCACAGGGATAATGATATGTTTCATTCTATCCATATTCTTTAATGTTTAAATACGCTGACAAAAATAGAACATTACTGTGCCATATTTTGGCACAGTATCATTCTATTTTTGCAACGTTCAAAATTGTAAAGCTATGAAAAAAGAAAACATTTTGCAGACATTGAGTTTTCTGGCGCTGAAAATGGAAAACTCCGGAACTGCCTTGTTAGAGGCAATTGCGCCTGATTCTATTGCACATTTAGACTACACATTTACACGGCAGAACGAATCCACCATCTTTAAAGAGTTTGGCAAAGCAGAAACAGGTGAGATTGTTGAAAAACTGGATTACGTTGCTGGATTTCTAAAAATAACAAATATTCAGGCCGTTATTATGATAGTGGCTTTCTGCAATAAATTCCAAGACAACAATATAGATTGGAACGATATTCCCAAATTCTTTAATGTAAAAAGTATGGTGTTGCTTCCATTGAAAAAAGAATTTGACTGCCTGGTATCAAGCAAATATCTTAGACGTGTTGGAAACAGAAGATGTTCAGAGTGTTATGAAATTGAGCAATGTGTGATGGAATCTATAATGAATAGGCATCCTTTTGACCCTGGTGTGTTGAAGGAAGAAGGGTTTGACCGGTATAAATTTGTCAACGAAATATCCGATTTGATCGAACAACGTAGTGATGAAGAGATTTCTACCTACGCACTTTTTGACCGTTCATGCGAGTTGGAGCAACAGAACAGCACTCTTTCTTTTGTTCAGAATGTCCAGAAATTGCTCCATGAGACTAAAGACAGAGTGTTATTCTACGAGATATGTGATGATTTTCTTGCAAATGGCGAAACGGGGATCAATTATACCTTGAAAGACATGTATGGCAATCCCAGTATTCGTTTCCAAATCTCAAGGGAGTTGATGGATGAGAAGCATATTCTGATGAAGTTGGATTTAGTGAGTTTACTTCGTGACACAATGTTCTCCGACAGCAATCTTGTCCTCACCGAAAAGGGGAAACAACTCTTTTTGGAGGAAGATTTCGAGCTTTTTGCCAAATCCAAAAATCGAGACCAGAAAATAATTTGCCCTGAAGATATTCCCGAAAAATCCATGTTTTATGACGATGAACTCTTGCGACAACTGAATCTGCTGAAGGAAAACCTCCAAGAGGAACGTTTCGCGGAGTTGCAAAAACGATTGGATGAACAGTCGCTGCCAAAAGGAGTGGCGGCCCTCTTTCACGGACAACCAGGTACAGGAAAAACCGAGACTGCAATGCAAATAGCCAAAGCCACTGGACGTGCAGTATGCCATGTAGATATCAGCGCAGCCAAAACCTGTTGGTATGGGGAAAGCCAGAAATTGGTGAAGCGTATTTTTACCGATTATAGGCAGTTGTGCGAGAAAGAGAAGCTTAAACCGATTCTTCTTTTCAACGAGGCAGATGCATTGCTCAGTAACCGTCAAAATATTAATAGTACCAGCGGTTCTACCAATGTGGCACAGACTGAAAATGCTATCCAAAATATCATCCTTGAGGAAATGGAAAAACTGGATGGCATACTCATCGCCACCACTAATCTTATAGATAACTTGGACAGCGCTTTTGAGCGGCGTTTCCTGTTTAAAATCCGCTTCAACAATCCCACTGTAGAAGCTAAACAATCCATTTGGAAGAGCAAACTCTCATGGTTATCCGAAAATGAAAGTCGCACACTTGCAGAACAATACAATTTCTCAGGCGGCGAGATTGACAATATTGTTCGCAAGCTTATCATGGAGGAAGTGCTCAACGGGACACGCCCCGATATGCATTTCATTGAAGACTTGTGCCGTCATGAAAAGATAGGCAACAAAGAGACTGGTTCCATTGGGTTCAGAAAATGAGTGTATATACAGTTCGCACAGAATGTATTGTCTTTGGGTTTATATCTGTGCTATTTTGAAAAAAACTACGATCATGTTGAAATTCTTACAAGAAAATCTTTCTGTTGGGTGCTTTGTGGAAGTGGAAACCCCCAACGGAACTGTGCAAGGCTCCATTTCTGCAATACAGCCCGACCATTTGGAGTTACTGACAGACGGCAAAATACAGCAATATTCCGAGGCGCATTTGTTGGGTGTAAAATACATTTCTGACGAACATGATGCTTATCATGATTGTTATATCCAGAAGTTTATTTCAGATGAAAAGAGTGGGGGATACTTTTGGGGTGAAAATCATAATGGTACATTGGGATGCACAAATTATGACAATATCATTACGATATATACTGGACCGAATATGCGTTGCTAGCGGGGGCATCTTGAGTTGCTAGACATGATCGATGTGGAGGACGAATACTATAAAGTAGAAGTGTTGAGCAATATTTGTAATGATTGCTTTTCGGACTATATCACTTCTGTCAAGTTGCCGAAAAGTTTGAAGAGCATCGAACCCATATTCGACGGAAGAATCTTCATTCAGAAAATATATGTTCCCAATTCGTTAGTTTATGCTGGAGGCTATAAAATAGGAGGTTGCACCACGTGTCAAGTTTTCGACTTGAATGGGAGACCGTTGGATTGGGAGTTTGAAGAGGACTGGTAAACAGTGCCGCACTTTTGCACACTCCCGATATATTTTTGCCGCAGGTTCCATACCATACGCCCTCGCCGAAAAGCGTTCAATAGAGTAGGCATTTTTAAAAGTTGTGCCCGACACGTATTAGGGAATAGAAAATGAGTAAGGTTTATAGAATCACACCGAAAGCTATCCACAGAACAAACAACACGGTTCTGACACCTGAGATGGAAATCATCGTGACATTAGAGCGTCACACATCCGACCCATTCTACAATGGTGCAAAAGAAATCAAAGCCATGTACATGGATAGATATGGTTTTGACTATGAGCGGGCGAATGCAACAAAAGCATGGTTTGACTATGAGAGATTAGACTAACCATTTGTCAAACGCAAATACTATATGACGGGCTGGAGAATAATCCTGCCCGTCATGTAGAAAAACCTTTACTTGGTATACTTTTCTATAACTTTTACAACAAAGGAGCCACATTCCAATCTTATTGATTATCAACGACTCATAAACAAACTTCTCTTAAAGTTCTCTTGAAGCTCTCTTGAAACGCTCCTACTTTAAGAGAACTATTTTCGCCTCCATAACACACAACATTTTATCCCCCAAAGCAATTTCGTCATGTATACTTTGTAATGACATATACCGTAGGGTATTGATTCAATGAAAACTATTAGTCATCGTCCAAAACACTTTCGTCATTCATGTATGGTAAGAGTGTAGCTGCTTGATCCGTAGGCAGGGCTTCGATATCACGAAGTTTACGATTTATTGCTTTTGTACGTCTACCCTGTAGTTGCTCGATAGTCTCCGAGGCCGTGTCAATGTTCTTTTTGGCCTTCTCTAGGAGATCGCCAAATTTAGAGAACTCTGTTTTTACCGCACCCAAAGTAGTTGGGCCCGTAACTAGCCATAAACCTTCTGAAGTAATCTAAAACATTTTTTATACAAATATCTTATTATCCAGTAGTTACAATCGATTTGCAAAAATAAAAAATAATAATAACAAATGAAATAATCTGCCTTACAAGCAGAGGGTCATAGGTTCGACTCCTATTGCTCCCACAAACAAAAGACACTTACTTTTTGTGAGTGTCTTTTTTGTTATATCCTCTATCGCTTACTGAACATAACTATGCAAGCCTCCTAATAGATGGTTTACTCCAAAATAGGTAAATAAAATGGCAAAAAATGCAAATGATAAATACAAATGGCATTTCTTGGCGTTTGTAACCTCTTTCAGTGGACTTTGTAAAGGATATAAATAGACCAAAGCCGAAATCAATGCCCACACCTCTTTGGGATCCCACGACCAATAACTTCCCCACGATTGATTGGCCCATATCGAACCTAAAATTATGCCTATAACTAATAACCATATAGCAGGGTAGAGGAGGAGGAGATTGTCCCTTTGTGTATATGTTAGAAATGTGAAATCTGCCCTTCTCCAAAGGATATATAATGCTACGATGCTATTGAGAGTGATAAGTCCGAATAATGTGTATGAAATCATAATGGTGGTAACGTGGACGCTGAGCCAAGGGGAATCTAAAATAGAGGTGAGTTGTGTAATTGACGAATTGTAAGCTAATGTTGCGGTTAGAAGTGAAAAACCAATCAAAAGTGTACTTATTGAAGCAAAAAGTGATGATTTTCTTATTGATATTACAGAACTTATTGAGAAACATAGTGCTAAAAATAACATCGTTTCGTAGCCGTTACTTATCGGTATTGAACCAGAGATAATCCACCGAAGTGAAAATAGAAGCATAAGATAAAGAAACGTTGTAAGCAAAAATATCGTTATAATAAGTGGTATCCTTTTTGAAGCAAAATGATGTTTTCTTAATAACGTTAAGACAAATATAATTCCAATAACAATAATGATAATAGCAATTTCTTTGCTAAGCTGAATTCGATTGTACCACCTTTCTGATTGGATTTTGAATGATGATGGAAGTGCGTTTTGGGCGTTTCTTCTTTGATATACTAATATATTGTTTATTAGTGTGTTAAATTCGTTTACCTCATCTTGAAGATTAACTATTTTTGCATATTCTAAGCCTTTCCGGATAAAGAGAATTTCTTGTTCAGAAAGATGATCGGGAAGAGGGTGAGAAGGCGTTACCCAAGATATTTTTCCGGTATTATCAGTAATTGGGAAAATCTTGAAAAGTTCTCCACTACAAAGTTGTGCTATTAGAAGGATTTTTTCCTCTGTAGCCATCATTTTTTTATACTCTTTGCTTGATGTAGGAAGCGAATCTAATGCGCGAGTAATCGCTGCTCGATTATGGGGTTGTAGCAGTTGCGCTAACGAAGCATATTTACTAGAATTATTGATAATCTTCTTTGTGAATTTATCAATTTTGATAGTCGGTTCATCTTTCCAATCGTTTGGAAAGAAAAAATAACCGCATAAAATTTGTTCTGCACTATAATTTTTGTATTTTTTATGACCATAAACTGTGAGTGTAAAATCGTGAGCCATAGTCTGTAAAGGACAGATTCTATTGCTATGATTTACGAAAATCTCACAGAATTTTTTAGCTTTTTCTTTCGATAAAGTTTCAGTTTTTGATGAGTCATTTGCATAAATGTGGGGGATTGTTGTCGCAAGTAGAAAGGTGAATATAGAGAGTGGTTTGAGAATCTTATTTTGGGAAATTAATTGACGAAAATAGCTTTTTTTGTGACAAATGGAGAGGAAAAACGCAAGCAGTAGTAATAAGTAACCAATGTATGTCATTCCAATGCCTAACGGGTCGTGCACTACTTGTAAAACAACAGTGTTGGGAGATCGAAAAGATTTGAAATAGAATCTGTAGTTCTTTTTTTTGGCAATTTTATTGAAGGAAATGGTTTGATTGTCAATTTCTCCTGATGAATCCTGAAATTTTAGAATAATTGATTGATTATTAGTGATTTTATTGTTGTGAAAGGCTTTTGAATCGATAGTTGTTGCTGTAACAGAAAATGGAAATATTTGTTCTGTTTGTAATTCAGTTTCAATAAAATGGTCATTAGGACAATCTTGCTGTAAAAAGCAAATTCCTCGTTGAGCAGTAAAGTGTGTTGTAAATAATCCTAAAATGATACAAAGAAGAGCAATGCGGCCTACAAAATTGCGAATAGAACTCTTTTGCTTATGGGAAATAATAATAGATAGAATGTTTAAAATCAGAGAAATAACGAGAATAATAGGAATAAGAATACGTTGTGAATCGGCATAAAATCTTCCCATAATTGTACTTCCAGCTAATAGTATTAGAAGGAAGAACCAGATTATTTTGTGCCATTTTTCCATAACTAAAGAGGTAAAAATTCTGTTTGCAAAGATAATATTTTTCAATTTTGCATTTAATGATTTTCTCTTATAGAAAAAAACATTAGCAACCTTACTTTGTGCATTAGAAATTCATAGTTTTGTGTTATTTTTGCAATCTGAATAAAATGATTTTTATGAAGGATTTTGTCGCCATAGATTTTGAGACAGCCAACCAACATCGTTCGAGTGTTTGTAGCGTTGGGATTGTAGTGGTAAAAGATGGAGAGATTGTAGATTCCTACTATTCGTTGATTCGCCCAACGCCCAATTATTATTGGGAAGTTTGTCAGAATGTGCATGGATTGTCTCGTGAGGATACTGACACAGCGCCCACTTTTCCTGAGGTGTGGAGAGAGATTGAACCTAAGATTGAGGATTTGCCATTGGTGGCGCACAACAAGATGTTTGATGAAACTTGCTTGAAATCAGTGTTCCGGTCGTATGGAATGAGTTACCCCAATTATCCATTTTATTGCACACTGATTGCAGCACGGAGAGTGTTTAAGCAAGTTCCAAATCATCGGTTGAATACGATTTCGGAGATTTGCGGTTATCACTTAGAAAACCACCACCACGCATTGGCCGATGCGGAGGCGTGTGCTGCTATAGCCCTTAAGATACTCTGATTTTCTTCATTAGCTTCTAAATTTGAAAATTTAAATTTAATGTAAAAAAGTAAAGTTTTTCTATCTCTTTCTGTGTAATTATCTTACAATTAGTGTTTTATTCATCCCTAAATTTAAATAATCGTTAATAATTATATTGATTATTTACTTTAATATTTACACTAATTTTGCGCAGATTTGGTAACTTTTTATTTGTGTATTTATTAACCTACATACTTATTATGAAAAGAGTTTTTACAATGTTTTTTCTGCTTTCTTTCGTTGCCGTTTCTGTAATGGCGCAGGAGACGATTGCAACCGCAGGCGGCGACATCTCAGGGGCTTCGGGCAGCGTGAGTTTTACGGTAGGGCAGATTGCAGTGCAAACCGTTTCCGATGGCAACCATTCCATTGCGGAAGGTGTGCAACAAACCTACCAAGTTTCGGTGGTGGGCGTTGATGATTATCCCGACATCACCCTTTCGGCAACCATCTACCCCAATCCGACCACCAATTACCTAACACTCTCGCTCAGCGATAATTACGAGTTGACAGGTTTGGAGTGCCGCATTTTTGATGCCAACGGCAAGTTTTTGGATAGAAAAACGGTTACGGAGTTTCGGACGGAGTTAGATTTGACCCGTTATGCAACAGGAACCTATTTTGTAAACCTTTACCGTGCAAAACAGCTGATGAAGAGTTTTAAGGTGATAAAGGTAAGAGAATAGTGAAATTTTGATAATCAGATATTTATAAATAAAAACAACCAATTATGAAGAAAATTTTACTCTTTTTCATAGCGATAATGGCTATGATTTTGGTGGCAGAAGCGCAGGCTCCGGAGAAGTTCTCCTACCAAGCTGTGATTCGTGATGTCGCAGGGAACTTAGTAGTGAATGAGCCGGTAGGCGTTCGCGTTAGCATTTTACAATATTCTCCTGATGGCAGTGCGGTATATAGCGAAACGCATAACCGCGCAACCAATGCCAATGGTTTGGTAACGATGGAGATAGGTGCAGGCACAGTGGTTAGTGGCAGTTTCTCCAATATCGATTGGGCGAGCGGTCCCTACTTTTTGAAGATTGAAACCGATGTTAATGGTGGCACCAACTACACGTTGGCGGGCACGCAACAGATGTTAAGTGTTCCGTATGCTCTTTATGCTGCCGCATCGGGTAATGGGGAAGGCCCACAAGGTCCGCAAGGAGAGACTGGTCCTGTTGGCCCACAAGGTCCTCAGGGTGAAGCAGGCCCCGTAGGACCTCAAGGTATTCAGGGAGAAGCCGGTCCTGTTGGTCCACAAGGTCCTATTGGCCCACAAGGTCCACAGGGTCCTCAAGGTGAACGTGGATTGCAAGGTGAGCAAGGACCTCAAGGTATTCAAGGAGAGATTGGTCCTATTGGTCCACAAGGTGAAACTGGTCCCGCAGGCCCACAAGGTTTACCAGGTGTGGGAATACCACAGACTTTGACGATTGCAGGAACCACTCTGACAATTTCTGATGGAAATAGTGTAGTTTTGCCCGAAGTTCCTACCAATGTATCTACCTTTAATAACGATGCAGGCTATTTAACCCGCGATTCTTTGGGAGATTGTACTTGTTTGACAGCAGCTCAACTTCAAGCACTGTTAGATAGAATTGCTGCGCTTGAGCAAGCAGTAGGTAGTGGAAATGGCGGTGGCGGTTCTGAAGGCGGTGGTGATGATGAAGACGGAGATGATAACCCAGATAACAACGACACCACCATTACTGCACAACCTTGCCCAGGTGCACCAACCGTAACCGATGTTGACGGTAATGTTTATAATACCGTGCAGATTGGCGAGCAATGCTGGATGCGCGAGAACCTAAAAACAACAAAATACGCCAACGGAACTACTATTCCTTTGGGGACAACCACAAGCTCTACAACCGCTTACCGCTACTATCCTGATGGCAACAGCGCTAATGTTTCCGATTATGGTTACCTATACAATTGGCCCGCTGTAATGAATGGTTCAGCTAGCAGCGAGGCAAACCCAAGTGGTGTGCAAGGTATTTGCCCAACAGGTTGGCACGTACCGAGCGATGCAGAGTGGACAGAGTTAGAGAATTACGTAAGCAGCCAGAGCCAATATGTGTGCGGTAGTAGTACAAGTAATATTGCCAAAGCGTTGGCAAGCGAGACGGGTTGGATTAGCAGTACAGATAATTGTGTTGTTGGGAACAATTCCATTGCTAATAACGCTACGGGTTTCTCTGCCCGTCCCGCTGGCAACTACGTCGGCACCTTCGGCACCTTCGGCAGCTTCGCTTACTTCTGGAGTGCTACGCAGGGCGATATCTACGGCGCCTACACCCACAACTTGGTCTACTTCAGCGCCCTCGTGTACAAGTACAGCACCGAAGAGTTCTACGGCTGCTCTGTGCGTTGTGTTCGCAATGAGGAGGGTAGTGGCTCAGGAGATGGTAGCGATGGCGATAACGAGGACGATGACACTACAGACACCACCATTACTGCACAATCTTGTCCAGGAACACCAACCGTAACCGATGTTGATGGCAATGTGTACAACACCGTACAGATTGGCGAGCAATGCTGGATGCGCGAGAACCTAAAAACAACAAAATACGCCAACGGAACTACTATTCCATTAGGAACGGAAGTAAGTTCTACAACCGCCTATCGTTACTATCCTGATGACAACAGTGCCAATGTTTCCGATTATGGTTACCTATACAACTGGGCAGCAGTGATGAATGGTTCACTTAGCAGCAGTGCTAACCCGAGTGGTGTGCAAGGTATTTGTCCTAATGGTTGGCACGTTCCGAGCGATGCAGAGTGGACAGAGTTAGAAAATTACGTAAGCAGCCAGAGTCAATATGTGTGCGGTGGTGATGAAGATTATATTGCCAAAGCGTTGGCAAGCGAGACGGGTTGGATTAGCAGTACAGATAATTGTGTTGTTGGGAACAATTCCATTGCTAATAACGCTACGGGGTTCTCTGCCCGTCCCGCTGGCTACTACTACGTCGGCAGCTACCCCACCTTCTGCTACTACGCTGACTTCTGGAGTGCTACGCAGAGCAGTAGCGACTACGCCTACCACCGCCACTTGTCCTACGGCAACGCCAGCGTGGATAGGTACAGCGGCTTCAAGTACCGCGGCTACTCTGTCCGTTGTATTCGCAATGAGGAGGGTAGTGGCTCAGGAGATGGTAGCGATGGCGATAACGAGGACGATGACACTACAGACACCTCCATTACCGCACAGGCATGCCCGGGCGTACCA
>JAEZOU010000078.1 GCA_023413895.1 Bacteroidota bacterium | reverse complement strand
TCTAACCCCTGCAAAACACTACTTTTGCAGAGAGAGTAAAAGAAAGTTGTTTTTACCGAGCCAAAATATACTTTTCATATAATAAATCATAGATGTCTAAATAGACTTTTAATATTCTCACCATTTCTTCCAATTCTGTAACAAAACCGAAAGAAGGTAGTTATCTTTAGTTAATTGTTTTTCATCAGCATTATTCTATTCTCCTTCGAAATCGAAACAGTATTTTATGATTATTTTTAGTAATTGATTGTTTAAAAAAATATGGTAACTACATTACATCAATATCTTCTACTTTTTCATACGATTGTACAAAGTCTCCTTTTGAAAACAAAATAAATCGATTAAAAAGAATATCTTGCGCCGAATCTTTCGGTATAATTTCTGCAAAAAAGCGTCTTAAATATAAATTACAATGATTTGTTCCATAATAAAAATGATTAATACTCAGCATAGGCTTTGACAAATATTTATTTTGTATCCATGCATCTGTATAATACTCTGTTAAAACATACAAACAAATATTTACACTATCACAATAATCTTGAATGGTTTTCAAAGAAACACAAACGCTACTCGAGCAATGAGGTGACCATACATATAATAACACATTTTCCTTTTTTTTCAACAAAAATGATAATTGATCTGCTGTTATAGCAATAATTCTACCATCATTTTGGCAAGGAATTTCATTAACTGAATTTATATAACAAATTTGTTCTTGTTCTTCATCAGATAGACGATTATAGCCACTATTAAAACCTGGTGTATGAATAATAACGCAAGCTTGGAATAAACCTAACAAAAGTATATATATTACGACTTTTTTCATAATAGAGTGCTATAGTGAGTAGTATAGATAATATTATTTTTTCACTAATGGAATCCTATATCCACCCAAATCACCAATTTGTTTATAATATGGATAGGTTGCAGCATTTACCATATACAAATTTCCATCAGGACCTAAAGCTTCTATTTTCTCATCTACGTATAAACATTTGGTCTCATCTTCAAAAATAAAATTGTCGTCAATGGGTATTTCAACATAGTAATTATTCTTATCATCTTTATAAACAGGTGATGCGTGGCAAAAAGATGACCTTAAAAATCCGATGTAAAGTTCAACACTTTCCAATCTAAAATTACAGAGACCACCGCCTGCACAATTTTTTTTCTTACGTCCCCATTCATCCCAAGTAAAATAAAAAACTACAATCGATCCTTTGGTAGAAATTTGTTCTTCCTTTTGATGCTTGGAGAATGGTGCACCGTTAATCTCCTCTTTTTCACACCTTATAAATGCAAAAATTAAAAAAAGTGTCGGAAATGCTAACGTTATTCTTTTCATGTTTTTTATTTTTAAATTGGAAATCTCTTTCTATCTATTTTGCTGAAATCCAATAAACAAAATAGAATCAAATGGTTCTCACCTCTGCAAAACACTACTTTTGCAGAGCAAGTAAAAGAAAGTTGTTTTTACCGAGCCAAAATATACTTTTCATATAATAAATCATAGACCTCTAATTAAACTTTTTATATTCTCATCATTCCTCAAAATTTTCCGAAGTCCGTTAAACAAAATCCGAGAAAATGACCTTGCAAAATTACTAATAATTTTCGATATATTGTTAAATTTTATTGATTTTTGATAAATTTTCGGGGGTAATTGGTTGATTATCAGTATATTGTGATTTTATAAATTAAGTTTAAGCATCAAATCATTTTTATGATAATTTAAATTCTAGAATAATGGCGTCTTTAAAAGCCAATGAGAATAATTGTTTAGTGAATCTATTTCTAGCATTATGGGCATATAGTTAACCTTTTTATAATCTGGAATTACTTTTTTCAACAAATCATTTGCTAATAATTTATCTAAACCGCTATAGCTATCAAATCTAAAAAAGCACCTATTATATTGTGTTTCTTTTAAAAGACTATTAGCGTATGTTCTATCTGAAAAATATACAATTATAACACCTATAGAGTCTTCTTTCAGCCGTGGATTTTGTAAAAATTGCTCCTGAAGTGATGTTTTGCACGCAGAACACCATTGTGCTCCTATAAAGATGTAACTTGTTTTATATTTTTCAATCTCCTTTCTCATTAAATCTGTACATTTTTGTATATCGGAACTTTGCCGTTTTCCACACGAAACAATTAAAAAAGAAAGAAGTGAAATAAAAAGAATTACTGTTTTTTTATTCATAGATCGTTATATATTTGTTTTTCTTGCATTTATTGCACAATATCCAATTCCCTTACACCCTTTTTCAATAGAAGCAATTGTTCCATCTTGATGATATATTGTATGTTCGTAATATTGACCTTCTGTACATTCAATTATTACAACAACAGCGGCAACTACGGCTATAAAAGCATGCCACCATGATTTTTCTACATTTTCTATGGTATTATTTTTGTTCTTTAACTAAATGTATTCTTTTTCGAAATCGTCTGCACATATAGTGATTACGATAGGAGCTATCCCAGACAATAGATGTATTTTTTTGTGTTTAAATTCGTCAAGTTCGTCCAGAATTTCCTTGTGTTTCATATAAACTTCACTGTAGTAATCCACTTTAATCCGGGTTCGTTCTTTTCCGAGATATGTGCAATAATTGTTCGAGTGTCTGTAAATTTGTCCACTTTCAGAAAGTGTTCCGTATTTAAAATACAATCCCGTTTTCTTGTGTTTTAATTTATATGGTTTCGTTTTTGGCTTTAAGTTTTTTTCATCATAATACACTTTTAATTTGCCGAAATCCAATAAACAAAATAGAATCAAATAATTTTCTAACCCCTGCAAAACACTACTTTTGCAGAGAGAGTAAAAGAAAGTTGTTTTTACCGAGCCAAAATATACTTTTCATATAATAAATCATAGATGTCTAAATAGACTTTTAATATTCTCACCATTTC
>JAEZOU010000071.1 GCA_023413895.1 Bacteroidota bacterium | reverse complement strand
TCAATAAATCTGCAAATTGGTCAACAGATAGAGGTTTAGGAAGATGTGAACTGATATTGGTAACACGTTTTCTAACCGATTTCACCGCTTTATCCACAAACTTCAACGGATTCACCTTTAAGGCCTCCGACAAATCTGTCATCTCGGTAGAAAAAAGAAGCGTTCCGTGATGCATTATACGCTTTCCGTGTTTACATTGCGCATTTCCAGAAAACTTCTGACCATCAATCATCAAATCATTTCTTCCCTCAAAACGTGCATCCACTCCTAAACTACGGAGCAGTTCCAAAATAGGTTGGGTAAAGGTTCTGAAATCACCTTGGCCTTGATTATCAATAAAGGTAAAATTCAGATTTCCGAAGTCATGGAAAACAGCCCCACCTCCCGTTAATCTTCGCACCACTTTGATATTTTTTTCATTAACATAATCAAGATTTATTTCTGCTAACGAATTTTGAAATCTTCCTACAATTACGGAAGGCTCGTTTTTCCACAACATAAAAACGTTATCTTCCAGATTTTTAAGCAAGAATTCTTCCACTGCCAAATTAAAATAGGCATCTGTACTGGAATTAAAAATGCAACGCATAAGTAGTTTTTGAGGATTTTAGTTTTCGGTTTCAAAATTTCTCAAATCGATTCCCCAGAGCAGTTTTTCTCTAATAACTGAGTAGAAATCGGATTTTAGGAAACGCGTAGTTTTTATAGTAAAGTTCTCCTTAGAGATTGTCAAGGTTATTGGATTTTCAAGTGTAATACGCTCTGAATCAACGGTAAGCAAAAATTTTTCATTTCGTGATAGTACCTCAATTTTCAGCACATCGTTATTACTAATTACGATAGGCCGTACGGCAAGCGAATGGGAGGAGATTGGGGTAATCACATTTACCTGCGTTTGGGGATGAATAATGGGACCTCCGCAACTCAAAGAATATGCTGTAGATCCAGTTGGCGTTGCCACGATGAGTCCATCAGCCCAATAAGTATTTGCAGGCAAATCATTTACCCAAAGTTTTACGCCTGTAATAGAATTGACCTCTGTATTATGGATTGAGATATCGTTCAGGGCAAAAGTATGTTGCAATGGCAACTTCACATCGGCATCGATATGCAAAAGTGAACGCTCCTCAATAGTATAGCAACCTGTTTCTAACAATTTCCAATACTCTTCAAAATTTTTCTTAGTAATAGAAGTTAGGAAACCGATTCTTCCTGTATTTACTCCTACAAGAGGTATTCCAAGGTCTGCCAGAACATTAGCGGCATCAATAAAAGAGCCGTCACCGCCGAATGAAAGCATAAAATCGACGGGAGCGGCATCTTTTAGATCTTGATATGTAGAAAACCACAAAACATCTTCATCAACAACTACCGATTTAAAATATTCGTGTAGAAGAAGTTCATGATTTCCTTTTTTAACGAGTTTCAATGCTTTACGCACAAACTCAAGGTTGTCATCATCGACATTGCGGCAATAGGCAGCAATTTTCATAGTAGTAAATTAACCGACTATAGATACTCTTTAGGTTCCATTTCGCCATTGATAACCAACATTGCATTGAAAGCCATTGCTTTCATTTCATCTTCGCCAGGGAACACTTCAACAGGAGCAATCCAATCGATTCTTTCGCGAATTTTAGCCACAATTGGTTTTCCGTAAGCGATACCACCTGTAATCAAAATAGCATCCACTTTACCTTTCAAAACGGTAGCATTTTCTCCGATACTTTTAGCCACTTGGTAAGCCATTGCAGTTTCGAGAAGGTCAGCTTTTTGATCACCTGCGAGGGCACGTTTTTCAATTTCGTAAGCGTCATTTACACCAAAATAGCCAACGAAACCGCCTTTACCAACCACCATTTTCTTCACTTCTTCTTTAGTATATTCACCGCTGAAGCAGTAGTTAATCACTTGATTCATAGGCAAAGTACCTGAACGTTCTGGAGAGAATGGACCTTCACCATCAAGAGCTTGGTTTACATCGATAACCTGACCTTTTTGGTGAGCGCCAACGCTAACGCCACCGCCCATGTGTGCAACAATCAAGTTCAGATCTTCATACTTCTTACCCACTTTCATTGCATATGTTCTTGCAATTGCTTTTTGGTTGAGAGCGTGAAAAATAGATTTTCTTTCAAAAAGTGGATGACCAGCAATGCGGGCTACTTCTGGGAACTCATCGACCACAACAGGATCAGCAATGAAAGACTCTTTTAAACCAATTGATTGTGCAATACTATCTGCAATAAGTCCGCCTAAGTTACAAGCATGCTCGCCATTATACCCCATACGAAGATGCTCTTTCATCAACTCATTTACGCGATACACTCCTGATTGAATGGGTTTGATAAGCCCACCGCGACCAATCACAAAATCAACAGAACTGATATCGATACCATTTTCTTTCAACTCATTAAGAATTACATTTTTACGAAATTCATATTGCTCAGCAATTGATTTGAATGGCTCCAACTCTTCAGTAGAGTGTTTTAAATTTTTCACAAACACCTGATTTTCATCTTCAAAAACTGCAATTTTTGTTGATGTTGAACCTGGATTAATAGCAAGAATTTTTTTCATATTTCTATTTTTAATGATAATAATTATCTCTTCAAAATTTCGTGCAAATATAAACATTTTTATGATACAAAAAAATGATTTTCGCAAATTATAAAGAAAGATTCAACAAACGACATATTTTCATAATTTTGCAACCTTAAAAAAGAGAGGGAAATGTCGCAAAAAATTCTCAAAAATATTCTTACTTCACTACAAGAAGCTATAGTTAAAAGTGGTAAAACGGTATGGTTACTTTTTAAAGTAATGTTCCCGATAGCTTTGATAATCAGATTTTTTCAACTTTTAGGTTGGATGCCATACCTTGGAGAGATTTTAGCTCCTTTAATGCAATTGATGGGACTACCAGGAGAGATGGGGATTGTTTGGGCGACCTCAATGTTAGTGAACATCTATGGTGGAATTTTTGCGTATGTAACGCTTCTTCCAGATTTAGCGCAACCGATGACAATAGCACAAATCACGGTTCTTTCCACCATAATCTTATTGGCACACACATTTCCTGCGGAACTCACAGTGGCCAATCGTTGTGGTGTACGCTGGTGGTTTGCTTTCGCTATCCGCTTTTTTCCGGCACTACTCTCAGGTATTCTTCTCAACGCCATCTATCGATGGGGAAATTTTCTTACTGAACCAGCGGAAGTAATCATCAACATACAGATGCAAAACAGCACTTGGGGACTTTGGTTGTTGAGTCAACTTAAAAGTTTTGCTCTTATCTTCTTGATTATCTTCCTGATGGTAATACTTCTAAAAATATTGGATAAACTAAAAATTCTACACTTCATCAACCAACTTCTCCACCCGCTGGTGAAATTTTTAGGAATCAGTCCCAATGCTATACCTTCGGTGGTAGTGGGCTTAACAATGGGGTTGGCATACGGTGGAGGGTTAATCATTGCAGAAGCAGAAGAGCGGCAACTTACCTCTCACGATCTTCTCTACGCTATTGTTTTACTCAGTTTGTGTCATAGTATCATCGAAGACACACTGCTGATGTTCTCGTGCGGGGCGCACTACAGCGGCATCGTGATTTTCAGAATCCTTTTCGCCCTTGTTTTATGCCGAATTTTCATTCTGATTACACAAAAAACAGGAATCAAACCACTTATTGTCTCAAAAAAAGAGAAAAATCTTTCCCAAAAGTAATCCTACATATCATTTTTTGATGTAATTTTGCATTTTCATTAACTGCATTTCTATGCTTAGAAACATCGAAGAATTAAAATTACAACTATCTGAGCCTAAAGAGATTACAATAATAACTCATTATAACCCTGATGGGGATGCTTTGGGTTCCTCTTTAGCATTACGTCATTATTTAACAGGAAAAGGTCATAAAGTAACTTGTGTTGTTCCCAACAATTTCCCCAATTATTTAGAGTGGATGCCTGATAGCGACACTGTAATCATTGCCAACAAACATCTTAACACGGCACACAAACATATTTTAAATTGCGATATTCTTTTTGCCGTAGATATGAATGGAGCACACCGAAGCGGCAAAGAGTTGGAAGAGGTTATTGATCAATCAACAGCGTATCGTATTCATATTGACCACCATATTAATCCGATGTTTCCTTGCAACTTCTGCTTTTCAGAAACGACGACCACCTCTACTTGCGAAATGGTTTATCGATTTATTAATGAGTGCTTAGACGACATAAAATCGTTATCGAAAGAGGCGGCAGAATGTATCTATAGTGGCATTATCACCGATACAGGCTCACTAAGTTATTCGTGCAATCACACCATCACCTATCGTATTTTGGAGCATCTTATCTCTTTGGGAGTAAATGGCGAAGCAATACATCGATTGATTTACGACAACTACTCCACCAGCCGCTTGCGCTTATTAGGCGTAGCGCTCAGCAATCTTAAGATTATGGAAGAGTTAGAAACCTCCTATATGTATCTTTCTAAAAAAGAGTTACAAGAAAATGAATTTAAAGATGGTGATACAGAGGGATTTGTAAACTATGGTTTGTCGCTCCAATGCGTAAAATTCACTGCATTTTTCACCGAAAAGGAGAATCGAATCCGAATATCGTTCCGTTCTAAAGGCGACTTTGATGTCAACACCTTCGCATCAACCTATTTTTCTGGCGGAGGTCACAAGAACGCTGCGGCTTCATACCATTATGATACATTAGAAAATACCATCAAATACTTTGAAGAGGTTGTTCGTAACCACCCCAAATTGAAAAAATAGAAGGCTAATGAAAAAAATCTTCTACCTATTTATTACTTTAGTACTATTTTCGTGCGGACAGAAAGAGAATAGTGCGGGCACTATACTTACGAATACAGAACAGCAAACAGAAGAGGAAGACCCATTTGTAGAACTCAACTCTCGTGCCATACTTTTAGAAAATGAAGAGATAGACCTTTACATAAAACGTCACGAATGGGATATGAAGAAAACGGGTTCTGGATTACGCTATATGATACTGCGCGAAGGCGATGGTGAACTTCCTACAGAAGGCACATCTGTAGCCCTCAACTATAAGACCTATCTTCTTACTGGAGAAGAGATTGACAACTCAGAAAAGAGTGGTCTCATCCAATTTACCGTTAACAAATCGGAAGCAATACCTGCGCTGCACGAAGTGGTTCAACTGATGAAACTCGGCAGCAAAGCACGCATTGTCATACCAGCGCACTTGGCATACGGCGTTTCTGGTGATGGAAATAAGGTCGGCATTGCTCAAAGTTTGATGATGGAATTTGAAACAATTTCAGAAAAATAATCATTATAAAAATCATTAACCACAAAAAAATGAAAAAATCAACACTACTTATGCCTATTATGGCAATTATGGTACTACTTGCCTGCGGTTTTACCTCTTGTGATACAAAACACAAAGGATTTAAAAAAGATGACACAGGTTTTTACTATAAATTTCACATTAAAAACGACACCGCTGCTATGCCTCAAATGGGTGATGTTGTTGAGATGACCTACACCATGCGCATTGGAGACTCCATTCTCATTCCAACAGGAATTTACAACGATAGAATTATTGAATCTATCTATGAAGGAGACATTTACGATGCATTAACAACAATGCATGTAGGTGACAGTGCTACATTTATTTTTGAAGCTGACACCTTCTTCCACTACTTCCAAATGCCTTGGAGTTTTGAAGAAAAAGACCTTTATGTTGATGTTAAATTAAACCAAATCATTCCTAACATTGAGGTTGAAAAAATGATTGAACAACGTCAAATTCAAGATTCTCTTATGCGCGAACAACGTCGTGTTATGGAAGATTCGCTCATTCAAGCATATAAAGCCATCAACAATATCAAAACTACTCCAACAGAATCTGGGTTAATTCTTACTTTCAACAAAAAAGGAACTGGAGAAGCAGCAACCATTGGTGATACTGTAGTTTTCTCTTACAAAATGTTCACCATTGAGAAACAGTTATTAGCAGAAAATCCTATTAATCAACCCGATACCATCGAATTATCTGATGACATTATTCAAGGTCTAAAAGAGACTTTATGCGCTTCTAACAAAGGTTCACGTGTAACGGCTTTACTTCCATCTAACATCGCATTCGGTGAATATGGAACTCCGATTATTCCTCCTTTCACTCCTATTATCATGGAAATTGAAGTTGTTGATATATTCTTCAAACAAAAATAAGATGGAAAAGATAGAAAAGAGAAGAGAACGTTACGAACAACTACTTTCGCAAGCGCAAGCCCTAATTTCTGCCGACAATGATCTAATTTCCGACATGGCAAATTTAGCCGCCTTATTAAAAGAGGAGCTTAAGCATCTTTGGATTGGATTTTATCTTGTAAAAGGAGAAACGCTCCACTTAGGGCCTTTTCAAGGGTCGATAGCCTGCACACGAATTAGCAAAGGGAAAGGCGTTTGTGGTACCGCTTGGGAACGCAACGAAGTGGTAATTGTCCCCAATGTACACGATTTTCCAGGGCATATTGCTTGCAACAGCGCTTCGCAATCAGAAATTGTGATTCCCATAAGTGATGAGCAAGGCGTTTTTGCTGTATTAGATATTGATAGCGAACAACTTAACACCTTTGACAACGTAGATGCTGAATATCTCCAACAGATGGTTGCGCTACTAAAGAGAGAACCTGAATCGGCTGATTACTTCCGCGAGACTCCGTTTGCCGTTACTGTTTGCAATCAAGATGCTATCATTCTCAATATGAACGAGAAATCGGTAAAAACCTTTGTCAAAGATGGAAAAAGCATTATCGGAAACTCCCTTTTCGACTGCCATCCGGAGCGTGCCGCTCAAATGTTGCGGGGTATGTTAGCAAGTCACAATACCAACGCTTACACCATTGAGAAAAATGGCATCAAGAAATTGATTTACCAAGCTCCATGGTTCAAAAAAGGAGAATTTGCAGGTTACATTGAACTTTCGATGGAGATTCCCTTTGAGATGAAACATTTTGTCAGAAAATAGAAAATTCCATAAAGAAAGCCGTTTACATAATGTGAACGGCTTTTTTATTAACAATCCCAAAACAGGATTACTTTGCTAGGTATTTCATTTCACTTCGCCAGTTTACTCATATCGTGAATTACCTGCACCAACTCTTTCTTCGAATTTATCATCTCCCCATCCACAAACTGAATATCCATATTTGCGGCGATTCGTTTCAAATCCTCTTTGTGGTCTTTCTTGAGCGAGAAGATATAGCTATAGCAGGAGATTCCGAGCATCATCTCACGAAGGGCACACGCCTTATAGACGATTTCGTTGAACATTCTTTTTCCCTGCACTCCTGATTTGCACTCAATTACAAACAGTTTGTTATTCTTGATGCACACCACATCTAACTCATTATTAAGGCTTAAACCTTCACGACCGATATGGGGACCGATTAACGCTTCGTTGGGTTTAAGATTTTCGATCACTTGATAATAGACATACTCCTCGAACCAGCCGCCCGTCAGATACTCAAGTTCCTCTTTAAGCAAGACTCCATTTATTTTCGGGAGGAAATATATATAATTCAAAAACGCAGAAAGGTTTGGAGTAGCCGGACAACCATATTCACCAGCAAGTTCCACTTGTTGAATATGGATTCGTTTTTTATCACGATAATGACAGCGTAGGGTCTCCAGCACATCATAATCTGCACTTGTCAATTGCCCGCTTATAAAAACATTAAGGAAGCGTTCTGCCTCCTCTCTTGAACGGATTGGTTCGAAATCCTTCAGACTTTTGATATCATGTTTCACGGAATGAATCTGCAGATATTCTGCCACCGACATCCTATATTTGACAGGAAAGAAATGGTCATCATCATCATAGATACTATCGTCGAACACCGACTTTACGATTACATTTTTCTCCACATCGAGGTAGTAATAATCGGCGTGAAACTTCTCGAACACCTGTTGCACAGCGAGAGCCATATAGCGGGTTCCGCCGGCGAGGTTCACGCAGTAGCGGACGCCAGGAACGAGGCGTGCGCGCACAGTACGACATATTTTTTCATACGTAATCTCGTCCATATCATGTTTCAGCACCACCTCATCAATTAGGTTCGATGGAACGTCAAATTGTTCTGCCAGGGCGTCCAGATCCTCCTCAGTATCCTTAGCGGAGATAAAGAGCAGGCGGTCGCCAGGTTCATACATCTCCTTAATAAAGAGATACGCGGGCACAGGATTATCTTCGGTAACAATATTTACAATAGTTTTGGGCATAAGGAATTAATTGAGGTTGCAAAGGTATGAAAAAATTGGGTATCAAAATTTTCTCCATAATTAAATTAAGTCAATATCATTCTTCAGCAACGCCGCTTTTATCCCATTAATTCCTTCTGGTTGAACATCAAAAACAGTAATATCATCACTACCTTGCGGTGCATATATAGGAAGCCTTCCAGATAGTGTAAAAAGGGAAAATGCTGCTGTAACACAAGCAGTACCTGGACTTAAATACAAAAATGTATTATTATGACCGCAATCAGTTTCTTGTTCTTTCAATATTTCATCAATAGTATTAACACAATTCTCATAATTATCATAATCTAATCTTTTATCTAAAACAACGACATCAACATTGTCTTCTAAAAATTTAATACGTTTTTCATATCTCTCTACTTTAATACGCTTTTTATTTTTCTCTACACTCTCTTCTTATGGTGCGAAATTCACAGTTTTTTTCTCAACACAATATTGTTATAGGGCGGCGCGACAAAAACGTGAAGCGGAAGATGAAGTGTGCTGCCGCCGCCTTGACGATAAATAGTACGCGGCGCGCGTAAGGGATTGAAGCGGTTATGAGCCCGCAAACTCGATTTTAGAATACTCGCTGACAAACGAATAGAAAGTGAATTTTAGGTGAAAATAACGCGAATGATTGAGCGGGCGAAATTTGAGCGGAAAGCCCGACGGCGAGTGCGCGGCAGAAAGAGCGCTGCCGAAATAATATTTCCCTAAACGAACAAAAGGTTCGCAAAGCGATAACACAGAATAGGCGGCGCGACGGATGAGCCGATACGCCCAAATCAAAAAAAAGAAAATCAAAGAAAAAAGCAATATAAAATATCCATTTTTTTGATTATCTTTGCGCATTATCTATTAACAATCATAAGTATATGAACTGCAACGAAATACGTACAAAATTCTTAGAATTTTTCGCTTCAAAACAGCATACAATCCTACCATCGGCTCCGATGGTGATTAAAAATGACCCTACATTGATGTTTACCAATGCAGGAATGAACCAATTTAAAGATATTTTTTTGGGAAATACCCCGCGCACAACCCCGCGCGCTGCCGATAGTCAGAAATGTCTGCGCGTTTCGGGAAAACATAACGACTTAGAAGAGGTGGGACGCGACACCTACCACCACACAATGTTCGAAATGCTTGGAAATTGGTCGTTTGGCGATTATTTCAAACGTGAAGCTATTGACTACGCTTGGGAGTTTCTAACCCAGGTGATGGGCTTAAATCCAGATAGAATGTACGCTACAGTGTTCCAAGGCGATGAGAAAGATGGAACCGCTTTCGACCAAGAAGCTTTCGATTTCTGGAAAGCTCACCTCCCAGAAGATCGTATTTTGAGAGGAAATAAAAAGGATAATTTTTGGGAAATGGGCGATACAGGCCCTTGCGGCCCTTGCTCCGAAATCCATATCGACTTACGCGACGACAGCGAGCGCGAAAAGCTTAAAGGTCAGGAGCTTGTAAATAAAGACAACCCATTGGTAATTGAGATTTGGAACCTTGTATTTATGCAATACAACCGTTTGGCATCGGGAGAATTGGTACCCCTTGCTGCTAAACACGTGGATACAGGAATGGGATTTGAACGCCTTTGCATGGCCGTTCAAAACAAGAAATCGAACTACGATACCGACATTTTCCAACCCATAATTCAGAAGATTGCGCACAATGCAAAAGTAAACTACGGCAACAACACAGAAGTTGACATTGCATTGCGCGTTATTGCTGACCACTTGCGCGCAGTAAGTTTTGCTATTGCCGACGGCCAACTACCTTCAAACAATGGCGCTGGCTACGTAATCCGCCGCATTTTGCGCCGCGCTATCCGCTACGGTTTCACTTTCCTCAACTTCAAAGAACCTTTTATGTTCCAATTGGTGGAAGACCTCGTAGCTCAAATGGGACATCAATTCCCAGAATTGAAAGCACAACAGGTTTTAATCGAGAAGGTTATCCAAGAGGAGGAAAACTCTTTCCTCAAAACGTTAGATTCTGGTATTCTCAAATTTGAAAACTACTGCAAAAAGCTACAAAACAGCACTGTTGTTGATGGTGCTTTCGCGTTTGAATTATTTGATACTTACGGATTTCCTATCGATTTAACCCAACTTCTCGCATCCGAAAAGTCGCTTACTGTCGATATGGAAGGTTTCCAACAAGGTTTGGCAGAACAGAAACAGCGTTCCCGCGCAGCTGCCGCTATGGAAACTGAAGATTGGGTTGAACTGATTTCAGATTGCGCAACTCCCGAATTTGTAGGCTACGATTCTTTAACTTGCGAAACCCATATTGTGAAATATCGCTGTGTTAAGACCAAAGGTAAAAAGTTCTACCAAATTGTTCTTAACAAAACTCCATTCTACGCAGAATCAGGCGGACAAGCTGGAGATACCGGCGTATTGGAAAGTATTAACGAAAAAGTTAACATTATCAATACCGTTAAGGAGAACAACTTAACCATTCACTTGGCACAAGAGTTACCCGAAAATCTCACAACAGAATTTACCGCTAAAGTAAACCAAGAAGCACGCTTGGCAACCCAAAACAACCACAGTGCAACACACCTGATCCACAATGCTTTGCGAGAAATTCTTGGTACACACGTTGAGCAAAAAGGTTCTTCAGTAACCCCAGATCGTTTGCGCTTCGACTTCTCCCATTTTTCTAAACTCACTGCTGAAGAGTTGCGACAAGTGGAATTGAAGGTAAACCAAGCCATTCGCGAAAATTATCCGTTGGAAGAGTTCCGCAACTTGCCTATCGATGAAGCAAAAACAATGGGCGCAATGGCACTCTTTGGCGAAAAGTATGGAGATTTTGTCCGCGTGATTAAGTTTGGGCACTCTATCGAACTTTGCGGCGGTACGCACACGCCCGCAACAGGCAACATTGGAATGCTGAAGATTGTTTCTGAAGGTGCAATTGCCGCCGGTATCCGCAGAATTGAAGCGGTAACAGGCGCAGCAGCCGAACAATATATTAACGAAATGCAAGACGCTTTCGACCAAGCCAAACAACTGCTCAATGCTCCAAATATCATCCAAGCTATCCAGAAATTGATGGCGGACAATGAAAAAGCAAAAAAGGAGATTGAAGAGTTCAATAAAGAACGCGCGAACAATTTTGCAAAAGATGCCCTGAACCAAGTAGAAAATCGCAACGGCGTAAATATCATCTCGGCAGTGAACCAGTTTGCACCAGATTTGCTCAAACAAGCAGCTTATGACATTCGCAACCAGAAAGAACAATTGCTGGTCGTTTTCGGAACCACAAATGGTGAAAAACCTAACATTGTAGTTGCACTCTCCGACGACTTGGCAGCACAAGGTTTGAATGCGGGACAGATGGTACGCGAAGGTGCAAAACTGATTCAAGGCGGGGGGGGCGGACAACCTACGTTGGCAACTGCAGGCGGTAAAAATTGCGCAAGCATCAACGACGCTATCCAGAAAATTATTGAAATCGCTACAAATCGCTAATCAAAATGGGAAAATTTAAACAACCCAACATATCAATCAAGAATAGAAAAGCTGAGTTTGAATATTTCCTTCTCACCACTTACTCAGCAGGAATCGTCCTTTCCGGTACAGAAATCAAATCGATTCGTGCCGGAAAGGCTAATATTACCGACGCATACTGCTCGTTTGAAAATGGCGAGTTGTGGGTTCACAATATGCATATCAGCGAATACGCCAACGGAAGCTACAACAATCACGAACCTAAACGCGACCGCAAACTATTACTGACTGCAAAAGAACTCAAGAAGTTGTTAATCAAGCTCAACGAGCGCGGAATGACCATTATCCCTACCCTACTTTGGATTAACGAAAAGGGATTTGCCAAGTTAGACATTGCGTTGGCGCGCGGCAAAAAGATGTACGACAAACGCGAAAGCATAAAAGCCAAAGACAACAGACGTGAAATGGCGCGCGGAGAGATAAATGACTAAACTATGAAAGAGGAGATTGAAAAACTTTACTTCAGCATCAGCGAAACAGCAGAGATGTTCAATGTAAACCCATCATTACTAAGATATTGGGAGAAGGAGTTTGACATTATTCAACCTCGAAAAAACAAAAAAGGAACACGTTTTTTTACCAAAAAAGATATTGAAAACATCCGCACTATCCACTACCTAACCAAAGTGAAGGGCTATACCTTACAAGGCGCCAAAGACGCACTCCAACACAACTACCTCAAGGTAACCGGCATTGCCGAAATGGTGGACTCGCTCAACCGCATCAAAGGATTTCTCCTGCAAATCAAAGAGGAGCTATAGTTAAAATTCAAAAGTAAAAATTGATTTTGATTAAGGATTTGGGCGTTCCGGCTCTCCCCTCCGCACAAAGCCGCCCACTCGCCGTCGGGCTTTCCGCTCAAATTTCGCGCCTTCATCACTCGCTTCAATCTCACTCTAAACCCAAATTACAAACTCTATATTCTAAGTTCTAACTCCTCAAACCGGCGCTCATAACCGCTGCAATCCCTAACGCAACCCGACAGCACACACAATAACATTGACCGCCTAAGTTGCCTATTTCAAAAAAAATCTCCCAATTTTCCCAAACCCCTATTCATCAGCAGAACTTCTCCCTTGCCGCAATGGATAACGTTCTAACACTCGATAAATCGGTCCTTGCGGTGTGAGACGACTCTGAATTAACAATAATGAATCAACACGAACAACTTGACTTTCTTTCGGTTGCAAAGCGGTTACCAATTCCCAAAATCGTTTCTTGTTTTGAATCTGCTTGATTCTTCCTAAGGTGAGATGGGGAACAAAATTGCCATAATTGGGCTCAAAACCTATAGCCGATAGTTGAGGTTCCAATTGGAGGAAAAGCTGTCGAAATGGTTCAAAATCTTGAAAACCAAGCCATATCACTTGCGGTAAATGTTTTGAACCGAAAACGCCCAACTTATTTATCTCCAACGAGAAGGCGTGATTTTCGGCGGCAAGTTTCGTCAAGGCTTGCTTTAACGGCAGAATGTACGGCTCGGGAGTTTGTCCGAGGAAACGGAGCGTTAGGTGATGCAAATTTGCATTCACCCACACAATCTTATCCAAGCACAACTGCTGCTTCAACTGTGCGGACAACACCTGAAAGGGTTCCGAAAGACGGACATCGACTGCCACAAAAAGACGCTTCATCGGCTATTCTCTTTCGTACGAAATTTCGGAGATGAGACGCAGATTTTCAGGGTCAACTTCATCTAAAGCGTAGTTCATCATTTTAGAATCTCTCCCCTGCTCATCAACAAAAAACTCTGTACGTGCCACTTCTTTCTCTTCTTTGTTATAACGAGTTACCGACGCAAGATGGTTTTCTTCGTACTGATACACCATTTTTTGATAGGAATCCAAATCCTCATCTTCCTCCTCAATCAAACGACCTTTCTCGTCGTAAACAAAATATTTTGCCGCTATCAAGGTGTCTGAATAGTTGTAAATCAACTCCTTCACTTTCTTTCCATCTTCGTAAGTATATAGAAATGTACGACGATCTTTATCTTTCACTTCATCTCTAACGTAAGATACCATCTCTCTATTCTCGTTATAAGTATATTGATGAATATATTGTTTTTCACCGAAATCGTCATAATCAACCTGCTTTACCAACAGGCCATCTTTATACTCCATCTCTTTCTCCGTATAGGAAAATTCGTCATCATCGTAAGCATCTTGACGAATAGGAAGATGATTTTCATAAACGAAACGTGAGGTATAAACCATTCCTTCTTCACCATAGAAATCGGAACGTTCGCACAAATCGCCTTCACCATCATACTGACAGACAGTTTTTTTCGCCAGTTCTCCCTCTTCATCATACAACAAAGAGTGGATCAACTTATTATTTTCGTCATACTCATTTACCAAACGGCTTAAACATTGATTTTCGGGAGAGTAATGACTCTCTTCAAGCACATCTTTATTATCGTTATAGATAACTTCAGCCTCTTTATAATCAATTTCTTGGATATCTTCTTTGGCATATCCAACTCTTGCATAGTTCTTTACAAATACAGTAATTTTCATAACTAACTATTTTAATGTTGAATATTCATGAGCATAACGCATCATCTGGTCAACGTATGTTTCAGAATAATCCAACTTAATATCGGTAATATTTCCATCTTTATCTTTCTCAACTACAAATTTAGGATTAACAAAACCGCCATACGGAGCAATATCCAATTTAGCGAAACGTTCGAGTACCTCTTGGTGCAATGATGGATTCACTTTAACACCATATTTCTCGACTAAGTCTGCAGCAGCTTTATAATTACCCATAGATTTAATCTCTTGGACATATGCTAACAATTTACCGAAAAGCTCACGAAGTTTCTGATAATCATTAACTTTAACATAAGTTTTTCCATCACGAGTAACCATTTCTATTACGTTATCGGCACGTCCATTTTCATAACACCAATTGGCAATAATAGCACGATTACGCATGTGAGCCTCCGTAATCTGCTCACCGGGATTGATACGATTCAATTGAAGCATTAAGCCATTAACGATAAAACGATAGTAACCTGCTTGGTAAGCATCTTCTTCCGGAAGAAGTCCAAGTTCAACCAACTTAGGATCTGCCAAGAAGTAGAGCGAGAAGAGGTCTGCGCGAGTTTCTTCAATCACGGAGTGATAATTTTTCAGTAAATCATCACTTACACCTGGCAACATTTGTCCAGAGCCATGCCCCAAGCACTCGTGCATATCGGTTAGTAGGTTATCGGCAACATAGCCATATTTTTCATTCATATCAATCTCATATTCAGAGAAATAAAACTCATCAGTAGTTCCATTTTTCATTCTTGCTTGTGCGTATGCATACACAATATTCTCCATCGTTACCGATTTAGAGCCATGTTCCTTACGAATCCAATTGGCATTCGGGAGGTTAATACCGATTGGCGTTGCAGGGAAACAATCGCCACCAAGATGAGCCACTGTTATTACTTTGGCCGTAACACCTTTCACATTTTCCTTTTTAAACTTATCCGCAATCGGAGAATTGTTTTCAAACCACTGAGCATTTTGGCTGATAATCTCCGTACGGCGTGAATTTTTCAAATCTTTATAATCCACAACAGCTTCCCAAGTTGCTTTTCTTCCCATTGGGTCGTTATACACTTCAATAAAACCATTCACATAATCCACAAAAGATTGTGTATCTTCTACCCACTGCACATTGTATCTATCCCACGTAAAAAGATCTCCGGTTTGGTAGTAATCTATTAAGGTTGCAATGTGTTCCTTTTGTGCCTCATTTTCTGCTACTTCCGCAGCTTTCTGTAACCAGAAAACCACCTTTTGCAAAGGTTGTGCATACAATCCTTCCGTACAATAGACACGTTCATAAACTTTATTTAGCTCCAAATCTTTAACCAACTGTGAATTAAGGCCTAAGGATATAGGTTTCTCTGGGTCGTAAGCTTTTCCTAAACTATTTCTATAATATTCGTAATACTCTTCCACCTCCTGTTGAGTTACATTTCTGTAAAAATTGACAGCTGAACTTTGTACCAAATCTGCATTGGGATCTTGACTCACTTTCAAGGAAACTTTTGTTGTATCAAAAACCACATTAGCAATCAAATCCATAACTATTTTCTGTTGAATTTGATCACCTGCAAAAATTTTATTTTTATCAGAATTATTCATCAGCGAAACAAAATACTCTTTCGAGATTTCGGGATAAAATTTGGCGTAAGAGTAGTGGTGATGGATTCCGTTAGAGAACCAAAAACGTTTCACATACTCCATAAACATCTTCCAATCTTGGGTTGATTTATCGCCTGAATAAGTCTCAACAATTGCTTCCAAAGCATTTTTAATCAATATATTGTAAGCACAATTTTGGTCGAAGATAATATCTCTTCCGCAGAGTGCCGCTTCACTTAGGTAGTACACCAATTTCTTTTGATTTAGGGAGAGCGAATCCCAATTATCTACCTGATAACGCATAATTTCGACATCTGCAAAGTGATCTACAACATAATTAAATGATTGTGCTGATTCTTTCACCTCTTCTTCTGTTTTACAACCTGCCAAAAGTGCAGCAATTCCGAACATAAGAACAAAAATTTTTTTCATTATCAATAATTTATATAGTTTCAATTAAAAAGCGACAAAACCTATTCCCAATTTCAATCCAATGCAGTAATTCTCCAGCACTCTTGTTTTTGCGGTTTCAACCACATCATAATGAAAATCAAAGAATTTATATCCTGACATTGTGGCGCCAAGAAAAAAGCCGTAATTCAATTTCAAGCGTTGGCAAAGTACAAAATCACGACCATATTCCAACTTCACTCCAAAACTATTTTCTCTTTCCGAAGGTAGAGCATTCTCCACATCTTGGAGTTTGTAATTAAAAGAAAACCAATCGAATTGCACGCGGAAATATCTTCCTAACGGAGCCACTGCGTTTTTTCCAAGATAGATTTTAAAAAAAGCTCCAGCACCCATTGCCGTCAAATCATAATAATCTTTACTACGAAATGCTGTGGTAAAGAAATTAAAATAGGGCCCTACAGTAATTTTCTGTCCTGCAATAATCTCAAAACCTGGAGAAAAGTTGTAGTTAAAGTGCCAATATTTACCTTCATTACTAATAAAATTGGGTAAGGTAAAAGCGGGAGACAAGCTCAAATCGGCATTCACAATAAAGCGGCGACCTATAAAACCGACATTTTGCGCTTCAGATGCTGTTCCCAAGCAGAGAACGAACAAACAAACAGTTAAAAACTTTCTCATTTTCCACCTCCTTTCTTTGGGGTAATATTATGATAAAAGCGATAAATCGCATTTTCTATCTCTGCACGGGGCACTAACGTAGATGCCGTATAATTATCCATAATAAGCGGTTCTGATTCAACCATATCATACAACATAAAGACACATTCCACATCGTGATAATACAATATTGAATTGAAGACTGCAAAGGGCGTTGCGACGGGCAGCAAAGAAATCGTATAGATAGCTCCAAACCAAGCTGAAGATAATGATATTCTGTCTGGCACAGAAACGGCGTAGAGCAGATTCAGATATTGGGTACCCAAGACATCGCAAGTGGGTTGAATGCCACATGACTGATAGAGGAACATCTTAGCATCACCCATTTGAAGAAAATCGTAACTCCATAGTTGTAGTTTGCAGTAATGGTTATACATCTCATCTGATTGAAGAATCATACTTTCCGCATCGGGACGGGAGGCATTCAGGTCACGTTTTTTCAGTGATATATCCACAACTTTATCCAACACCTTATCTTTATCTATGGGAGCATCTTTTCCCCAACGGAAGCGATAGAATTGCGGATGCCAAACAATAAAACGCTCAGACATTGCATTTTTCTCTCCTATCAACTTCTCATCCTCCTCTTCATCTAAAGCATCGTAATACAATTTCCAAAACTCTTCATCGGCACGTAAATCCACCAACATATAGTTTTTGGTATCAAAATCCTCGTTAGGGAGCACCTTTTCACGTTCATTTCCTTGCTGATTTTTAATTTTATCATACTTCCCCTTCTTTTCGGTTTCTGTTTTCTTAACCGTTGTATCTACAGGAATTGTCGCAGGGTCAATTCCCATAGCATAATCAGAGTAGTTCTGATATTTCATCTTTCCTTTTTCAGACAATACTTCAATAATTTCACCTGCAACTTGTTTAAAGTAGGAGTTTTCGGGGAATATTTTTGCATAGTTCCAAGCGAAGCGCAATGCTAACAAAGCACATTCATCACGGGAAATTTTAGACAAGAAATGGGTAAGTCGCTGCTGCTCACCTTCAACCAAATCAGATTTCGAGATGTGGTCATTTCCATTTCCCTCTAACTTATGCATTGCGAATCCGTAAATTCCAGCAACCCAAGCTTGACAAAGGAAAGGATCATTAGGATATTCATCTAGCAGAACGTATGTATTATACAAAGCTGCATCATACTGATGGAAAGTAAGATCGATATTGATAGTTTCGCATCGTGCTTGATGGCGAAGTTTATAAAACAATTCTTCAGATTGAATAAAACGAGCACGATTTTCATCACTTTTTCGTTCCACTTGATTGGCAATCCATTCGCGACGTTTTGCCAAATTTGGATGTGTCAACAGTGTATCTACATAATCTTCACGACTACGAATAGGCGTTACTGCCGAAATAAAATACTTATCGGGAAAAGTATAATATTCAGACTCAACAAACGCTCTTTTAAACTCAACTTCATCAAAAGGGAGGTAGGAATATTGAAGCACATCGAAAACACCATCAAGAGCTTCGTAGCTATATTTCGAGTTTCGATAATAGCGTTCAAAAGCGATACGGTCGGCTTCCGTTTCTTGTTCGCGGCTCCGAACCATACGCAAAAATCCACCAACATCATATTTTTTATCCTTTTTCTTAACTTTCTTCTCTTTTTCGATATGTTTCTCAGCATAATGGGCAATCTCGTGTGCTAAAATAAAAGCCAACTCGCTCTCATTCTGAAGTTGAGCAATAAGTCCCGTTGTTACAACGATCATACCATTCGCATAACTATATGCATTTACATCAGAACGACGCAAAATATAAAAACGCAACTCCTGACGCAAACTACGGAAACCTTCTTCTAACAGATTGTCGGCAACATTCTCCACATACTCATTCATTGGAGATCCATACACCAACAAGCCACTTTCTACCAAGTATTTATAAACTCCTTTTTCATCGTTAGCACCTTTGTCAACATAATAAGTAAAATCGGCAGGAATAGGCCCTACCGATTGTAAAGGTTCGTAATTAAAAACAGATTGCGCTTGTGTAGTAGAGAGTGCAAAGAGTACCCAAAACAATAATAATATTCTTTTCATAGTTCAAATATTAATCCCAACTCCATTGACCATCAAGATCGAAATGGTAAATACTATAGACTTTACCGAAAGTACCGAAATAAACGCGGTCACCATCTACATTCCAAACTGTGTTAAAACTCTCTTTCAGTTTGGTTGGAAGCATTACCACTTTACGTTCTACATCGCCCAAATTGGCAAATTTTGCCATTACAACGCAAGTTTGTTTGGGCTGCGCAACGTTGATAATCAATCTTTCTGGCTTTTTATTTTTGCCATTAAAATTCTTAATATTATCAGTATACATAAAATAGATATCGCTACCTTTAATTATGGGGTAGAACGAAACGCCACCATTAGGGTATTGATAAACTGGTTCTCCAGCTCCGGCATTTACATTAAATCCTAAGATTCTAATTGCAGTTCTACGTTCACCAGAATTGCGCTCTCCCATCTGCACACCATTGGCAAGAACTTGTCTTTTATGTATCACTTCAGTACCCACATTTTCACCATCCTTAGCAATTAAAGTGCAAAGGATATTACCTAAACGATGAGAATAGCTTTTTTGACCCGTTCGTTGATCAACATACATAATAGTCTGTCTTTGCTCACCTAATAAAGCAACATATTCATTATCCAATTGATACAAACCTCTACATTCTGTTATTTCGTTTGGATTAATATCGTTTTGCCCAATATTTTTAGTTTTCACATCAAAAGGCACCACCGTTGAATGCTCTAACTCCTCTTCTCGTTCATTGAAAATTGCGGTAAAGTAACCTGCTGTCAACAACTTTTTCTCTTCATAATAACCGCCCACCATATAATTTCCATTGGGTAGAATCATCATCTTCATAGATGAAATCGTTCCAAATTTAGCAGGCATCTCCATCGAAATCACATCATGTTCGTTGAATGAAAGAAGCTGTGCCATAGGATTTAGGACTTTTCTTTTTTCATTAGTTGCTGTAGAAAGTAGCATCACAACTTTTCCTTTATCAGAGAATTTCATATCCTCAATAGAGAATGAATTTCCCTTAATTTGAGGTTGATAGATATTGCTCCACAACTCGGTAGCACTATTATCGTATGCAGCAATATAAATCCCTTTCAAAATATCTTTTCCATCTAATAATGCCACAGCAAAAGCATATTTAGAACCATCAGGAGATTGAGAAGCATAGCTCCAAACTTCCGCTTTTTTCCCAACATTTTGGACAAAAATCTCTTCAGGTTTTAGCTCTTGAATACCATTAGAAGACCTTGACAAGGAGGCAGTTGCACTATAAATTGTACATTTTTGAGTTTTATTATCAATAAGATAATAGTAGAGATTCACAACTTCGCCAACTACGTGAGAATGAATATAGCGAAATCCTACAGGCAAACTTAAATTCTCTTCATATACCGATTTTCTAGATTTATCATAATAAACTAGCGAATGATGCTCATTTTTCTTTCCATTGCCATAAGAAAGATGATAATTTACAAATTGATCCTCATCTTCATAAACAGGATATTGTTCAGAATACATAAAATTATACTCTGGAACAACAGCACCAGTTCCTTGAACGAGAGGAGTTTGTGCAAATAAGCTCATTGAAACACAAATCACAAAAGCGACAAAAAAGTAAACTTTCTTCATACTATTATTTTTAAATTAAACCTTCAAAATTAAGGTGCAAATATACGAAAAATATATTATGTAAGACAAAAAAACAGATCCTATTTTCTTACCATGAAAAACACCCCTTGACTAATCTAAACGATACAAAACATCAGACAGATAACGTAGCACATCCTCTTCTGGGTCATAGGTTAGATGAACAAAGAGTGTTCCTCGAGCTTCGGGGAGCCATAAGGAGGACGAATCGAAGTAAATCTCTACATCATCACCCACGATATCGTATGTAAAATGGGAATTATTGTCTATTTGTCCTCCAGCAGAATAGGTATAAGTTACTATACCACTTGGAGAAAAGTAGAACATATAACTTTCCACTGAAGAGCTCATTCCATACGTATGACCAATAATCTCTTTAGCACTATTTTTTTGGCAACCGGTAAAACCGATAAGGGAAAAGATGACAAAGAATAACAGCAACAACTTTTTCATAACATTAAAATTAACTCGGAACGACTTCTGTTCAAAAATCGAAGCAAGGTGCAAATATACGAAATTATTAAAAGGACTATAGTTTTCTAATTACCACATCAACTTCACAAATTTTACCGGAGTCAGTTAAACAAAATCCGAGAAGGAAACTTTATTAAGAGATAACTCTATTAATAGAGTGTAAAAATTATTGATTAGCACCTCAAACTATAAAACATTGACTATTAATATTTTATAATACTGACTCAACACAATTCTTATTCAGTATTACTCTCACCTAAGAGTAGTTTTATTGGCTGTATTTATCATCATGGCAAGATACTCTTCAGAAGAGAAAAAACGTTCCTTGTCATATTTTTCTTACCATGAAAAACACCCCTTGACTAATCTAAACGATACAAAACATCAGACAGATAACGTAGCACATCCTCTTCTGGGTCATAGGTTAGATGAACAAAGAGCGTTCCTCGAGCTTCGGGGAGCCAAAAGGAGGAATAATCGAAGTAAATCTCTACATCATCACCCACGATATCGTATGTAAGATGGGAATTATTGTCTATTTGTCCCCCAGCAGAATAGGTATAAGTTACTATACCACTTGGAGAAAAGTAGAACATATAACTTTCCACTGAAGAGCTCATTCCATACGTATGACCAATAATCTCTTTAGCACTATTTTTTTGGCAACTGGTGAGGCCAAACACAGCAACAACAGCGAACAATAATGGGATAAACTTTTTCATAACATTAAATTTAAAACATTAAATTAAAACTCGAAACGATTTCTGCTTAAAACAGAAACAAGGTGCAAATATACGAAATTATTAAAAGCAACTTGTAAGAAACTATAAAATTCCTACTACAAAGGGGGAAAAGCGAAAACTAAAGAAATATTGAAGTTCACCAAATTAGTTGTGAATTGCTTTCAAAAATTGTATTTTTGCAAAATCTAAAAACTGAACTCTGTCACCAACCGCGTATCTACAATAGTAGAAATTTTAAATTGGCTATAGACACTGCGACCCATCCTTCAAAGGAAGCTATCTACAATAGTAGAAATTTTAAATTGGCTATAGACCTTGCCTTTATCGTCTATCTCGTAGCCTTATCTACAATAGTAGAAATTTTAAATTGGCTATAGACTCAAGGACTGCTGCTGCACCACCCAGAAGATCTACAATAGTAGAAATTTTAAATTGGCTATAGACATTCCAAACCACATAAATTAACGTCAAACATCTACAATAGTAGAAATTTTAAATTGGCTATAGACTGAAAAAACTCCCCTCCCATCATTAACATCTACAATAGTAGAAATTTTAAATTGGCTATAGACTCAGAAGTGGGAAAAAATCACTTATGCGGCATCTACAATAGTAGAAATTTTAAATTGGCTATAGACACTGCGACCCATCCTTCAAAGGAAGCTATCTACAATAGTAGAAATTTTAAATTGGCTATAGACATAATACTTTTATCAACTTCCGAAAATAATCTACAATAGTAGAAATTTTAAATTAGCTATAGACTTCATCTCAACTTTTGGGAAGTTAGCGGTATCTACAATAGTAGAAATTTTAAATTGGCTATAGACAAAAAAGAAGCTTACGAAATCGTAATAATCTACAATAGTAGAAATTTTAAATTGGCTATAGACTGCCAAGATAGGACAGCGGATAGCATTAATCTACAATAGTAGAAATTTTAAATTGGCTATAGACGACACTTACATCCTTAACAAGCTGAACATCTACAATAGTAGAAATTTTAAATTGGCTATAGACATGAACGAAGATGTGACAGAACTACTCGATCTACAATAGTAGAAATTTTAAATTGGCTATAGACATAGCAAAGAAACTCGAAGAGAAAGGCTTATCTACAATAGTAGAAATTTTAAATTGGCTATAGACAAGTGGTAATGGAAAATGGAACACAATGATCTACAATAGTAGAAATTTTAAATTGGCTATAGACCAATGTAATTATGTGGACACAAGAAATATCTACAATAGTAGAAATTTTAAATTGGCTATAGACCTCCACCAATCAACCCTAAAACTGCGTCCATCTACAATAGTAGAAATTTTAAATTGGCTATAGACACTATAACCATGCTGCAAAAATACAAAAATATTCTATACCAATATTTTGTAGCAAAAAAACTTTTTCCTAATTTGTACAAATAAATCCCCCTACTACTACAATAAACACACACTAAACTATTAATCAACACATTAAATAAAACCTCAAAATAATTTAGACACATATTTGCAACTAAAATAATTTAAAAATAAACAATATCTTTATCTCTATGAATTGCACAACCATATTTAATCGTCTTCGATTCATCTACATCAAAAATAAGTACACTATCTCCTCCTGAGAATCGAGGCCCATAAAATTTATCTAATCGAATTTTTAAATTATCAAGCACTCTCTTACTATTATTCACCTCATAAACAGAGTATTGTAATCGTATAGCACCTTGCTTCATTAAAGTTTTTGCAAATTTAGTTCTTAACTTATCATCCGATATATCGTAACTTATTATCAACATCATTAAAAATTAAAAGTTGGATATTGTGAGATATCGTTTTTCATAAATGCACGATAATATTTCTGAATATATAGAAAAATCTCCTTCTTATAAGAAATTAATGCATCAAAGAACAAACGCTGATACGAAGCATTATTTTCCATCTTAAGTTTATATTCATTTTTTATAATTTGAAAATCTGATGGTTTACATTGCTTTCTATTCAAAGAATTACGCAGAGTATTTTCCACAATACACCTAAAAGGTTCCATTAAATCACAAATTAACGATTTTCTCTTAAACCATAATCGGTGATATACACCAACATAGACATCAAAACCGAACATTCTGACAAAACACTCAATATAATTAAAAAGGATAGTGTAACCAATATCTAATGTTGCATTAATAAAGTCGGGTCTTATGCGAGGCAACCGTTTCTTCCAATCATACTGCTGAAAATAAGCTGCGAAAAAATGTTTAGCAACCCAGCCTTCCATACCCATCAATTGGTTATAATCTTGAACCTGACCTATAAACGCTAATGCCTCTTGACAGATTTGTTTGGCTTTCTGTGTTAGTTCATCTGTTTTTCTTGTTTTCTGTAATATAGTGAACTGATTCCTTATTTTATTTTCAACCAAAATCTTCGCTATTGATATATCTTCTTTTCTTAAACGATATTGTTTTTGTCTAAGTAGATAATTGGCTTCTGCAGCATTTGACCAATAAAACACAGGTCTCAAATTGGGTTTAACAACAATCAACGCTACATTATAGCGTTTACATTTATCAAGCAAAGGTGTTGTAATAGAAATATTTCCTACAACAAATAGTGCCAAAATCTTCTGAAAAGGCATTTTAGTTAAAGTCTTTGTCACACCCTCTTTCTCCTCTTCTAACAACAATTCACCATTTTGCACCCTCATTTTTCTTTTCTCAATGCAATTAATTACAAAAATACTACGAAATTGAACATCTTTACTAGTAAACATTCTCTACATCTGTTTTATCACACAAATTACAATAAATGCAATGTTTGCATTTATTAAGATTAGGAACAAAAGGCTCTTCTGGATTATAAGCTTTGAATCTTTGAATAAAAGTAAATATCTCATTTTTTTCCGAATCTGAAGGCAAAGCTATAGGAATCATCTTATTAGTTGAAATCTCGTAAAAAGCTATATTAGATATAGGGAACCCCATTTCTATCATACAGAAATATTGTCCCCACAATTGATAATAGTGACCTTTAAATATATTTTTCAGTTGATACTTTCTCTCTACAAGGAGTCGTTCTTTTTTTTTATACAAATCAATTATCCCCACAATTCCTAGTTCAACACTACACACTGGCAAAGCTGTAATTTCATTAGCACTAGAACTTCTCTTATCATCGGTATTAATGTGGGCAATTTTCCCTTGAGTTTGAGGAGTAGCATGATACAATCCTTCATCCATACCCATATACACGTTATGCAAGTATATGGAGTACGGACAAAAGATAAAATCATTTAATGTTGATAATGAGATATAATCGTCCATTACGCATAAATAAACGGCAATCCCAGCGCTCTGGTCCAGAAGTTGGATTGAACAAGAAAAATTTTCTGACTCGATTGCCGTTTAAACTTTATGTTTTCATATTTTTAATCATGACAAGGTATTAACCTTATTAGTCATTCAAATATGGCTTGTTCTGTGCAAATTGCAACCATTCTTTGTTAGAGATTTTAAGATCAATCTTCTTCAAATCGTCAGAACGTTTAATCTTATCTATAATCACAAGCCCTTTCCGTGCTATATTATATGCACCATTTGCGTCAGCATTTTGAGGCAACGATTCATTACAAGTGTCGCTATTGTAGAAGTTGCCGTTAGCATCTGCTACTGGCGATTGCATATAGTCAACATTGGTTCCCGTTTCACTATTGCGCATTTGCAGTGTCAACTTAAGCAAATGCAATAATCCTTTGAAGAATTCGGCAGAATCTTGTTGTGCAATAGCCTCTTTCAAATTCGACTGAATATCAATATTATACTTACCAAAGAACTCTTTAAACTTATCCGTTAATACAATTTCTTTGCTCACCCAATTAGAATTTTGTGTTTCATCCCGGAATGTTTCTATACGTTTTCCGTATGTACAAAGAGTCCAATGCGTACGTGTATCATCTGCTTTGGTAGTGAATTTTGAATAATCAAAGGCAAATTCAAACCAATCCTTTTCAACATTATAACGGATAGTATCAAATTTTCCGAAGAAAGTTTTTGACTTTTCGCGTGTTTCATAACGGGTGTCAAACAGATTCACAAAACCTGTTACAGGGTCAATCTTGCTTGTGTTCCATGCTTGAGTATAAAAAAGGAAACCACTTTGTTTGCCAAGTTTTTGGAAACTATCAAATTTATTGGTCAGCTGATAAGCATTAAGAACACCGCCGTCCTCTTCAGGATTCTTTTTCTTATCGACCAAATAGTTAAGTTTGTCAATCAGCATCTTTTCAAACTTCTGATAAACAGACGATTCCACTTTTTGACGACCGCGCATGAATCCCATATTCAAATCTTCCAGAACCACAATGGCATTATATTTTACCATCAGTTCTGAAATCTTATGGATAACTTGGCTCAAATAGCCCTCTTTGAGTTCTTTGATATTCTCAATCGTTTGCCAACTTTGGCGAGCCTTCATTCTTTCATCCTCACGTTTAGACAACAAGTCATGATAATTTGTGCGGTATTCATTGCCATTGTAAGTGTTTACAATTTCGTTCAATGAATATTGTTCCTTGATTCTGCCTTGCAAATCAATCACCGTCAAATAGAGCAGATGACGTTCGCCACGGTCAATGCCTATAATGTGCAAATCATCGCTTTGGCGGATGTATTCGTTGACTCGTCTATTCATTTCAAAGTCTCCAATTTTGCCAGCTAAATAATTTTGTTCTATGGATAAATGAAACTGAAATTGATCGTATACATACCGTTTGTTCGATATAATCGGATATTTGAATTTATCTTTTAAAACATTATGATGATGACCAGTTTTCATCTTTTCATCTGAATATTGAATGCTATGTTTTCTAAAATAAACAACGCCAGTCCCTATATCGAAAACATTTTGGTTCCCATTCATCAAGGCCTTAAAATACATAGTATGTAAATTATCTGTACCTCGCGACTTTCTCAATCCTTTTTCGTATGATTCTGCAAAAGAGAGGTCTTTATTTGATATTTTAAACAAGAACAATGGTTTTTTATCCCGTTCCATAGAATTTTCAAATTCCTTTAGACTAATAGGAACGTATGTAAAAACTTTTTCCTTTACCATTTCATCTATTTCATTCATTAAATCAACAAATAAAACAAATTCTTTTTGAGCTAATTTTTGCGCTTGGGGAATTCTTTTAAATGCACACAATGTTTTTTTTATTGATTTAATCAGCTGTAAATTTGCCTTAACAAAGGCAGAGTCATTAATGATAGAGTCATAGATTTCCGAATTTTTCCTCAAAAAATTTAAATACCCTTTTGCAGTACTTGTTTTAGGATTTTTTGTTTCTCTGTCTTGATTAATTTTTTCTTTCAAATTAGTATTTGTTGTTCTTTCGACAAAAGAATCTATTGCACTTATTATTTGTGCACTTTCTTGGTTATAATCGCCTTGATAAGATTTACCATACACTGTTTGTGATTTTAATTGATAATAATCCAGCCTTTCAAATTCAGACTTGTCAGTATCATTAATTACTGCATCTCTCCTGAATAATTTTGTATCAGAAGAAATTCCTAAATAATAATCATATTCACCTATAATATTTTGTTTTCTAAACAAATAACCACCATATTGAGTTCCATTATCTGAGTTTTCAGTTTTACTATCAACCCATCCATTTAAAAGTGATCCATTATTTTCAAAGTGTAGCTTGAATTTCTCGGTTGAATATGGTTTGCGTGTCATATAATTCCGCACCATATTATAGAGCGGTGTAATCTTGTCAAGTTCTTCCCAAATCATAGAAAACTCGCCATAGAACTTTTCATCCTTTTCAGACTCTGTCCCATCTCCAAGCAAAGGTTTCACAAAATGTTGAAGAGCCTTGACAGCATCCAATAAAGACTTTATCTTTTCTACAGCCACATTGTCTTGCGCTAAATTCTTTCCAGAATAAGGGGTGTTCAATAAATCCTTTACCTCTGCGTAAGCATTTTCTATTTGAGTGAACAAGTTTTCCTTTTTTACCGACTCCGTTTCAGCAGTTCCTAAAGTGGCAAAATAGGTCTGTAGGGTATTTTGCTCCTCTGAATTTTGTTTTTGCACACCCTGATTAATCAATGCGATAGGAATGCTTCCTTGGGATTTTATTATTTTTTTCAATCGTTCTTCATAGACTTCTTCAGACTCCTTAGACTTCTTCTGTACCTCTTTTTTTAGTTGTTCTAACAATGCTTTCGTAATTACGTCCCAATGCCCAAACGCTTTCTGAGATATATCTGTCATCTGTGCGTCATTACGGATATAAATTTTAGTAAGATCGTAATTAGACAACGAAAGCAATAATTCTTTTAAAGAATGTTCTCCCTCTTTTTTGCGATTGAAAACCTGTTCGTCCAAATCTTGATAAGCTTTCTGAATCGCCTCCAAAACTTTTTCGTCTGACTGGAATTGCTCTGGCAGCCAAGAAATTGCATTTCTATCACTTAATATTTGTTTGTAAAGAGGTTTGAGTTTTGGAAGTCGCGCTGATTTGTCTTTTTGTTGTTGGTTGTAAAGGTTGATGTATTCATTCAACCCTTTAATCTTCGTTCCATCTTCCAGCGTCTTTCCTCCTACAACAGCATTATAAACATCTATTTGTGTTTGAGTAAGTACAATATTGTAGTAATCGAGACGAAACATTTCACCAAGCTCAGACACATTCAGATACTCTTCAAAGTCGCTATACAATTTCGCAAAATGTTTCGCAATTGGAGACTCTGCCACTTTGTCAAATACCATCATATTATCTATGAATTTGGGCAAATTCTCGTGAATCAAGCGATAGGCAATTGCTGTAGATTGCGCTTCGTCAGTATACATATTTTTCCTGTTTTCGTGAAAACCGGTAAAATAGGTGGTAAAGTCTTTAAATTCTTCTATCAATTGCCGTTCTTCCACTCTCTTAACAAAAGAGAGCAAATCCTCTTTAATAAGTTCTTTTTTATCTATGCGCTTAAATATATCCTCTTTTGCAAAACAATCTGCAATTTGCTTACGTAGTTTATTCTGAATTCCTTCATACAATTTTCGTTGATTTTCATCTTTCGATTTAATCATATAGTATGTATAAAATTCTTCAAGCGAATTGTTTTTGTTTTCATTTTCATACTGCAAACTAAAATTATCAAGCGTATTTTCAATGAATTTCTTATGATACTCATCGATAATCTTTTTCACTTCCACATAACTATTAGCGCGATGTTGATCTTGGGTCAAAATTCCACTACTCTCAATGTGCTCAAGAGTTTTACCAATTGGTTTTAGTTCAAAACGTAAGGTTTTAGATAATGGATATAGCCTTTTAAATTCTTTCATATTCATTTAATTTTAAAGTGCAAAAATATCAAAATTCCCCCTCATTTTCCCACTCTTTCGCCAGCGGGGAGTGCTGGCAAAAAGAGGGAATATGAAAAACAAACAACAACAATTAATAAGCATGTAAAAACAAAAACATAACTAAAGCCGCATATTCTCGATACGCGAACGTATAAACGACTTTAAATCTTC
>JAEZOU010000022.1 GCA_023413895.1 Bacteroidota bacterium | reverse complement strand
GATTCGATTGATGTGCTGAATGTGCCACAATTTGGAGCTAAACGAGCGCAGAAATTGATAGAGTATCGTGACCAATTGGGCGGTTTTACCACTTTTGAACAAGTTCGTGAGGTTTATATTTTGCAAAATATTGAAGATGAACTTCTTCAGAAGTTTTTTTATATTGATTTTTCTTCAGTAAGAAAGATAAATGTCAATACAGCAGACTACAAAACGTTAGCGGCGCATCCCTATTTAGATGGTTATTTGGCAAAATTGATTGTCAATCATCGCGAGCGAAAAGGTAAAATCAGGGATATATACCATTTCCAGGAGATTACGAATGCGTATGCAGAACTGATAGCAAAGCTGAAACCCTATTTGGAGTTTTGATAACTATCTTAAGTTGTGGAGTTTGTCGATGGCTTCTGCGATTGTAGCGCGTGGGCAAGCAATGTTCATTCGCATACAATATTCCCCCTCTTGTCCGAAGATAATGCCGTCGTTGAGTGCAATTCCGCACTTCTGAATCAAGTTTTTCCAGAGTTCTTTGTGCGTCATTCCGATTTTCTCAAAGTTCAACCAAACTAAGTAGGTAGCTTCATGCTGGTAGAGTTTTACTTCAGGAAATTCCTCGTGCATACGTTGTTGCAAGTATTGGAGATTATCGGATAAGTAGGTAAGAAGTTGTTCTAACCACTCCTCTCCGTGCGTGTAGGCTGCCTCCAAAGCAATGTCACCAAAAACGTTACCTAAATGAATATGCGCTTTATCTTCGATCTCTTTTTTGAATATTTCACGCAGTTCAGGATTGGAGATGATGATTTCAGACGATGATAATCCTGCAATGTTGAAGGTTTTGCTAGGCGCCATGCAAGTGATAGTATTTTGGGCAATTTTTTCAGAAATAGAAGCCATCGGTGTATGTTTAAAGCCAGGCATAATCAGGTCGGCATGAATCTCATCGGAGATGAGAAGGCAACTATATTGGGCTGCCAATTCGGCAACTTTTTGCAACTCCTCTTTTTTCCAACATCTTCCTACTGGATTGTGAGGATTACAGATTATCATCATCTTAACGCCCGTTTTTAGCTGTTTTTCAATCTCTACATAATCAAATTGAAATTGGTTTTCTTCGATTTTTAATGCAACTTTAACCAATTCTCTTTCTTGGTTTTCAACTACATGAAAGAAAGGGTGATATACTGGAGTATGAACTAAGATTTTGTCTCCTTTTTGGGAAAAAGCGCGGACAATTGCAGCTAATCCAGTAACGATTCCTGGCACAAAATGGATCCAATTTTTCTCAATTTTCCAACCGTGTCGTCTTTCCATCCATCGGATTATGGCGTTGTAGAAGTTATCGGAATGGTAAAAATAGCCAAGTATGGGATGTTTTAGGCGTTCTTGAATTGCTTCTAAAATAAATTCAGGCGTACGGAAATCCATATCAGCAATCCACATTTGCGTTAAGTCGTTGGTGCCATAAATTGGTGCTGCACCATCATATTTTATACAGTTTGAACCTTTTCGGTCAACAATTTCGTCGAAGTTGTATTTTTTCATTATTTACTTTTTATCCATCTTAACATATCACGATAGGTGATTTTTTTACCATACATCAGAATTCCAATTCTGTAAATTCTGGCGGCTAACCACGCTGCAAATATAAAGAATAGCACTGCAATTACCATTGATAGAATGAGTTGTTCTGCTGGCACGCCATTAGGTAAGCGAATGAGCATAGCGATAGGGGAGGTGAGCGGAATCATAGACATCCAGATTGCCAAACTGCCGTTCGGGTTCTCAGCCATTGGCACAAGCATAATAAGTGTGAGAAGTAAAGGTGCAGTTACCGGAAGTGTAAATTGTTGGGAATCGGTTTCGTTATCAGCAGCGGAGCCAACCGCAGCGTACAGCGCTGCATAGATGAGATAGCCAATGATAAAGTAGAAAAGAAAGCAAAAAATGAGTGTGCTGAAGGATACGTTAAAGTATTGGTCAATTTGCGTGAATATGGTTTCAGATTCTAGTAATTGTTGCTCAATTGCTTCAGGATTAATGTTTTCAGAGTCGATATTGGCAACTTGTTCAATAGTTTGTGGATCGGTAAATAGTTCAGGCGCTGCAAGACCAAAGCCTGCAATAATAAGAAAGGTAAATACTACCCAAATGGCAAATTGTGTTAACCCGACCATTGCTACACCAATAATTTTTCCCATCATCAGTTGCATCGGTTTGACGGTAGAGATTAAAACTTCTACAATTCGATTCGATTTTTCTTCTAAAACACTACGAAGTACCTGCCCTGCATATAAAAGTATAAAGATGTATATCAAAAATCCAAATATCATTCCTAGAATGGAGCTAATTTCTGCACTTTTCTCCTTTTCACTTCCGTGTTCATCAATTTGAATGGAGCGAATGGAAACTCGTGTAAGTTCTTTAATAACGGAGAATTGCTCAGGCTGTATGCGGAAAGAATCTATTAGAATTTGATCAAAAAGAAGTTTGTTGATTTGGTCTTCCACTTCTGAAGAGAAATCTAAAGTGGGAGGCTCTTCGTAATAAAGGTTGCTGTTGAGTGATTGTGTCCCTTTCAAAATATGCAAAACAACGTCGTAGTTGTTGTTAAAAGCTTCCGACTTAATTTGGTCGATATTGCCTGAACGATAGGAGTAGGTCGTGTTTTCTGTATCTGTGAACTTATTGATAAAGAAATCGTTATCATCAACAACCATCACATTCATCTTACGTTGAGTTTCGTTTGCTAAAATGGCCGGTAAGATAGTTAAGATAGCCATAAAAATAGGACCGAGTATGGTAAGAATGATAAACGATTTCTTTTTTACTCGTGTCAGATATTCTCTTGCAATAATAAGACCTATTTTTCCCATATTATTTTCTATTTTCATTAACAGCTTGAATGAAAATTTCATTCATTGATGGTAGTATTTCTTGGAAATTAGTGATATTTCCGTATGGCATAAGTTGTGTAAGTAGTTGATTAGAATTGTATTCTGATGAGAGTTGAAGGGTGAGATGTGTGTGATTATACTCCTCTTTTTGCGTTAAAATTTTAAAACCAAAGTTCTCAGGAATTTCAATATCGGTTCTATCAATTTCAACATTAAATTGATGCGTTTTGTATTGCTGACGAAGTTCTGCTACATTGCCTTCCAATACTTTTTGCGACTTGTTAATCAGTACAATATCGTTGCAAATCTCTTCGACCGAGGTCATATTATGAGTAGAAAGAATAATGGTAGTTCCTTGTTCTTTTAGTTTGATAATCTCCTCTTTAATAATGTTTGTATTGATGGGGTCGAAGCCGCTAAAGGGTTCATCAAGAATAAGTAAAGAGGGCTTGTGAATAATAGTTGTAATAAACTGAACTTTCTGTTGCATACCCTTTGAAAGTTCTTCTACTTTTTTGTCCCACCAACTTTCAATTTCAAATTTATGGAACATGTAGTGAAGTCTTTCGAGAGCTGTTCTCTTTGGAACTCCTTTTAATTGAGCGAGATAAAGAGCTTCTTCTCCCACTTTCATCTTTTTATATAGTCCTCGTTCTTCAGGAAGATAGCCAACAGATTCAACATCTTTGGGTGATAGAAGATGCCCGTTAAAAAGAATCTGTCCTTCATCAGGATATGAAATTTGATTGAGAATGCGAATGAGAGATGTTTTTCCTGCACCATTAGGACCTAAGAGGCCAAAGATTGTACCTGTTTCGATAGAAAAGGTTACATTTTTTAATGCAGTGTGGTTTGCATATTTTTTTGTAATATTTTGAACCTCAATTAATTTCATGCCTGCTGATTTCTGTTTTTATTTTTGCTTTTGTTTTTTTTCTTCTTTTTTTTGCTGTTGGAAGTTGAAGAAGAGGAATGGGTATTGGTGGCATTAATCTCTTTGGTAGAACGAAGTTCTGTGTTGTCTGGAAGATCGATTTTTCCTTCCGAAAGTTCTCGTAATTGAGCGATAATGAGTGGGTCGTTAACAGAATTCCTATTATAAGTAAGATAGAACTTTTTGAGTTGATTTGCCAATTCAAAAGCTTTTGCCTTTCTAATCTCTTCAGGATATTCTGATACGGTTTTGATGATATTTTCTAAATTTCGACCGTAGGTTCTATAAGTGATTTTGCTTTTGGCATAATTATGCGAGGTTTTTGTTGGGGTGTTATTTGCCTCTAAATTGGGTTTGGGAAATGGAGAATCAATATCCAGTTCATTCCCAGAAATCATAAACAGATGATCCCAAATTTTGTGCCAATATTCCTCCACGTCTTTTGTGTGATTACCTGCTATTGGTGCGATGGTCATGGGGGAGAATTGCGCCATTGTGCGTACTACGGCTTTAGCAGCATTAGTTCGTTTTTCTCTATCTTCTATCTTAATGAGAGATTTTACAAGTTTTTGTACGTTTCTGCCGTAACTTTTGAAAGGTAAATTTTTTCTTTCGGTATTGTATTCTAACATTTTTTTTGAGTTTATTTTTGTTGAGCATTTGGAAGTGTCGGATAGTTGTACCAAGACCACTTGTCAATAACAACGCCTTTGTCAATAAGCATAAGTCCAGGATTTGATCTTACTGCATCGCGCACCATGAAAGGTCCCTTGATGGGGTGGATAGGATTTTGATAAATCGGGAAATTAATCTCATTTTCTTTGATAAAGTTCGCAATAGTTTCTTGTGAAGAGTTTGTAATTCCAACAAAAGTTCCTCCATTGGCGGTAACATCTTCAATAAGTTTTTTCAAAGTTTGATTTTGAATTCCTTTCAGGTTGGTTTCGTCTAAATCGTGCATAAAGAGAATGTAAACCATTTTGCGTTCGTTGTTGATATATTCAGCTGCGTGGTCGCTACTATTGGTATCTAGCATATTGAAACCAGTAATTTTAGGTATAAAAGTATCTTCGATAATACTATCTTTTCTATCCACAAATTCCCAAGTAGAATAGAAATCGGGAATCTGTTCAGAGATTGTTGCCAATTCTGCTTCAGATAGCATTTTTGTAGTTCCGTCAGTGTTATTTTTGAAAATGAATAGCATATTTTGAACAGCAGGACGTTCTATATAGACGTCAGTTACGTCGGTTCCTTTAGTCCAATCACTAAAATCTTTCCAAGGAAGATTTTTGTAGCACAAATATTGAATTACGCAAACGATAATAACTCCGATAAAGGCAAAAATCCATTGTCCAAGGATTGTTAGTCTGATATCTGGAATCACTTTACGTTTAGCAAAGATAATGATGGTTGGAATCATTAAAACGACATTTTTAAGGAATGTTTCAAGATTACTCATCTCAATGGCTTGTCCAAAGCAGCCGCAATCTCTAACAATACCAAAGTCGTAGCCGTGTTTTATTTCCAGATTTTCTGCAATTGCTAACCATAAGGTAAGCAAAAAGAAGAAGGTCATGAAAAGAAGGTAGAATAGAGCTGTAAGTTTCACGCGGATTCTAAAGAGTAGCATAAAACCTAAAGTAAATTCAGCGATATTCAGTAAAACCCCAAAATAGATGGCTGTTGGGTGCATAAAGCTCATACCAAATGAGGTAAAATATTCATCGATTTTGATGCCGCTGGCAACGGGGTCAATAGCTTTCATAATTCCTGAGAAGATAAAAACGCAAGCTAATGCAATACGTAATATCTTAACCCAAAGTTCTTCTTTTTGCCTTTTCATATTTCTTTTTTTATTGGTTTATAATGTTAATTTTATCAAAGCGAAGACTGCGTAGTTGATGATGTCGTTGTAGTTAGCTTCTAAGCCTTCGGAGATGATAGTTTTTCCATCGTTGTCTTCAATTTGCTTGATTCTCAGAAGTTTCATTAGAATAATATCTGTAATAGAACTCACGCGCATTCTGCGCCAAGCTTCACCGTAATCGTGGTTTTTATCTAACATCAAAGTTTTGGCTTTGTTGATATGTTTTCCGAATAGAGCGATAGCTTCCTCAGCGGGCGTTAGTTCTTCCATTGTATCGGCAACCCCAATTTCAAGCTGAATAAGGGCCATTACTGCATAGTTGATAATACCGATAAATTCGGGGGTTGCATCTTCATCAATTTTATGCACACCTTTCTCCTGAATGCTGCGGATACGTTGTGCTTTAATGTAAATCTGGTCTGTCAACGAGGCTGTGCGTAAAATGCGCCATGCTGTTCCGTAGTCAATAGCTTTCTTGGAGAATATATCGGTACATTTTTGTACGATAATGTCAAATTCTTCGTTGGTGTTCATAACTTATTGCTTTACAATTTTTTGAACTGCTGTTTTCCCAGAAGTCGTAGCCACTTTGATAATGTAAATGCCAGCTGCTAATCGGTTTACGTTGATGATAGAGTGATTATCGTTAAGGGTACCATTGCTTACTAATTTACCATTCAAATCAGTAATTTCGTAAGTTTCAATATTTTCTTCAGAGATGATTTGAATTTGCTCTGTAGTTGGATTTGGGGTAACAGAGAAGTTGAAGGTGTTTTCTTTATCGCAAATTCCAACTTCACCTGGAGCCGCGTGATTTTCAAATTGGAGAGTGAATGGATAAACGATAATGGTACTATCGTATGCCAACGAGAAGTTGCACGCAATATCACTAAATGGTGTGGTTCTATCAGGAGTAATTTTTAATCTGAAAGTATGGGTTGTTGTACTATTAGTAGCAATAGATGCAATGGTAAGAGGTCCTGTAATTGTTGCTTGATTATAATCAGGATTTGATGATACATTTGTGGTTAGATTGGCAAAAATGTTAGAAACTTCAGCAACATCATCGTTTTCAATATTAAAAGTTAAGATTATCTCTTCGTTAAACATAAGAGTACCTGCATCTTCCGGATTTTCATTATTAACAAGGTGACCTGTAACTCTTAATTGAGGAATGTCAGGTTCAGTAACATCGCCAAATGGAGGGAAAGTAATGTTGTCAATCCAAGCACAATCGCTGCCACTTGCAGTGCTGACATCTTTAGAGTATTCAAATTTGTAAATATGTGCACCAGCTTCAACAGGGAAAGATGAAGTACTCCAAGCTGCAGTTCCACTTAAAGATTCTTTTTCTACTCCGTCAATATAGAATTTAAAGAAGTCGTAGCCACTTTCTGAAGAAACTTTTCTCTTATAACTGATATTGCCAGCTGCTAAAGCATTCATTGAAATCATGAGTGTTGATGTGCCATAGTTAGCTAGGTTATTGGCCGATTTTGCCGCATAACTACCAGCGTATGGAGTGGTGGTTGTGATAATCCAAGGTGAGTTGTTGTTTGTCCAGTCAAATGCTGTAAAGTCTCCAGTTTCAAAATCTTCCATAGCAGAACCTAGAACAATGAAAATAGGACTTTCGCAAACAAAACTTCCTTTGAAAAGTGTGTGTGTAAGTTCGAAAGTTGGGTTTTCAGGAAGTTCACTATCTAAAACAACTTGGAAAGTGGTGGTGTTGGTTCCAGATGCACTGATAAATCCGATAAATTTCAATGCTTCTTGTACTTTAACATCACTATTAAATGAAGCCAATGAGGAGAAAAGGTCGCCAATGCCGGCATGTCCGTTGTTTTTATGAGTGATTGCAATGTTTAAGGTGTCACCAGCACCATACGTGTTGCTTCCGTTAGCATTGCTGATGGTGTAGCCTTCCAATTCTAATTTTGGAGCTGCTAAGGTAAGCGGGATATTTTTTGTTGCTTCATTATTGTTAGAATGAACAAATATGGTTAAAGTAGCAGTAGTTCCGTCTGTGATATTGTCGGAAACTTGTGCAATAAATGGCATATTTAAAGGTATGCTTGCTCCTTGAGAGATGTTGCCAATATAGATTGAATCTTGAAGAATGGTAACATTAGGAGATTGGGAACTGATGGTCGCGTAAACATCAGTAGCATTGTCAATGCCAACATTTTTAAGTGCGCAGTCAATGCCGATACGAGTGTTGTTGGAAATAGTGTTAGGAGTGGTTGTAACTTGTTCTGCAATAACATAACTTCCAGTAGGAACAATAACATTTATTTCACCAAAGTATTGAATATGGTTTTGAGCCCAAACTGCCACTTCGTAAATTCCTGGAGTTGTTAAAGGATCGAAGGTGAGGTTTGCAGCACCATTTCCATCTGCAAAAGCAGCACCAATCAGTTGACCTTCAAAGGTAAGAGCAACGTATGCGTATGGTTCGGTTTGTACTGATAAATTGGTTGTACTCACTGTAATTGCACTTGGGAAAGTTGCTGTTAATGATGATGGCTCTGAAAGATATGGCATAATTGATGGGTCGCCCATAATGTGATAAATCTCCCAATAATAAAGTTTGTAAGAAGAGTTTGAACTTTGTACTGCTAGGTTTCCTGCGGTTACAATACCACCATTGGTTACTAACCAGAGGTCGTGGTCTTCGTTGTGTGTGTGGAAAAGACGGTCGTATGCACCTAAATTATTGGCATTATAGGTAGGATTGGCAGATGGATTACTTCTGTAACCTACTGACCAATAATAGTCTTCGTTCCATAATGAGTTGTTAGATGCGCCAATATAAGCTACCGCACCCTTTTTGTCTGCACGCAAAAGTGCTTCACCGAAGCAAGCGTTTTCATCAAAAGCGTTGGATTGACAGCAGTTTCCAATCATTAAACCGTACTTGTCAGTGTTGCTCATATTAGGAACATGAGAGGTGGTGAACGAAGGATCGCCCCAACCTGAAGGTGAGCAGTGTGCGGTGTAGTTAGCATAACCTACGCCAGCGCCAATTTCTGCGCGGATTGTGGCCGCTTGTGATGAACAGTTGTATAGGTGGGTATGTATTGTTGAAAATCCGTATGCTGTATTGACATAATTCCCAGCTAAATAGTTGATTTGTCCGTTTGCATTGATGGGTCCCCAATAACTATCGGTTCCAGCTACTAAAACGGCATCGTCCAAGTAGCTAGGGTCGTCCATTGTGTATTGTTCGTACATCAAAGTTTTTTCAATTTGAGGTGTTAGTTGAGAAGTGTTGGTTGCTGAAAAACGTCCGTAGTAGCAATCAGGAATGTTGTCACCTGTTGTCCAACTTGCATAGTATAAGTCAGTAACGTGGTTATCTGTTGTTCCACTAAAAGCAGGAATTTGTGCTACATCGCCAACAAGAAGTAGGAATGTGGGTGCGGGTGCGCTTTCGGTAGCATTGTCGTATAAGCCTTTTAAGTAGTTTTTGATTGAGTTAGTAGTGCTTCCAACGTTCGGATCATCGGTGTAAACAAGGTCAACTAAGAAACCTTTTCTCTTTTTCCATGCTACAAATTCGTCAAGTTGACCTCTAAACATTGAGTGAGCAACAATCACCATACGGATAGGGGAGTTTGCAAATTCACCGCGAATGCTTTCTTCAGAAGGATTGATAACGCCCAATTGTGTTGTGCTAAACATAGAGTTGCTATGTAAACGCTTAAGTCTTTGTGTTTCAGTAATATTTGCATTAACAAAGGTAATCTCAACCTCGGCAGATTCATAAACTTTGAATTGGTGAGTTACAGGATTATATTGAACAGGAGCAAATGTAAGTTCTGCAAAGTTTATAGAACGTGCAATTCCTTGTTTTGTAACGGTTACCAACTCTTCACCATAGAAAGCGTCAGTAGAATATGTGGTTTGGTTTTGTACTAACGTTACTGGACCCTCATGAGACTTTGTGTATGAAGGTTGTGCGGGCATTACGGGGTAAGTAATATTTAAGTCTTCTGCTGAATAGATTGTGTATTCTCCTGGAATAACGTTGATATTTACATTTTCACAGATAGGAATTTCAACCAATTTTACCATTTTGGGAAGTTCTGGTTGCCCCACAAGAGTTGAGTTGTGAAAGTCGGCCATCTCAAGGTGAGAGAAATATCCAGCATCAGTTTTTACAGTTACAGATTGTAGCTCAGATGAAGTGAGTGAAATCTTAATTTTCTGATAATCGTTGCGAGTTACTTGGTAATTGTTCTGCGCAATAGAACAAAAACAGCTAAAAACGAAAAAAACTGCTAGCAGTAAGATTGAATTTAATTTTTTCATTTGATTGAAAGTTAGTTATTTATATATTTAATTTATTATCTATGATAGGGGTGCAAATATAGCAATTTTTTTGTGGAGATACTCTATGGATTTGATTTTTTTATGCCGAATAAGAATTTTAATAAAAACGGAGTAGAGATGTTAGGAAAGGATCTGCTTTTCGGAGTGAAATGCGTTAAGGATTGCAGCGGTTATGAGCGCCGGCTTTAGAACTGAGAGTTTAGAATTTAGCGTTTAGCATTTGGAATTTGGGTAGATTTTGACGTGAGAGTAGTAGGCGCGAAATTTGAGCGGAAAGCCTGACGGCGGCAGGGAAGGGCCGCGGGAGGAGGTCGCCGGAACGCCCAAATAATTATCCAAAAAAACTTCATTCGTTATTAAATGCACCATGATTTGAAAAAAAGTATATATTTGCATTCTTTTTCAAAACGAAAATTATGGCAAAAAAAAAGTTAGTGGTTTTGTCGGGCGCTGGTATCAGTGCGGAGAGTGGAATAAGTACGTTTCGAGATAGTGACGGTTTGTGGGAAAAGTATGATGTTGAGGAGGTTGCAAGTATTGATGGTTGGTACCGAAATCCTGAATTGGTAACAGAATTTTATAATATGCGCCGTAAAGAAGTGGGGGAGAAGCAACCTAACCGAGCGCATCAGATTTTAGCGGAGTTAGAACAAGATTTTGAAGTAATTGTAATTACACAAAATATTGATAATCTGCATGAAAGAGCAGGTTCTACGCATATAATACACCTTCATGGTGAAATTACCAAAATGTGTAGCGAGAATAGAAAAGGTTGTGTGGAAGATATTGGCTATCGAGCGACTAAATATGGCGAGCGTGCGGCAGATGGAGCTCTTTTGCGTCCATTTATCGTTTGGTTTGGTGAAGCAGTTCCCATGATGGACGAGGCGGAAAAATGGGTGGCGCAAGCGGATATTCTTTTGGTGGTTGGAACTTCGCTCAATGTCTATCCTGCAGCGGGGTTGCTCTATTCTGCACCTTCAAATTGTCCTATTTATGTAATTGATCCCAAGGAAGTTCCTGCAAGAAGAAGCGTAAATTTTATTCAAGAGAAAGCCACAGTGGGAATGGAGATTTTAAAAAAAGAACTATTGGAAAATTTTTTAAAGAAATAAATTCATCAGAAATAATTAAAAAAGTAAAACTATGAAATTGTTATTAATCAGTAATTCAACAAATTACAAGGAACCTTATTTGGGTTGGTGTATGGATCTTATTGTGGATTTTCTTAAAAATGAGAATAAGAATATCCTTTTCATTCCTTATGCAGGTGTGAATATTGGTGGTAAAGCATATCCGGAAAGTTACGATGCGTATGCAGACAGAGTTAGAAAAGTATTCGCTACTAAGGGATTTGATAATGTGGTTTCTATTCACGAAGAGAAAGACCCCATTGCTGCTGTAAATAATGCAGGTGTGATTATGGTGGGTGGTGGAAATACTTTCCATTTAGTGGCTGAAATTCATAGAAATAAATTAGTTGAGCCGATTCGTCGCAAGGTGTTGGAAGGCACGCCTTATATGGGTTGGAGTGCAGGTTCTAATGTAGCTTGTCCAACTTTGCGCACCACTAACGATATGCCGATTGTGATGCCTGAAAGTTTTAACTGTTTGGATTTTGTTCCATTCCAAATTAATCCACACTTTATTGATCCTTATTCTGAAGAGATTAACGATGCAATTCGTCATGGAGGTGAAACACGTGAAGTTCGTATCAACGAGTTTTTAGCTGTAAATCAAGAAATTCGCGTTGCAGGACTTCGTGAAGGAACTGCTCTTTGGGTAGAAAAAGATCAGATTGAACTGATTGGAGAAAGACCAATGTATGTGATGAAATATGGTGAAGAGCCTTACGATATTCAACCAGGTGCAAAATTTGGTTTTGATTTGAAGTTGTTGTAAAATTTTGTTTGTTTTGTTCTATTTTTTCGGATATATTCGGGCGTTTTTGTTCTGCTTAATTTGTAATATATTGATAATTAGAACAAAATAATTTTTCGAATAGGTTGATAAAGAAAAATAAATTGTGTATTTTTGCAAACCTATTCGAACGGGATGTAGCGCAGCCCGGTAGCGCGCTTCGTTCGGGACGAAGAGGCCGCAAGTTCGAATCTTGTCATCCCGACACAATGGCTCCGTAGCTCAATGGATAGAGCAACTGCCTTCTAAGCAGTAGGTTATTGGTTCGATCCCAATCGGAGTCACTAGTTAAGCAGGATTACTTTTAAAGTTTTCCTGCTTTTTTTATCTCTTTTCATCACTTTTTTCTTTGCAAATTACAATATTTTGTTGTAGTTTTGCCACCAAATTTTTTCTATGGAATTTTTTGACATTTTTATTCGCTCCATCTTCATCGACAATATGATATTTGCATACTTTTTAGGTATGTGTTCCTATTTGGCGGTATCGAATAATGTTAAAACATCTTTTGGTTTGGGTATTGCGGTTTGCTTTGTATTGGTTGTTACAATACCTATCAACTATTTGATTGATAAATTTTTGCTATCTGAAGGTGCTTTGGCTTGGATAAGTCCGAAATTCGTAGATGTTGACCTTTCATTCCTAACACTTATTATCTTTATCGCCGTAATTGCAGGAATTGTGCAACTTTTAGAGATGATTATTGAACATTATTCAGCTTCTTTGTATCAGTCTTTAGGGATTTTCCTTCCGCTTATTGCCGTAAATTGCGCCGTTTTAGGTGGTTCGCTATTTATGCAAGAGAAAGCTTTTCCTACCGTTATTCATAGTGCGACCTACGCCTTGGGTTCTGGTATTGGTTGGTTGTTGGCCATTGTTTCATTTGCTGCTATTCGCGAGCGTTTGAAATTCTCCAACATTCCAAAACCTTTGCAAGGAAACGGCATTGCCTATATCATAACGGGGCTAATGGCATTGGGTTTTATGGCATTTTTAGGGATTTAAATTAACAATAGTAATACAAATTAATTATAGAAAAATATGGATAAATTGATTATCACCGCTGCAATTTGCGGTGCAGAAGTTACAAAAGAACAAAATCCTGCTGTTCCTTATACAGTGGAAGAGATTGTAAGAGAGGCAAAATCAGCAGTTGATGCTGGCGCTGCTATAGTTCACCTTCACGTGCGTGAAGATGATGGTACACCCACTCAAGACCGCGAACGTTTTAGAGTATGTATCGACGCAATTAAGAAAGAGTGTCCTGATGTGATTTTGATTCCATCAACAGGAGGAGCTGTAGGTATGACAGCAGAAGAACGTCTCCAACCTACAGAATTGTTCCCAGAAATGGCAACTTTGGATTGTGGAACTTGCAACTTTGGCGATGAAGTTTTTGAAAACACTATGCCGATGATGCGTGCTTTTGGTCAACGTATGATTGAAAATAAAATCAAGCCTGAATATGAATGTTTTGAAATGGGACATATTGACACCATTCTAAATATGGCAAAGAAAGGCTTTGTGCCCGCTGCTCCAATGCAGTTTAACTTTGTTTTGGGTGTTCCAGGTTGTACTCCAGCAACCATTCCAAACTTGTGCTGGATGGTGAATGCAATTCCTGCAGGTTCCACATGGACAGCAACAGGAATTGGTCGTCACGCCTTCTCATTAGCGGCACCTGCTATTGTAATGGGTGGAAATGTGCGCGTAGGTTTTGAAGATAACCTCTATTTGGAAAGAGGCGTTCTCGCAAAATCTAACGGTGAATTGGTGGACAAAGTAGTCCGCTTAGCAAAAGAATTAGGCCGTCCAGTAGCAAACTCTGCTGAAGCACGCGAAATTCTCAACTTGAAATAATAATTCAAATTGAAGATAAGTAAAAGGTTCTCGATTTTCGGGAACCTTTTTTGTTATAATTTTAACTTCGGCACAGAGCGAAGAGTATTGTGTGGAATTTTATATTAGAATTGTGCATCACAATTAAATTATTCCTACCCAATAAATTTGGATGATTTTAGTATTTTTAGAATGAGTAAGATAGAAAATCGTATTTGTTCTATTTATACCGAGCAGAGAGGGAATGTTGGCCAAGTTTAATAGTATTTGAAGTTGGGTGTTTGGTGAACTTAGTTCATTGTTGAAACCGATGATTTCAGGAAATCTTGGTTGTGATAATTTTTAGTGATAAGTTTTCTGCATACTCTTTTATTATGATGTTTTTTGTATTTTTGCACCGCCAAATGCACTTAATTTTTTTTTGAGTTGGAGGTGTTTGGCAGACATATAAAAAAGACGTTGAGCTAACGTTTTATCTGCGGCAAATCGAACTTCGCAACTTCTATCCGCCAAGCGATAAAGCAATAGCCAATGCTTGAGTTGTATTTAACGTTTTATACGTGAAGTGGGACATCTTTTTGTCTCATTCCTTATACAGCGTGGGCTTTGGTATTGCTTATTTCTGGCGGTGGGCAATGCGAAGGCCTGATTTGCGGGATAAGCGATTACTTGGATTCCCGCGCTTTTTTTATCTGTTTTGTTTTTACTAATTGTTTAATGCTGTATTGGGAATCTGCAGAGTATATTTTGTAATTATGCAAACTAAGCAACAATCGGAATTGCATATTGGAGGACTCATTAAGAAAGAATTGAAAAATCAAGGTCGTTCCATTACTTGGCTTGCCAAACAGTTAGGATATTCACGTCAGAATATGTACAAACTTTTTGAGCGTCAGTGGATTTATACAGATTTGCTGTTTAAAATCTGTGATATAATGGATTATGACTTTTTTATTCATTGTTCGGAGTATTATAAATCGCATAAGTGTAAATAGTAAGTTTACATAAATTTATATGTTTATTTTATAGTTTTCACTATTAATATTGCTAATCTTGACTGAACATTAATTAGTATTTTGATTACTTTTGCAATCGAATATCTGGATTTTTTTATTTGGATTTCGGAAAAAGTTTGAGAAATTTTTTTGATATTACATCGTGAAGTATAATTTTTTATTTATGAAAAAAGTTTTTGCATTTTTGTTTTTTATGGTAACCTTGTCAGTTTCTGCTCAAGAAACTAACCAAGTACAAACCGATACTGAACAACAGTTAGCATTCGACAGAATGGCTCTTTATCAACTACAGAATGATTTGTATGTGGCTGGAAACTTAATTGAAAAGGGTGGAAAGTTGAAAAATGCAAGCATCGCGTTAACAGTTGTAGGAGGTGCGGTAGGTGGGGCAGGAATTACTTATAGCGTTGTGAAAGGAAACAAAGATCTTGCGCTTGTTAGTAGTGCTATTACAGTTGGTTTTGGATTGACGGCGTTAATTCTTAATATTGTGGGTAATAATAAGATAAAGAAGGGAGGACGTGTGCTGAAAAATTTTCAACTTACGCCTAATGGAGTGTCGATTACTCTCTAAAATAATTTTCTACTATTTAAATCTTTATTTAGGTTGAGGATATGAATTTTGGTCGTCGAATATTATTAATTTTGACCTTCCTTTTTTTGAGCGGTCCCTTATTGTACGCTCAGAATTTTATTTCATCGCAATTGGAACTTATAGCAAAATACATAGGGTTGTCGGCTCCAACTATTGATGGTACTTATTATAATTACACTCAATTTAATGATTTACCTATTACAGTTGTTGTTTCTAATGGTGAAATTACCCACATTGGACTCTCTTTGTTTACCCCAACGCAAAGAGAACTTATTGATAATAAGCATTGTGATTTTCTTGAACGCATATCTCTAACAAGTTATATTCCCAATTTTTATGATGTTCCCATACACCATTTTCTGAGAGATGAAAAGGTTATATTTCTTGATGGAGTTATTTCAGATTTAGAAAAATTAACGATTGATACAACCTTTTCTTTTAGAACTTCATTAATTAGTGAAACAACACACCTTTCTTGTTGGTATAAAAATGATGTGGAAAATTGTATTATCTCCGTTTCATATCCTGCAGATTTTGACCTAATTACAGGTATGACTTATGATGAGGCAGAAAGACGATTGTATAAAGATATTTGTCATGCTCGGTTGAATAATCACGAAGTTGTCTCTACCTTTGACCCAGAACTTTTGAAATATAATGAAGATTGCTCTTGCTACACTCTTGAAGGTGATACTTTCAGAGTTGCAAATCTCAGTTCTAATAGATATTATGTAAAGGATGGCAAGGAAAACTATGCTTTGCTTTTTAGTGAAGATTTTCCGCTGCAGTCATTGGCTAATCTTCTTACAGGCGTTGATGTAGAAAATCAATTTGAAATGGATATTAGATCCGTAAGAGGTTTTGAATCAGATAAATTTACTGTTCCTTTGAAAAGTTGGATAGCGTTTTTTATTCAATCGGGATGTACTCCATATTTTGGAGTTATCAGCTATGACGAGCAGGAAATTGTTGCGTTGTTGTTGATGAGAAATAAGGAATTAGGGTATCTTCATTCTATGAAATTTTCTATTAATTCTAATACCTTAAAAGAGAAAAAAGGTGTGTTATACGCAAAATTATATAGCTATATTCCATTTAAAAATCTTAAATCTATATTTCATGAAATTAATTAAATTGATTCTTCCGCTATTTATTTTGATGGGCGTTTCTACTTGTTTTTCACAAGATTTGACGCCTAACGAAATAAAACGTAATTATGCCAACTTTTATGAGGAAGCAATTATTGAGCAAACTTATCAAGAAGCATACGATATAGCAAGTGCTGCTTTAATTTATAGAGTAGAACGTTTTTTGATTGAAAGAGGGTTAGTTTCTAATAATCACAATTTCAGTGAACAATTTATTTCCGAGTTGTCTAATGAATTCTTTGAGGACATGACATATCAACGAGGTACTGCTGAAAAAGTTTATGTTTATGTTGATTCCAATGATGTATATAAGTTATTTAATGAGTATGAAAGACCGAACCTTTCCGCTTCTGTATCTAACGATGATTCTTCTGTAAGTTCACTTAGCGAAGACCTTAATGGAGAACCTGAAGTAGAAACCATGCAATTGTCGGACAATCAAGAGAATTTGGCGGATCTTTCAATCCCAACGACTACTCAAGAGGAGCAAACCTCGGAAGTAAACATGGAACCGACACGGGCAAGAGGCACCAATGTGCAACGGTCAAGAGGAACTCAAGTGGTGCATCAATCGCCAGCAGATACTACAATAGAGTCTGCCGCAGCAATTCCTGAATCAACACCCCAACCTGCACCAGCGCAACCAGAACCCGAAGTAGCTGTCTCAGCCCCCCAGCCTACGCCAATACAAACTATAGAACAAACCGGAAATAAAGTGGTAGAACTTAGTGATTTACAAACATGGCAAGTGCAAGTTATTGAAAGTCTGCTTAGTTGCAAGAATTTTTCTGCAGTTTTAGATAGGTTTAATAAACTTAAGGCACAACGTAAAATTAATAAATGTGGAGGGCTTGATACTTATTCAAGTGCATTTATTGATGGATTATATTTAGTTTTATTTAATCCAGATAATACTGTTTTTACAGTGTTAGGACCAGGTTCTGAGGTGAGATATAACTTTAGAGAAAAGAGGAAGGTTAGTTTTGACCAATATAAAGGAAAAGGTATTTCAGCAATGTGGTTTAGCTTTGAAGGTAATATGATTAAGTTATAATAATTGAGTTATGAAGAAAATATTGTTTTTAACTTTAATATTGATGGGGAGTTTGTTGGGAAATGCTCAAGATTATGTAAAGTTTGCATTTTCTGATGGATTGAATAATGAAGCTTTGATAAACAGAATGGAAAGGGAGATTTCAATGTTTTTATCCGCAATAAATTCGGCAGAATCTAAGGGGGTAAATATTGATTATGTGGGAATTAATGTTGATGAGGCAGTAAAACGAGATTTAGATAGATTGTGGAGTACGGTATATTTCCGTATTGATGGGGATGATATTTTAGAACGTTGTATTCAATTAAAAACCAATTCTGGGGAAGTGGTTTTCTATCAGGTACGCAATATTCCTATACTAATGAAACCCTTTGAAGGTGATGATTCATTCCAAGATGAATTGTATCAAGAAGCTGTCCTCAATTTTAGTAAAGAGGGGAAAATTATTTCTTTTAGAACAGCACTCCCAAACAATCAGTACGTAAAACTCTTTAGAGAGGGAACTCAACTTGACAATATCTATCATAAAACCATGATTTTGGATTTTACGGAAAGATTTAGAGCGGCTTATAATAATCGGGATATCGAATTTATGGAAACTATTTTCAGTAACGATGCTTTGATTATAACAGGTAAGGAGCTAAAACGCGCTGAGGGCCCTAAATATGAATATACGGTTCAAGATAAGCAACAATATCTATCAAGATTGCAAACTGTTTTTAAACGTAATAGTTACATAAATGTGAATTTTGATATTAGTGATGAGGATATAGTTCGACACGGAGCAAAACCTAATATTTATGGGCTTACTCTGAAACAGGATTGGTCAACAAATACCTATAGTGATGAGGGTATTGTTTTTCTTATTTGGGATTTTACAGATGAGGATAATCCTCGAATTCTTGTTCGGACATGGCAGCCTATGTCTGTTGGAAAAGAGGAAATTTTTACTCTTCAAAAAATTGAACTTGAATAAAATATTTAAAGATAACTAGTAATTATATTAACCAAATTTTTAATTATGAAAAAAACTTTTATTTTTATTATGTTTGCAATTTTTGCAATAACAACTTTTTCAAGTTGTAAAACACAAATTCCTTATGCAAAATATACAACTTCGACTAAGTTGTGTGAGGTAAAGGTCGGTCAAACTTTTGATGAGGTAACGGCTGCTTTAGGTTGTCCTCCATACGATTTGTTAAGCAAACAAGTTGATGGATACGATATTTATCTATTTAAGTATAAGATTGTAGAACGGTTAATGGCCGAAGATATGATCAATACTCCAGGTGTTGAATCTGCAGGCACGCTTACTTATCGGTCTGATTTGAAAGATGCTTTCCTTATTTTTAGTAATAATAAATTGGAGTCAATGATTACATCCTTGGGTCGTGATAACTCAGTACAATTGGTATTGTTAAATAACACTTTGTATAAAATTATTGAGGATGCAACAGGTAAATATACTCTAATTCCAAGTCATTTTAATGAGCTAAAAAGCCAAGAACAGAAACCCCTATTACCTGGATTTAAAATTTTTAAAAAATAGATCTTTTGAGCGATACTTCCTCTGCTAATACTTTTTTGATAATGGTAGTATCGCTCAATTTTACGTAGTTTTCAAATCTTTTCTCTATCAAACATAGAAAACCATTGATTGTTGCTTTTTATGAAACGTGCGTTCTCCTTAGTGCTATTTTTTTTATTTATAACTATTCTCTCTGGAATTGCACAAGATGAATTAAAGATCTTAGAATTTTCGGCAGTTCCAACCAATGTGGCTGCACAACAGTATCCCATATATGATTATAATAATCAACTTTGTGGATTGATATTGTTGGATTTTGCTTCGGAAGATGCTGCTTTTTCTGGAGATATTATCTCATCAGAATATAAAGATGGCGTGTGGTGGATCTACATCATTTCAGGTGCAAATAGATTAATAATTAAGTCTAAATCGTCACAACATCAACCATTAACTTGTTATTTTAAAGATTATCCTAATGTCAAAGAGATAACGAGTGGTGTAACCTATAAGATGAGCGCTAAAATTGATGTTAATCCTGTTAAAAAACTTAAAAACAATATCTTAGGTTCTCTCCAAGCGGGTGAACTTAAAAAAGCACAAGAGGCATATAGTATGTACACTCTATTGGCTGAAAGAGATTTGGCAATAGAGTATTCGATTGATAGTTTAGCTAAAGTGGTTGATAGTCTGTTGAATCCTAAAGATATAAATCTTACATTTTCTGTTTATGGGCTTAAGTTTAAAATGATTTATGTAGAAGGAGATACTTTCCAAATGGGAAGTGATTATATAAAAGGAGATAAAGATGAACAGCCTCCACATCAAGTCATTTTATCAGATTACTATATGGGAGAGATAGAGGTTACACAAGCGTTGTGGCAGGTAGTAATGGGTACTACGTTTTACCAACAACGTGCAAAAGAAGAGCGTTCAAATTCGATGCAAGGGGTGGGCCCGAATTATCCTATGTGTTACGTAAATTATAACGAGGCTCAAGAGTTCTGCGTGCGTTTGACATCTTTGTTGCAAACTAAATTACCAGAAGGTTATAGATTTTCTCTACCTACAGAAGCAGAATGGGAATATGCTGCTGGTGGAGGTATGAAAACAAAATATTCCCTCTATGCTGGTAGTGAATATATATCGACAGTAGCGGTATATAAAGATAATTCTAATCAGCGGATGAGTGTTGTGAAAAGTAAAGCACCGAATGAGTTAGGATTATACGATATGAGTGGTAATGCGTGGGAGTGGTGCTCCGATTGGTATGATGAGGAGTATTATATGATCTCTCCTATTCAAAACCCGTTGGGTCCAGATTCGGGAGATGTGCGTTCGGTTCGTGGTGGTTGTTGTATCTATCTTGCAAATAGTTGTAGAGTTACATCTCGAAGTTACGCAACTCCTAAACTGCGTAATGAGTATGGTGGTTTTAGATTAGCATTGGTTAAAAGATAAATATAAGCAATAAATAATTCAAGTTTTGTTTAATGGACTTCGACTAAGTTTTGTGAAATATAGATAAATAAAAAAAGAGGTCCTTCTTATAGTTGCGTCCGACATGTATTTAGGGAGTATGGAATGAAATTTAATCTAAAATTTTTGTTTTTTCTTTGCCTTTCCACAATTTTATTTTAAGTTGTGTAGGTTTAAATAACTCATTTACTCATCCAGAAACACCTCATACGCATGTCGTTCTTGATGATGCTGATTTTAGAGTGATTAGAACTGTAACTGGAGAATGGGATGCTAAATATATTTTGGGAATAGGAGGAATGTCTAAAAGTACCCTTCGAACAAGTGCAATATCTGAAATGTATAAAAATGCTGGATTAACAGGAAGTCAAGCAATTATAAACATTCATTGTGTGGTTTCTACAAAAACTATTTTGGGAATAGTAACTACAAAAAAAGCAATCTGCACAGGAACAGTTATTGAGTTTACCTCTAAGGGTAAGTCATCAAATAATGGTAAATTATAATTAATCCTGAACAGAAGTATTTCTATTGATAATCTGAGTTTTAAGGATTGTTATTTTGCATTTTATATAGGAAACGTTTGTTAAACACAAGCGTTTCCTTTTGTTATATATTGGATTGAGAATCTGCACTCTTGTACTATTACCATAACACAAAAACTTTTTTACATCAAATTCCATAATTCAGAAAAGAATCTTACTTTTGCAAATTGGATTTAATTTTTTAAAGTGAAGTGGTTGTAGTTTATGAATATGAAAGAGATTCAAATTCGTAAGGCGGAGAGAGGTGATGCCGAATTGATTGCCGATGTTGTCGGTATGGCGTTGGATTATGAACCGAAGCAACATCCTCTCCATCCTGTTTTTTTAGAGCTTGCGGGTAGGGAAGTGGCACAATATAGTTATCGTAATGCGCTTGTTGCGGAGGTGAGCGGCGTGGCAGTCGGCGCTATTGTTGGCTATGATGGCGCACGCTTGCACGAGTTGCGTCAGCCAATCTATCCGCTGATTAGGCAGCATCTTGGTAAGGAAATAGAAATTGAGGAGGAAACTTCCGCTGAAGAGTTTTATATCGATTCTGTGGCAGTATTGTCCGGTTATCGTAGTTTGGGTATTGGAAGGCAACTGCTTGAAAAAATGCGTGATAAGGCTTTCGGAGAAGGGCATTCTCGGGTGGGATTGCTTGTTGATATGGAAAACCCGCGTGCCGAGAAGCTCTATCGTTCGCTTGGTTTCGAACGGGTGAATCCCACAACTTTTCTTGGACATCCGATGTGGCACTTGCAAGTTGTGAAGAAGTAGAGCGATAAGAAGACGCAATCCGATTTGCGTTAGGGATTGCAGCGGTTATGAGCGCCGGAAAAGGGTTGAGAATTTAGAACTTAAGAATTTGAAATTGGAATTTAGAGGAAATTTGATGCGAGAGCAAGAGGCGCGAAATTTGAGCGGAAAGCCCGACGGCGAGTGCGAGGAATTGTGCGAAAGATAAGCCGGAACGCCCAAATGAAAATACAGAAAATTGTCACAGGTGGGAATCAAAAGTAAAATTTAGTCTGAAGAGGCTCGAAAAATAGGTTTGAAAAATTGAAATGAAATTGGTGAAAGAAGATTGTTTCTATTTTTGTGGCAGTTATAAAGGTGAGAATATTTTGTAAAATTGTTTTCAAGTTAACTTTAAATTTTTTGCTTTATGAAACGAGTTTTTGTTACTGGTGGAGCGCACGGAATTGGGAAAGCTATTGTGGAGGCATTTTGCGCTAAAAATTGCCGAGTGGCGTTTTGTGATATAGATGAGCAGCGTGGTGAGCATCTTGCGGCAGAAACGGGCGCGCATTTCTTTCCCCTTGATGTGTGTGATGTGTGCGCATTAGAAACCTGTGTGCAGAGGCTTTTTGCGGTGTGGGGCGACCTCGATATTATTGTGAATAATGTTGGAATTGGCGGTTTTGAACCGATTACTGAAACTTCTGTTGAACAGTTTGAGCGTGTGTTGAATACCAACCTGCGCAGTACGTTCATCACTTCACGAATGTTGGCAATTCATCGGAAGAAACAGACTCAGCAAAATCTGTATGGACGAATTATCAACTTATGCTCAACGCGTTACCTTCAGAGCGAGGCAGGAACTGAGGCGTACGCGGCTTCTAAAGGCGGAATCTGGTCGATGACACACGCTTTGGCAGTGTCTCTTGCTCCTTTTCATATCACTGTCAATTGTATTGCGCCAGGCTGGATAAACGTTAATGAGGAGGAGGTTTTACGTCCTGAAGACCACGAATTTCATTTGTCGGGTAGGGTTGGAAAAGCCGACGATATAGCCCGTGCTTGTCTCTTTTTATGCGACGAAAATAACGACTTTATCAACGGACAATGTATCACCATAGATGGTGGTGTGACCAAGAAAATGATCTATCCAGAAGAATGATTATGAAGGCTCTGATAACTTTTTGTACATTTTTATTATTGATATTTTCTATTGAAATGAGTGCACAATCTAAATACGCAATAAACGAGGATTTTAAATCAGCATGTCGGATAACGCCGCCGCTCGGTCGCGGGGTACTTCGCATTGGCAATGCTTTCCTTACCGCAATGCCCAAAGGAATGCGTTCAGACAAGCAGTTGAGTATCCGCAAGGTTAAGATCACCTCTTCGGTCGATGGCGAATCGGTGCGTGCTTGGATAATAGCGCCGAAAGTAAACAAAGAGAAGTTGCCAGCAATACTCTTTCTGCATGGTGGTGGCTTCGTGTTCAAAGCTGCGCCGTACCACTATGACCTTGCCAAGAGTTATGCGCTCTGTGCCAATGCCGTGGTTGTGCTGCCCGATTATCGGATGGCATATAATAACAAATATAATGTTCCGCTGCAGGATTGCTGTGATATGTGGCATTGGCTGCTTGCCAATGCTGATGCGTTGGGAATTGATAGTGCAAAACTCGGTATCGTTGGTGACTCTGCAGGCGGATTTCTGGCAGTAAAAACGGTATTGTGGGCGACTGACCATCAGTTGACGCTGCCAGCAAAACTGATGTTGGTGTATCCCGTTATCGACTGCACAATGCGAACGTTAAGTATGAAGCAGTTCACAGATACGCCCGTTTGGAATGCCGAACATAATCGGAAGATGTGGAGTTATTATCTGCAGGAAAATCACGAAACCTCGCTCTTGGATTTTTCTCCGCCGCAATCTTTCCCAGCAACATATCTTGAAACGGCAGAATTTGATTGTTTGCGCGATGAAGGCGACCTGTTTGCCGAAATGTTGCGTGCCTCGGCGGTGCCGGTTCAATACACCACCACACAAGGAACGATGCATGGTTTTGATATGGTGCAGAAAAGCAAAATTACGATTGAATAAGTTGAAAACCGTTGTCAATGGCTAAAAACGTGGTGAGTTTTGTTTTTATGCACTACTCGAGTGACAAAGTCAGTACAAACGAAAAATAAGAATATTCTCGCCACTGCGGTCATACACCGTTGCCTTGCCATACTCACGGATTTGTGTCAGCAACCGCTCAGTAGCTTGTGCATCTCCATTGAGTAGCGTTTGCAGGTTGGCCTGTTGTTGCTCAAAATCCAACGACGAACCCACCAAAACATCAAACGCACCCACAGCGTTCTCAACTACGTTGGTGATAGACTCAAAACTCAGTGCGATTTTCCCTATTTTTTCAAATTTTGGAGTTGCTGCTTCTATATTTTGCTTCACTCTGCCAACAGCATCATTCAACTCCGCCATAACAGGAATGGAGTTACCGTTAACATTTATCACAAAATTTATCACATTACTACTCATCATATTA
>JAEZOU010000009.1 GCA_023413895.1 Bacteroidota bacterium | reverse complement strand
GTGGACCCGAATGGGGAGGATTGGTTTGAGAATGAGTTGACGGGTGATGTGTATTATGCTCGTGACTATAGGAAAGGAGATGAACAATATATTGATGGTGAAGGATGGAAATGGATGGGTGAAAATGATATGTTTGGAAAATCGGCAGATGACGTTATCTATTCGAATTATTTGAATGTTGAGCCTGATATTTATACAGGTAATGAAAGTATAGACAGAGCCGCATATAAAGGTGAAAGTGCAAAAAAAATCATGGGAATGATGGGATATAAATCAGTCCCAACGCAAGTTGTTACTTACGATAATACCTATTCCTATTCGATATCGGACGGAAAACATTCATTTCAATTTACATTGGGTGGAATGTATGACTATACGGAGTCATCAAAATATGTTCCTAATAATTATTCAGAAAGTCATCGGCAACAAATAGGGAATTCTATATTTGGAAACGCAGATCCAATGTCAGGACTAAAGCCCCAAGTTTGTAGATATGTCATCTCTTATTCTAACTCTCCTGACTTTTCGGGTATAGGGAAGTTGTTTTATGCTTTAGTTGGAAAACACGATTATACGAATCATTTTAATTGCGGTCAGTTGTCGCAAGAAAAACTTTCTGGCGTTCAAGGTGATTTAATACAGAAATTTTTAGATAAACATTAAAATTTTTAAGTAACGATGAGAGTTTTAGCATTATTTTCTATTATCTACATTTTTATGTTAGGAATGTCAGTTCTATCTTGTCAAAGAAAAGCTTGTACTTACACACCTAATTTAAATTTAGATTCTATTCCTCGAAATCAATTTATTAACGCGATTTCTTCTATGTATGAAGACGTTGGGTTAACAGATCATTTCCCCGAATCATGGCAAAAAACTACTCTGCGTACACAACAATGTAATAGCTACTATAACTCTCCTTGTGATACCGAAGATTGTCAGTACTATCGATGTGATGCGTGCTTCGTAGATGTGGTATCAGATACGTATATGGATAGTTTAATACAAAATCTAAATTACGATTATAAAACCTTATTTTATAACGACTCAATTCTTCGGTTTGATCCTGATTTAATCAAACATCCTTCTTATCGCTTGCAAATGTATTATGATACGATACATCTACCCTTTTATAACTTTAGCCATGCGGTTTTTAATAATGAGATTGAAGAGGATTCAATATTTCATCATGGAAGATCTTGGTCAATTATTCGCTACATTCCCCCTACAGACTTGGAAGTGTATGTAATAGATGCTAAGGCTGGTAATTATTGGATTAATAAGTGCAACGCTGAAAAGGAAAATAGGTCAATACTTCCTCGAGGATGGGAACATGGGTATTCTCGAGGCATTGCAGTATCCAAATCTTGTAAGAAAATTTGTTGGTGGACTATGGCATGGTAATAGATCTCTAAACTCAAATTCTTAATCCAACGCTCATAATTGCTGCAATCCTTTGCGTAGCTTGCTTGCACCATTTTTTTGTTGAGGGTGTCACCCTTCTTCTATGCCATTACTCTCTAAATTTATATTTTTCTATGAGAAAACTTGGATATTTGCTGCAATCAATCTCTTTTTTATGTACATTTGCATAGTTGTTTTTGAAAATGTAATGGTATAAATAAAATAGTTGTAGTTATGAGAAAAATATCAATTATCAGCTTGTTAATCATATTGTTAGTGGTTGTCTTTTCCCCCTTACAAGCTCAAAATGCTGGAGGAATTTCTTCAGAAATGCTAAATAAACTCCAAGATTCATATCAATATAATGCACAAGATCGAGCAGTTAGCAACGCTATTGCCAACAACGATATTCGTAAATTGGCGGTGAATCATGACAACGCTACTGCCTTCGATGCGCATTTCTCCCATCAGGTGAACTCCAAGGCAATTACAGACCAAAAGTCGTCGGGCCGTTGCTGGATGTTCACAGGAATGAATATCCTTCGAGCTAAAGCTATCGCCAAATACAACCTGCCCGCAGATTTCCAATTCTCACAATGTTACACTTTCTTCTGGGACCAACTCGAAAAGTCAAATCTATTCCTTCAAGCTATTCTTGATCATCGCACCAAACCGATGAACGACAAAACAGTGGAATGGCTCTTTAAAAACCCAATTGGCGATGGTGGACAATTTACGGGTGTTGCCAACCTAATAGACAAATATGGTATTGTGCCACAAGACGTAATGCCAGAAACTTTCAGTAGTAACAATACATCTCAAATGTCAAATATTATTTCTCTGAAATTAAGAGAGTTCGGATTGGAACTTCGTAAAATGAGTAACAATAAAGGCGTTACAGAAGAGAAACTTCAAGCTCGAAAAACCGAAATGTTGGAGACAATTTATCGAATATTGGCTCTCAATCTTGGGGTTCCTCCTACTGAGTTTACTTGGACAATGCGTAATGCCAAAGGCGAAGTTGTTTCTACTGAACTTTACACACCGAAATCATTTTTCGAGAAGTTTGTTAATGAGGATTTCTCAAAATATTATATGATTATGAATGACCCAACCCGTGAATATCATAAAGTTTATGAAATCGAGTACGATAGACATGTATATGACGGAGCAAATTGGCGTTACCTGAATCTTCCGATGGAAGAGATTGCGCAAATGGCAATAGCTTCCATCAAGGATAGTACAATGATGTATTTTTCTTGTGATGTTGGTAAGTTCTTAGACCGCAATAAAGGTTATCTTGATATCGAGAACTTCGATTATGGTTCACTTTTTGGTACTACTTTTAAGATGACTAAACAGGATCGCGTTGCAACTTTCGCAAGCGGCTCCTCGCACGCAATGACACTCTGTGCTGTTGACCTAGACGCTGAGGGAAAACCAATCAAATGGATGGTGGAAAATAGTTGGGGAAGCTCTTTTGGTCACAATGGTTTCCTCATCATGACCGACCAATGGTTCAATGAGTATATGTTCCGCTTGGTAGTAGAAGAAAAATATATTCCAAAGAAAACCTTAAAACTGCTTGAACAACAACCTATTATGCTTCCTTCTTGGGACCCAATGTTCGCTCCAGAAGAGTAATATAACAAGAATCTCTTATGAAAAAGAACCTGTTTTTAGTCATCGCAGCTTTCTGCTTCTCGCTTATCACCTCTTTTATCGTTGACATAGAACACTTTTGGTTAGATTTGCTCATCGAAACAGCCATTTTTACAGTTCTGTTTATTTGTGCGATTCTCATTTATAGGAAAATCGAAAAAGAGGAAGAAGAGGAGGGAAGAAAGTAGTTGTCGTTTTTTTAAAATTTGGGCGTGCCGGCTCTATCTACGCACAATACCACCGCGCTCGCCGTCGGGCTTTCCGCTCAAATTTCGCGGCGTTGCTGCTCCGTACGAAAAAGTTCCTAACGTACAGATATTTCGTTGTTTCCAGCAAGAGTAACGCCGCTCATAACCGCTGCAATCCCTCACGCAATAGTTGCGCTCACTCCGTAGTAATTGCTCGCAAATGTTTGCATTCCATCAGTACATTGCTGTTGAATGAGCCTTTCTCTTCTCAATTCGTCTTTAAAGTTATGTTGCTTTTCTCGAATTCCTCTTTTCTTAATTCAAATAGCTCTATGAGCTCATCGTGCGTTAAATCAGTCTCTTGGGTTAAATATTGCGTATTTGTATTCCCTATGCATTTTATCTTTTCTTGCGCCTCTTTTATATCCAGAAATTGGATTCTTTCTTGTGCTTTTTGTATGTCAATAAGTTGAATATCAAGTTTTTTATTCAAATACAACATCAATTCGATAATCTGATTCTCGCTTATCTCCTCAAGATTATATTGTGTGTCTTTATAAAAAATCATGAGGTCATCATCATTCTCCCTTTTTTTTAATTCTTGTGTGTCATTCTCTTGTGATGTTTTGTTCACTTCATCGTTCTCATTAAAACTAAAATCAAAATAAACGACTTCGTTAATCTTTTTGAGAGATGTCAGAAGAATATTAAATTTTTGATTGTCGGTTATCCTTTTAAATTCCTTATACCATTGAGGAAATCTCTCTTTTTTGTATTGCTTGGGAAACTTTTCTTTTTTATACTGAAACGCACTCTCTATTTTGTAAATAAGTTTATGATAACATTCTTTAAAATTAGGACAATGAAGATAATCCCAACTATTTGTTTTATAGTTCATTACTTTACAATAGAAGCCATGTTTGATAGAAATGAGTTTGTTAGGCGTAATATCAAAAATACTCACTTTATTGAGTTCAAAATTCTCTTTAAATTGGTAATGAGCTACAAGTAGATCATAGTGCGTTTTTGCAGCCCAATATTCCTCTTCTAATAAAATAGATTGTGGCGATATAGGTTCTGATGGTTCTCCAACTGTCAAATTTTCATCATCACTAATCTCTTTTAAATAAGCAATTGCTTCGTTTACACTCATATTTAATTCTTTTGCCAAATTGACAATCGACAAACTCTTCGTTTCCTCTTCACTTGTATTGGTTTCATTAGCAATAGAATTGTTATTCGAAGTGTTTACGTTTGTATATTGAAGTTCTATGGATTCATCTGCTTCTTCAATATCAAAAACTCTCGGAGAATATCTTTTTTCATCTTTCTTCTCGTCAATTTCGTGATTCTGAAAGTACGGTTTTCCTTCAAAGTGGTGCTTCCATTTTCGATTTGCAGATGGTAAACCGAAGCGATTATAGAGTCCAATATTGTCCAAAAAGATTGTTTTTTCTTTATTTTTAGAAGGTCTCAATCCTCTACCTGCTTGTTGTAAGAACATAGCCAGAGAGGTCGTGGGTCTTGCAAATTGAATACACTCAATATCAGGACAATCAAATCCTTCACTAAAAATGTTGACATTACATATAATTGTGATTTCCCCTTTACGAAATTGCTCGATATATAATTCTCGTTTTTGTTTGGGAGTATCGCTATCAATGCTTGCACATTTATATCCCGTTTCGTTAAATTCATTACACAAATTGATGTTATGCTCTTTATTAATCGTGTAAACAATAGTTTTCTTCCCTTCAGCATATCTAAGCCAAGTCTCTACAACCTTGGCTCTGATGGGCCTTTTGTCTAAGGCGTTTGACATAGCTTTTTCCGCATAATCGCCCGTTATATCAATCTTAAGATTGTTGATTTCCAACTGAAGTTTTGATGTAGGCTTTATAGAATAATATTCATATTCGCTTAGATATCCTTGCTGAATAAAGTCATTGATGGGCATACTCTTTACTAATACATCGAAAGTGTCTGTAAAAGGTTGACGGTTTAACCGATAAGGTGTTGCCGTTACTCCAAGGAGATAAGCTTGGGGAAAACATTTTCGTATTTTTTGATAACTCTTGGCCAATATATGGTGTGCTTCATCACAAATAATAAAATCGAAACCATACTCCTGCCATGATTTTAGTCGCTTCTCTTTTGAAAGTGTTTGTACCATAGCAACTTGTATGTGCATGCTGTTGTCTCGTTTGCCGCTTCGTATCGTGCCGTGGCTTAGTCCATACTTTTTACTTAAGGTGTTTTGAACTTGTTCCACAAGTTCCTCTCTGTGAACGAGAATTAAAAATCTTTTTAGTTCTCGTTTGCTAAAAAAATGATTCCAAATATCCTTAAGTAGAGAAACAAAAAGCATTGTCTTTCCTGTTCCTGTCGGCATTTGCAACATTACTGAAAGAGCTCCATTTTGCCAATGGTTAAAAATCTTGTTTTTAGCTTCAATTTGATAAGGACGTAATCCATTGTTATTCTGTGTTATAGTAGAAAAATCCATAATAATAAATCTATTCTGCTTTAAGTAAAATTGATAAGATAATATTTCGGAGTCTTTGTGATTTCACGATGCAAAATTATTCTATGAATTTGACAACTTCCGTCTCAACTCAAAAATGAAATAATTTATGGATTTCTTTCTTCCAATTGTTATAGAAGTCAGAAATTTTCAACAGAAATTTTAGGATCAGATTAATATCTCAAATGCAAAATAGATTTAAGAGAAGGTACGTCATATCTTTATAAAGGATTATCAGAAACTTTATGGTTTTCCATTCAGTTCTAACGCTTTCTTAATGGTATTATCCATCTGATTGAGAATAGGATAGAATGCTTCATCTTGGTATAGGTTGCGTCCAATTAGGGCTTTTAACCACAACTTTAGGTCGGCAATCTCTTCTGCGGATAGTTTTGGATATTTAGGCATATTTTTGCTATCACTCTTCATAAAAAAGCGCACATATTCATCTAAAATTGCTTGGGTTACATTCATCTCTTCAACAAATTTACTTGGTGAATAGTACTTTTTGTTAAGTTCAGTTTCATGTTTGTGAGCATAATCGAAAGTAAATTCAATTAATTTGGGAGAGTTTATAAGTAGAAGATAATCAGGTGAATAGTCACGTTTATCTAATCCTACGAAATAGTCGGGCATAATTCCACCACCACCATATACTACTCTACCTTTTTTTGTGTAAAATTTCAGTGAATCTGCAAATTTGATGTTATTTATAGAGTCCATCTCTCCATTTTCATAGCGTTGTACTAAATCTTCGTAATATGCGTCGGTACCACCGTGATAATTGCGTTGGATACATCTGCCGCTAGGTGTATGATAACGCGATACCGTAAGTCGCAAAGAGGATCCATCGTCAAATTCTGTGTGTTGTTGCACAAGGCCTTTCCCAAAAGAGCGTCTGCCTACTACCCAACCACGGTCGTTGTCTTGTATAGCTCCTGCAACAATCTCACTAGCAGATGCACTGAACTCGTCAATGAGTACCACCACATCTCCTGTCTGAAAAAGTCCTGCCCTTGTTGCCTGAATCACCTCTTTCTGGGTATTACGACCCTCAACGGAAAGAATTGTCTCTTTGTCAGCTAACAGATGGTCGCAAATTGTAATTGCAGAGGTTAGATAGCCGCCCGCATTGCCGCGCAAGTCTAGAATCAGCTTTTGCATTCCTAATGCCTGCAATTTCAATAAGGCAACCTCAAATTCAGAGGCTGTTGTGTTTCCAAACTGATCCATTTTTATATAACCAGTCGTTTTATCAATCATATAGGGAGCAGTGATGGTGTTGTTGTGAATAACATCGCGTTTTACTACGAAATCAAGTCGCTGCTCAACTCCAGGACGCTCAATTCCAATCTTCACAATCGTTCCTTTCTTACCACGTAAAGTTTTCATCACTCGATTATTGTCAATTCCAACGCCCGCAACATTTTCGCCATCTACCGATACAATACGATCGCCCGCTTTAATGCCAACTTTTTCGGAAGGTCCGCCCGACACTGCTGCAATTACCATAATGGTATCGTTCATAATATTGAATTGAATGCCAACACCTTCAAATTCTCCCGTCATGCTCTCTTCAAATTGCTTATTCTCAATGGCATCCGTATATACAGAATGTGGGTCAAGATATTGCAACATTCCATTGATGGCAGCTTTTATCAACTCATCTTTATTGACCGTATCCACATAAGAATCTTCTATAAATTGCATTACAGACTCAATTTTATTAGAAGCATCAAGGGTATGGTTTATAGGAAGAATTTGTTTAAAAGCCCAAACTAAAACAAAAACAACAAGAAGTAGCGTGAAAAGAAACTTTAAAAATTTATTCATCTTTGGGTAATTTTCTGTCAATTAAAATATTTTGCTGTCTCTCCAACGAATAATGGTGTAAAATGTTCAGAAATTCTTCTAAAAACCTTTGATAACAAGAATCTGTAAGCGCTTCTTTCTGATAACGCTCTACCACTTTATTCCATTGTGACGGCTGTAAAATTGGAATGTTATTCTCTTTTTTGATTGATGCGATTTTTTCAGCTGTCAACATTCTCTTTTTTAAAAGATTAGAGATTTGATTGTCGATATGCTCAATCATTGTTCGTTCAATCATTAATAGATTTTCCGCTTGTGGAGTATTTTCTGTGTTAATATGTAAAGAATGAATTAATGATATGAATTCTTGAGGGGTTAGCTGTTGTTTGGAATCGCTCAATGCAGATTCTGGTGCGTGATGTACTTCAATCATAAATCCATCGCAACCATAATTGAGGGCAATTTGAGAAATTTCAGGAATGAACTGTTTGTCACCGCAAATGTGTGAAGGATCGCAAATGATAGGAATTTCTGGAAATTTAAGTTTCAGAGCAACAGGAAGTTCCCAAACAGGAGCATTGCGAAATACATTTTCGTCAGGCATAGTAAAGCCACGATGTACTGCCATAACTTGGGTAAAACCAGTATTTAATGCACGTTCGATAGCGCCTTGCCAGCATGATAAGTCGGGCATTACAGGATTTTTAATCATAATCGGTTTTTGCTTGTTGGGAATGGCTCGCAAAATCTCCTCTACTAAGAAGGGATTTACGGTTGTGCGCGCTCCTAACCAGTAGGCGTCAATACCATACTTTTCGCAAAGTTCAACGTGCTCGGGCCGTGCTACTTCAACGCAAATCGGGAACGAAAAACGGTTACGAACCTCTTGTAACCACGACAAAGCTGGTTCGCCAACACCGCAAAATGAATGCGGATTGCTGCGCGGTTTCCATACTCCAGCTCGGAAATAGAAAATGTCAACGTCTGCTTCTTTGGCTAATGCGTACAACTGTTCGGCGGTGGAAAATAGCTGTAATTCACTCTCTGCAGCGCACGGCCCTGCTATCAATATCTTCTTCATTTTATTCAATTCCTGTTAATAGATTGATCCTTTTCGGTAGTAGAGTTACAGAATAATCTCCTTTCGATAGCATTTCTCCCTCAACTTCGCCCAACAAAAGATCTTTTGTGCTGATAAATTGAACCTCTTGGGATTGAAATGATTCTACCTCTTTTAGTAACTTTACGTGCGTGCCCTTGAAAAGACGCCCAACGTTGCGCAATACTTTCAAAATTCCTACCTTCCGAATGATTACGGTTTGAAAAAATCCATCATTACAAATGGAGTCAGGGCATTGGCGCATTCCGTTGCCGTTGTATTGGTTTATACCAACTGCTGCAGTAAAGAGTTCATAATCATACAATTTTCCGTCTATTAGTACCGAAACCTTTTTCGATTTATAGTTGAACAAGGTTTTTAGCAGTGATAGAAGGTACATCGAAGATGAGGTTTTGTTCCCTTGAACTTTGGTCCTTTGAATTACCTCGGCATCGAAGCCAAAGCCTGCGATGTTAATGAAATGTCGAATCGATTCTCCTTCTGCTGATTTTGTTACTACTTTACCAACGTCGTGCGAAATGAATTTCCCGTTTAGAAACAATGTAACTGCCTCTTGAGGTTTCGTCGGATAGTGATGTGAGCGCGCCCAATCATTGCCTGTCCCCAATGGAATAACAGCAACGAAAATATCCGAAATGTTAATGCCAGATTTTACTACGTTGTCGATGAAAAAGTTAAGGGAACCATCACCACCCACAACAACAAAATGACGCACTCCATTCCTACAGCAATTTAGGATCACTTCAGCGTCCTCTTTTTGTGATTGAGCATAATGACAACAATATGGAACTTGAGCAGATGTTAATTGAGCCTCAATAGATTTCCAATATTCTGAGCTACGACAATGCATCGCATTCCGATTGAGAAAAATATGCCATTCGTGCTGATTTACAACTATTTGATGAATCATCTTTTCAGTTTGATAGAAACGGCAAAAGTATAAAATAATCGAAAGAAAATCAAGCCAACGAAATCAATAAAAAAGGCTGAATTTTTGATCTTCAGCCTTCGTAAATTAAATATCGGTAGGTTAAAGTAGATACTACATATCAACATCCCAATATCTGTCTTCTAGTTCTTGATATCGTTTAATATTTTCGTTATCTTCTATTAATTTTTGAAAGTCATCTTGTAGATCTTCAAATTCATCTGCCAATTGGTCATATTCATCTTCTAATTTGTCATATTTTTCCATATCAGAATCATCATCTTCATCTAATTTTTCTGCATCTTTGGCAATTTTTTCCATTTTACTAACTTTTTTCTCCATCTGATTCAATAATTTTGTCTCTTCTGAAGAACAAGAGACAAAAAGGAAACTGATTAAAATAGCTACAATAGTAAATTTTTTCATCTTTTTTTCGCTGGTTATAGACCATTAGCACATCGGTTGTTAAATTTAGGACCATATTTCTTTTCTTTAATCCCCTATATCTTTGGCCCTTTAGAAGATATAATGAGATTTGTTAATTTTAGAATTTTTATCTTGCAAATTTTAAAATAGTTTTTGTCATTTCCTGATAAAGTTCCGCTTTCTTTAAATCACGCTGCAAAGATAAGTACTTAATATACACGATGTCTAGTCCTAATTGGTCCTAATTTTTTGTCGTAAATTTGGCGTAAGATGGCAATCTTTATTTGATGATTTAGGAGGATAAATAATTAAATTTATAAAATAAAAGATTGTTGTTCGGCGAAGATTAGTCGATGTTAATTCCGCAATGCGCAAGCGCATACGTATAATAAGTCTGATATTGTTGTGTGAAGAGGATTCGAGACTCGAAGGACTGTAAACTGCCTTGTAAAATAAAAAAAAGGCTGAATTTTTGATCTTCAGCCTTTATGGTTTTGAAAATAAAATGTCGAACTACGTTAGGTCCATTTCTTTAATCAGTTCTTGTGCTTTGAGTAATTGGTCATCCATAACGTATAAGCGAATGCCTCCAATACCTTGTACAGCGCCTAAAACTTGTGCAGAATTTTCATTCGATAGTGTGGACTCAATGCCGTTTTCGCGTAGAATATCTTGCGCTATGTGTGCAGCGCTTGCATTGTAAAAAATTTCTGCTAAAACTAAATCTTTCATAATGTTTTGACTTTATGGGTTTCTTGTATAACAATTTACAAGCATTTGAGTTCAGTTTTAGTTATATTTGTGCCAATAAATTCTGAATCTCTTCAACCGAAGATTCAATGTGTTGTAGGTTGGTAATGTCAAGATCGATTTCAGGATTGAAGTTTTCCTGAGTTTTAATAAGGGTTTTGCAGGAGCTATGAACCTCGCGTACGCCTGTTGTGGCAATAATATCGCGAACATTTTGGGCCGTAACACCGCAGCCTGCTAAAATTTCAATGCGGCCATTAGCTCGTGCTACTAACGAGCGCAAGTTTTCTCTTCCTACATACGCATTGGCGCAGAACCCAGAAGTAAGCACTCGATGACAGCCGCAGTCAATCAGTTTTTCTAATGCTTCTTCACGCTCCGTGCAGATATCAAATGCACGATGAAAAGTGATTTCTAAGTTGCCAGCCACAGCAATCGCTTGCCGGAGTTTTTCGGTATCAATGGTGCGATCATCGTGCAAAAATCCAATAACTACACCATTTACACCTAACTCTTTACAAATGCGAATATCCTCTTTAATTTCCTCAAATTCAGCGTGACTATAACAGAAATTACCACCGCGAGGACGGATTAGTATATTACTTTTTAGTTTTAGATTTTTTGCACAATAGCGGATCGCTCCCCATGAGGGAGTAGTGCCGCCTTCGCCTAAGTTTTGACATAACTCAATACGTTGTGCACCAGCAATATCTGCATTGATGGCCGATTGTAAAGTGGGTGAACAAACTTCTAATAGCATATTTTAATGTTTTAAAAGATCAAAAACAGTTTTTACAGGGTGAAAAGTGGTAAGTGGAACTTCTACAAAAAGAGTAATCCAGTGTGCCATTGCACCATTCCATAAGCCCGGAAGTTCCATCGCTTTAAGGGTTTTCCCTTCGTGAGATTTTTCTGAAATGAAACCGGTATCCGGGTCGATAAATTGGGTTAAATCAAAGGTTATACCTTCCTCATCTCTGTATCCACAAACCATATCTACAGGGTTGAAATGGGTAGCATTTTCCATAATTTTTTTCTGTATTTCCGATTTCTTGTCGATTTGAGAAGACTCTATGATTTGACAAGAAATTGATCCGTCGCAACTCTTTACCCAAAATGGACCACCGCCTGGCTCCCCTTCATTTTTTACCATTCCGCAAATGCGAATCGGCCGGTGAAGTTGTGCTAAAATCTCTTTCTGTGTAGCATGGGATGATGAGAAAACAATTTGAAGTTTCTCCTCAGCAAATTGTTGTATTTCCCTACATTCATCATCGGTGAGCTGTGCTTGTCGGCACCTTTTCTGATATGCAAAACTCTTTTCTTGTAGCCAAAGTAGATACCCTGCTAATGCTTTTTTATAGGTTACAGTATCAGAAATTTTATTTTCGGTTATGACATTGTCGATGTTTTTTACAAAAACGATGTCGGCACTGAGGTGGTTGAGATTTTGTATCAGCGCACCATGTCCACCTGGACGGAAAAGTAAATTTCCTTTAGAGTCGTGGAATGGCTGATTCTCTTTCGTAGCTGCCAAAGTGTCGGTTGCTGGATCTTGTGTGGAGTAGGAGAGATGATAACGAACGTTGTAACGCTGTTCATATTCTGCCTTTTTGCTTTCTGCTAAAACTTGAAAACTAGTAAGATGTTGTGGCGATACGGTAAAGTGAAGTTGGCATTCGTCGTTCCTGCCGCGAGCATATCGAGCTGCTTCTACAAAATGTTCCTCTAATGCAGTTCGCGTTTCGTTTGAGTAGGTGTGAAATTGTAGTAATGCCTTCGGAAGATTGCTGTAATTAAGCCCCGTTTCCCCTAAAAGATGAGCTATGATATTAATGATTTTATCAGAGTTAATGTCTGATTCCCAGCTGTTTCCTGATTTTTCGTAACTTTCTCGAAGATTGCTGTAAAATGCAAAATTTTTGATGTTTTCTCTGAATTTTTGTACAATTTCGCTCTCAATAGGGCCCTTTTCATTGATAATGGTTTGCAACTCTTTGAACATTCGTGATGCAGCTCCTGAAGCAGGTACAAATTTTAGAATTTCTAGTTCTTTTGATTTCTGCTCATATACATTAATATATTGCGCAATCTCTTCGGAGGTCATCTGTTTGATTCCATCACTAATAGTTGCTGCGCGCTGAAGGTCGGCAAATGGAAATCCTTTTTCAAAGTATGCAAATTGTGCTTCAACGTCGGGTACACTACTGCCTCTTGCTTCAATAAAAGCAATCTCTTCGGGGGTAAAGGTTATTTTCATATTATTGGTTTTAAAATCTCTCTTTCAATAGATTTCCTATTCGTAGAAGGTGCTGAGAACTTGTTGTGAGTAGGTTTTGGAGATAGGTATCTCGCGAATCTCTTTTTGGTCAAAATCGATGATAAATCCATCTTTTCCCTTCTTTATCATCTTAATTTTATTGGTGTTAACGATGTAGGACCGGTGACAGCGAATTAATGGATATTCTGCATATTCCTCCTCAATACTTTTAAGGTTTCTGCGTAATTGAGTTTGGGACACAGAACCCTTGTGTTCGTAGTGGATGTTGATATAATTTTCGGCAGATTCGATGTAGAAAAGATTGTCAAAGTTAATGGAAAGAATAAGAACTCCGCGCTCATCGTGGAAGTTAATTTTGCTGAGTTTGTTGGGAATTACTTCTACATAGTTCTCATTTTCAATATATTTGCTCATTTGTGCATTTTTCTCTTGCAACGAAAGATATAACCATGAAACTACGTACGGAATCAGTAGAATTAATGTCGTATTGGCAAGGGCGTCAGGATAAACTTCAAAAATGTCACGTGGATCGTTCAATCCATATTTATTGATTATACAATATATGAAAGACATAATTATAATCTCGGAAAGAATCCATAAACTATAATTTAAATAGGTGAATTTTATCCTATTTCTAAGTAGATATATCAATGTTCTACTAAATGAAATGATACAAATTCCAATGCCGATAATGACTAATGTAGCTAAAAAATATTGAGATTTGTCCTTCCCTTCTGGTAACCAAGAAGTGGAATCAAATGGGTGATACACATTGAAAAAAAATAGTGAAAATGCAGCTACAAATATCAATTGCGATATTATGTTGTCAAGACGTAGTAGAAAATCTGGAATTTTTTTATTCATAAGAAAAAAATTTCGCTGCAAAGATATAAAAAATATTCACTTTGAAATCGCTAGAAAGTAAATTTCGTCCCTAAATAACAAATTTCGTCCCTAAATAGTTTTTTTAATTCTATTTTAGTGTCGTTAATCACAAAAAAAATATATAACGAGAAAAAAGATGTTACTTTGCAAAAAATAATCATTGACTTAATATTTACAGAATGGAACTAAATCGTATTTTTGACATTTTAGACATCTATTTAGAGAAACATCCTAACCAAGATGTTGCTTTGGCCGGTAAACAATCAGGAACTTGGCGCCACTATTCAGTTCAAGAGTATGTTGAAATTACCAATAATATCAGTTACGCCTTAATAGAGTTGGGAATTGAACCAGGTGATAAAGTGGGAATTATTTCAACGAATCGCCCAGAGTGGAATATGATGGATATGGCAATTATGCAAATCGGAGCAATCTCTGTGCCGATTTATCCTACAATTAGTGAAGCTGATTACAAATATATTTTGTCCCATAGTGAAACAAAATTTGTATTGTTGGAAGGTGCAGAAGTGATGAATAAGATTGATCTTGTCATGCCTGAAATTCCTACACTAAAGTATGCTTACACTTTTGTAGATAGAAATCGTTTCCCTTATTTGGAACAACTGATTAATTTGGGAAAAGAACATCCTCATGCAGAGGAGTTGAAAAGAAGAAAAGATGCTGTGAAACCTGAAGATTGTAGTACAATTATTTACACTTCAGGAACAACAGGAACACCTAAAGGAGTAATGCTTTCTCATAGCAATATTGTTAACCAATTGAAATGTTTGGAAGGAATTCCAGCAAAATGGTCTAACAAAGCATTCAGTTTCTTGCCGTTGTGTCATGCTTATGAAAGAATGTTGGTGTTCCTATACCAATATTTGGGAATGTCTGTGTATTATGCACAGAATTTAGGAACAATTGGCGAAAATATCAAAGAGGTTCAGCCTACAATGATGTCTGCTGTTCCTCGTATGTTGGAACGTATTTATGATAAAATTTACTCCTCAAGTAATAATATGCCATTTTTAACTCGTAAAATTTTCCGTTGGGCTGTTCGTCTGGCTTGTCGTTACAAAATCCAAGATTATGCGCGCAGCGGTTGGTACAATTTCTGGCATAAAATCGCAGATAAATTGGTTTACTCAAAAATTCGCAAAAATATTGGTGGTAATTTCGATATCGTAGTGTCTGGTGCCGCAAGTATTCAACCTCGTTTGGCGTCATTTTTCTCAGCTATTGGAATGCCAATTTATGAAGGCTACGGCTTGACCGAAACCTCTCCTGTATTGGCTGTGAGCTGCCGCGATAAAGATGGTCGTGAAGCTGGAACTGTCGGCTTCCCATTATCTGGAACGGAAGTGAAAATTGCTCCTAATGGTGAGGTTTGCTGCCGTGGACATAATGTTATGATGGGTTACTACAAGGCTCCAGAATTGACAAAAGAGGTTATTGATGAAGAGGGTTGGTTCCATACCGGAGATTTAGGTAAGATTAATGAAAAAGGCCAACTAATCTTGACAGGTCGTTTGAAGAGCTTGTTTAAAACATCTTTTGGTAAATATGTTAATCCTCAAGTAATTGAACAAAAATTCACAGAATCTGCATTTATTGAAAATATTGTAGTAATGGGTGAAGGTCAGAAATTTGCCGCAGCATTGATTTCTCCAGATTTTAACTACTTGAAAACTTGGTGCTTGCGTCACGAAGTGCCCTATACAACCCCAGAAGAAGCGGTGGAAAATAAAGAGATTCTGAAACGCTTTACAAGAGAAGTTGAAAAATATAATGCTTTCTTTGGAGATACTGAAAAGATTAAGAAGTTTGCGTTGATCGCCGATGAATGGTCACAGCAAACAGGCGTGCTTACTCCTACATTGAAAGTAAAACGTAATGTTGTGCAAGAACGTTACAAAGAAAAAATAGAAAAATTGTTCGTTTAATTGCAACAAAATCGTTCTTTGTTTGTTATTATCAAGATTAAAAATTAAAGTTTTATATTATGAAAAAAGTAATTCACACTGAAAATGCTCCAAAAGCTATTGGCCCTTACAGCCAAGCAATTGAAAACAATGGAATATTATATATCTCAGGACAAGTGCCTGTAAATCCTCAAACAGGAAAGATTCCAGAAGGAATTGAAGCACAAACAGAGCAAGTTATGCAAAATATTTCAGCAATTTTGACAGAAGCTGGTTACACATTTGCTGATGTCGTGAAATCCACTTGCTTGTTGAGCGATATGGCAAATTTTAAAGCTATGAATGAGGTTTATGCTAAATATTATCCTACAGAAGCTCCAGCACGCGCAGCTTTTGCAGTGAAGGAACTTCCTTTGGGTGCATTGGTAGAAATTGAAACTATTGCTATAAAATAATGAACACAAGATTAAGTGTAAATATCAATAAGATAGCTACTTTGCGAAATGCGCGTGGAGGTAATATGCCAAACCTTTTGCAAGTGGCACAAGATGTTGAACGTTTTGGCGCACAGGGTGTTACTGTACACCCTCGCCCAGACGAACGCCATATTCGTTACCAAGATGTTCGTGAACTAAAACCATTGGTAACTACCGAATTTAATATCGAAGGTTATCCATCGGAGAATTTTATTAACTTGGTATTGGAGGTGAAACCTGAACAGGTAACTTTGGTTCCTGACCCACCCGGTGCGCTAACTTCTAATAATGGCTGGGATACTATTCAGTATGCCGATTTTCTTGCTCCGATTGTGAAAACTTTTAAGGAGTCTGGAATTCGTACATCAATTTTTGTAAATCCTGACCCGAAGATGGTGGCTGCCGCTAAAAATACAGGTACAGATAGAATTGAACTTTATACAGAAAGTTATGCTTCTAACTATTTGAAAAATAGAGAAGAAGCTATTCGGCCTTTTGTAGAAGCGGCAAAGGAAGCTGCTGCAGTAGGTTTGGGTGTTAATGCTGGCCACGATTTGTCGTTGGTAAACCTCCGCTATTTTGCGGAAAATATCCCGAACTTGTTAGAGGTTTCTATTGGTCACGCACTGATTTGTGATGCACTCTATCTCGGATTAGAAGAGACGATTCATCGTTATCTATCTCTTTTGGCATAAATTGAACAATGCAAGATAAAAGTTCGTAGAGAAGTTTGGAATTGTTTCCAATTTTGGACTTCTCTTTTTTTTGAAACTTTGACGGACGACGAGCAGCGCGACGTGAATGTGCGTGTGAGGTGAAAAATTGCTGACGCTGCAATGGAATTGGTTGCGGTGCAGAGGTTGCGTAAGGGATTGAAGCGGTTATGAGCGCCGGATTTGGAACTTTGGATTATGAGTTTATAACTTGGAAATTGGATTTTAGAAGGAATTGAAGCGAGAGAAAAAAGGCGCGAAATTTGAGCGGAAAGCCCGACGGCGAGCGCGTCGGCTTCGTGCGTAAGGAAAAGCCGATACGCCCCAATAAAAAAGAAAAATTTCAATCTGTGAATAAAACTTGTTTGTACTCAGTTTTGAGTTTTTTGTTTAACTTTGCAGATTGTTTAAAACCATTAAACTGAATAAGATGATTAGTTTTGAAAATGTTGACAAATTTAATATCCATTTCTACATTCAGATGCACTATCTGAGATTTGCTCTCAAATATGTTTTTTACAGAAAAGTGTATGTGAAAGGTTTAGAAAATATTCCGAAAAATGGGGAACCGGTTTTTGTAATTAGTAATCACCAAAACGGAATGATGGATCCCATTAATATCTTGACTAATTTTCCAGATAAGCGTTTGCCAGTGTTTATTGCACGCGGTGATATTTTTAAGAAAGATGCTATCGCTAAAATTTTGCGATATTTCCGTATTATGCCCACTTTCCGTTCTCGCGATGGTGGACGTAGCGATATAATGCAAAATAATGTCACCTTTTCTATCGCAGCAAAGATTTTACAACGTGGCGGTACAATGATTATGTTTCCAGAAGCAGGTCATCAACATGGTCGCTACTTGAGTACTTTCAAAAAAGGTTTTCCAAGAATCTGTTTCGCAGCAGAAGAGGAATCCGATTTTAACTTGAATTTGCAAATTTTACCGATGAATCTGCACTATTCCGACTACTTTTCGTTCGGAGAAAAAGTGCTGATTACCATTGGAGAACCATTTAAAATTCAGGAGTTCTTTGAGCAATATAAAACTGAACCGAATAAAGCCTATTTCGCTATGAACGATAAGGCACGTGAACGTGTAAAAGCTCTCACAATTGATATCAAAGATCCTGAATTGTACGAAGAATTTGATCTGTTACGTACGATGGTGAGTACTGCCCGCGTGAAGGAACAAGGCTTAAAAGTAGATTTCCCAGAACTCTATCTCGAAGAGAAAAAGGTAATCGACGATTTGGATAATATGCGTGAACAGGAACCTGCTAAGTTTGAAAATTTGATGGAGAAAACCAAAGAGTATATGAGTAAACTCCACGAACTAAGACTTCCCGATTGGGTGGTTGGTGAGAAAATTACCTTCCCGAACTTGTTGCTCCGCTTCCTATTAGGTGTGATCGTTGCACCATTCGCTATCTTTGGCTTGATTAATAATGCATTGCCGTTTTTCTCTTGTAATGCCTTGATAGATAAAGTGAAAGATCCAATGTTGCACTCATCGGTTCGTTTTGGAATGGGCTTTTTCGTTTTCCCAGTTTACTACCTAATTCTATTGGGCGTGGTTTGGGGAATCTCTCATTCTTTGGGGTTCGCACTTGCATACCTCGTGGCAACATTTATTACCCTATATTTCCTGATGTACACCATTCGTGGTGTAAAACGTTTTATTATTCGTTGTCATTACTATTTTACCAATCGCAGAAACTTCCTTTTCCAAAAAGCTTTGGCATTGAAAGAACAAATTCTGAAGATAATGTGCTAATTTCTCTTTGGAATGTACGGTCTTGTCGATTGTAATAACTTTTTTGCTTCTTGCGAACGCCTTTTTCATCCAGAATTGCGTTTTCGACCTATTGTGGTACTTTCTAATAACGACGGATGCGTAGTGGCACGCTCCAACGAAGCTAAACGTTTGGGAATAAAGATGGGCCAACCACTGTTCCAAATTAGAGAATGGGTGGATAGTGGAAAAGTAGTAGCATTTTCCTCAAACTATGCACTTTATAGTGATTTATCGCGCCGCGTGCATAATACATTGAAGGCGTTGGTGCCTTCGACCGAAATTTATTCCATTGATGAGTCTTTTATCGACCTTTCAGATTTGAAAATTTCTGATTATAAGGAATATGCATTAAGAATTAAAAGTGTAGTTACACAACATACAGGTATACCCGTTAGCGTCGGAATTTCTCATACTAAAACTTTGGCGAAATTAGCAACAGAACTTTGTAAACAATATCCCAAATTGCAAGGTGTTTGTTTTATGCATCGAGAAGAGGATATTCTTAAGGTGTTGAAAAAGACTCCAGTAGGGGAGGTGTGGGGTATCGGAAGAAGATATTCTAAAATGCTGAATGAAAGAAGAATAAATACAGCTTTTGATTTCTATAATCTTCCTGAATCGTGGGTGCGCAGTTGGATGACCTCCGTGGGCGTGAAAACTTGGCGTGAGTTGCACGGCGAGGCCGTTATCGAATTTCATGACCATTTCCGAGATAAACAGCAGATTTGTACCTCTCGAAGTTTCGATCACGAGATTTCAGATATGGAACTGCTGAAGGAACAATTAGCAATCTTTGCCTCACAGTCGGCAGAAAAGTTGCGAAAACAGGGAGATGTTTGTGGCGAAATTCTGATATTTTTACGTACGAACTATTTCCGTAAAAATATTTCGCAATATGCTGATTCTCTTCCTATTGTCCTGCCAATGGATACCGATAGTACAATAGAAATTGTAAAAGCTGTTGTGGATAATCTCCCCCGAATTTTTAGAAAAGACGTAGCTTACAAAAAGGCTGGTGTTGTCCTATCGCGCATTCATACCAAATCGTCACTACAAACAACGATGTTTGAGGGTTATAATGTTGAAAAACAGACCAAAATTATGCAAATTATGGATGGCGCAAAGAAGAAATGGGGAACTAACGTCTTGAATGTCGCGGCCGTTGGGTCTCAGCAAGTGGCTTCTAACAAAAATTATCTCTCCCGCGAATATACGACTCGCTGGGATGATATTTTGGAGATCAGTTAGTGGGCAAAGTAAAAACTATCCGTTCCTTTTATTCGGTGTATAGGTAAAAAGTATGATTATTTTATAACGGCCTTGCAGCGGAATGTGATAGGGCCATGAAAATTCTGCATTGGGATAAAATTTCCTTGGAAAAATATTGTTCCATTGGCTGTCATTTCGCCAAATTCACTCTTATTATCCAGATATTTCCATCGTGCAGCAAGAAGTTCTTGATAATCCTCCTCAGTGAGTAGTTCGTAGTTGACTTTCAGTTTGGGAAATTTAAAGTTTACAAGTTTGCTGCGGATTCGGCAATAAGTAGCCATTTGTGCACTGCTGATTCCAATAATTGGTAAACTTTTAATCTCCTTTGTTTTTTCTATTGCTCCATATCTCTGTTTCCATAAGGTAGAATCTATCTCTAATGCACTATTCTTTTCCTTGTGCAAACAAGTACATGTACATTCAGAAGTCCCGATTTCCTCTTCCGAACATGATCTTAGCCAACACAATGCTTCCTTCCAATCAATATTGCTAATCGTATGTTGATCAACATATAATGCAGGTTTGTTTTTAATCTTTACTCGCTTTGTTCCAGGAGGATTCGTGGCTTTTGTATCAACTATTATCGTCAGAATTACTACTATTATAACTCCATGAATAAAAATTCTTTTCATGATTTCTGCGGATTAATACCAAAAAAATATTTTGGCAAAGATACAAGTATTATTCGATTTTAAGGCATTTATATTGCAGATTTACCATTTCGAAAAATATTTTTCAGTAAAAACTTATCCAGAAACAATTTGTATTAATTTTTGCTGTAATTTTGCACCCTTTTACTGATAATATTAAAATAAATGAAGTATATGAAGAAGATTACTCTATTATTTTTTGCTATTGCCTTGTTTTTAGTGGGTTATTCTCAAAATGAAACATCTATTCTCTTTACCGTTGGAGATGATAATGTAACTGTTGGTGAATTCACACAAACATTTAATAAGAATGGTGATATATCCAAAGCAACTCCCGAAGAGTTACGCGAATATTTGGACTTGTATATTAGTTTTAAATTGAAAGTGAAAGAGGGAAAAGCACAGCAAATAGATACAGCTAAAGCTTTTCAAAGCGAATGGAAAGGTTATCGAAATCAGTCTGCACAGCAATATCTTATTGATAAAGAGGTTACGGACCATTTGATTCAAGAAGCTGTTGATCGCTCAAAGTTGATGCTCCGTGCTGCTCATATCTTGATTGAGTGCTCATCTTCTGTTACTGGCAAGGATACGTTGGTAGCTTACAATCGTGCAATGAAAATTCGTGAGGAGATTTTGAATGGAATGTCATTCGCTGATGCTGCTGTGAAATATTCCCAAGATCCTTCCGCACGCGATCGCGTGAACCCACAAAACGGTCGTACAACTCGTGGTAATCGAGGAGATTTAGGCTATTTTACAACCTTTAACCTTATTTATCCTTTTGAAACTGGTGCATATAACTTGAAGGTGGGCGAGATTTCAATGCCAGTCAGAAGTTCTTTCGGATATCACCTTATCTATTTGAAAGATATTCAACCCTCTATCGCAAAAATCAATGCAGCACAAATCTTTATTGAGGATTCTATGGCGTTTACAGGTAAGGCTTCCCCAGAAATTCAAGCAAAAATTAATGATGTAACAATGCGCCTCGCTAAAGGAGAACGTTTTGAAGATGTGGCAAATGCACTTTCTGAAGATAAGGCAACTGCTCAAAGAGGTGGCGCGTTGGAACCTTTCCGTCCTATGCAACGACCAGGCGATTTCGTTCAAGCTCTCCTTGCACTAAAACCCGGTGAATATTCAGCTCCCGTTTCCTCTAATATTGGTTGGCATTTTGTGAAATTAATAGAATTTACCTATACTGATACAACCGATGACGTTTTGAGAGGTATGGTGAAAAATAGAATTTCTCGCGATTCTCGCTCTTTCAAAAGTAAAGAGTCGTTGGCGGATAAATTGTTGGTGGAGTATGGTTTAAAAACTAAAGGTAAAAAAGCCGCCGTTAAATTTTTGTTGAAGAATATTCCAGAAAATTATTTCAAAAATCCTGATACAACAAAACTTAATAAACTTCCTGGTATCGAAAAATTGGCTCCTATTGCTACTTTTGCTGACCAAAAAGTGGATGCCGCTGGCTTCGCTGGCTATTTGGGACGTTTTCAAGGTGTTGAAATGAAAGGAACTCTCGAAGAGTTTATCGAAGAACGTTTTCAATATTATATTTTCGATAAGGTTTTGGCTTACGAAAACTCTATCCTCGAGAAAAAATATCCTGAGTTTAAAAATCTAGTAGAAGAGTATTTCAATGGAATGTTGTTATATGAAATTAATTCTCAAAATATTTGGAATAAATCATTACAAGATTCTGTGGGATTGGAAAAATTCTACGAAGAAATTAAAACGCAATTCCCAGATCCTGAAAATCCAGGTGCCTACAAGCCTTTTAGCGCTGTACGTGCTTCTGTAGTTACTCAATATCAAGAAAAACTTGAAAAAGAGTGGATAATGGAACTGAAAAAGAAATATCCTGTTGTAGTGAATGAAAAAGTTTTTGAATCTATATTGAAAAAGTAAGTGAAAAATATCTTATTACTTCTTGTATCTATCCTCCTTTTGGCGACTTCTTGTCAACAAAAGGAGGATTTATGTATTGCTGAGGTACACAATGTAAAACTTTATCTGTCGGAAGTGAATTTCCCTGAGGGTATTACTCCTGAAGATAGTGCGGCTTGGTTGAATGAATTTGTAGAAGATTGGGCAAAAAAACAGATTGTGTTGCACTATGCAGATAAATCCTTGTCTCTTCATGAGAAAAATTTCGATAAAGAGTTGGAAGAATATCGCAAAAAGTTGATGATGGAAGCTTATTTTGAGAAATTATCCAATAACTATAATCCTAAAATTTCAGACGGAGAACTTAGAAGTTTTCTCTCTCAATATGGTCACGAAAATGCAGAACAACGTGGTGTGGTGCGTGTTAATTATGTGAAATTGCCCAAAAATGGAACTATAAATAAAAAGGTTAAGTCAATTTTTTTTGACAACGACCAACGGGTTTTAGAAAAAGAAACTATTGAGAAGTTGTGTGCCGATTCTGTTGAGTATTTTTTAGATGATGATGCTTGGCTGTATTTAGATTATATCGTGTCAGAATTCCCATTTGAAGTTGAAAATGAAGAAGATATAATGCAAAAATATAGAAATATTGATGTTTATGATGGTGATTATAACTATTTGGTGGTATTTCTAGATTATCGCAAACATCGTCCAGCTGCTGAGCGTAACGAGGAGCTACAAATAGCAAAAACGCTATTGATGCAACAGAAAAAATCGGAATACATCAATAGCGTTATCGATTCCTTATATCAGGAAACTGCGAATAATAATAAAATTATCCTTTAACTACACCTAGTTCTTTGCCCACTTTGGTAAATGCAGCAATACATTTGTCAAGGTGTTCAGTTTCGTGTGCTGCAGAGATTTGTACACGAATTCTAGCTTGGTCTTTCGGAACTACAGGATAGTAGAATCCAGTTACATAAATACCTTCTTCCTGTAATTTAGCAGCCATCACTTGTGATAATTTGGCATCGTAAAGCATAACTGCACAGATTGCAGATTGTGTAGGCTTAATATCAAAGCCAATAGCTTGCATCTTTTCGATGAAGTAGCGAGTGTTTGCGTGAAGCTTATCTTGCAATTCGTTAGTCTCTGACATCAATTCTACCATTTTAACGCCAGCAGCAGCTACCATTGGAGGAATAGAGTTAGAGAATAAATATGGACGAGAGCGTTGACGAAGCATATCAATAATCTCTTTCTTACCAGTTGTAAATCCACCTATTGCACCACCAAAAGCTTTACCTAAGGTTCCCGTTAAGATTTCAACTTGACCTCTCTTGTTGTAAAGTTCAGTAACACCACGTCCTGTTTCTCCCACAACGCCAGCAGAGTGCGATTCGTCAACCATTACCATTGCATCATATTTTTCTGCTAATGCCATAATTTTGTCAAGTGGAGCTACATTGCCGTCCATTGAGAATACGCCATCAGTTACAATCAAACGGAAGCGTTGGGCTTGCGCTGCTTGTAACTGCTTTTCCAAGTCTTCCATATCCGCATTTGCATATCTGTAGCGAACAGCTTTACAAAGACGTACACCATCAATAATTGAAGCATGGTTCAAAGCATCTGAAATAATTGCATCTTCAGCGCCTAAAAGTGGTTCAAAAACTCCACCATTAGCGTCAAAACAAGCAGCATACAAAATAGTGTCTTCGGTACCGAAAAATTCAGCAATCTTTGCCTCCAATTGTTTGTGAAGATCTGAACATCCGCAAATAAAACGTACTGAGGCCATTCCATATCCGTGCGTGTCTAACGCTTCCTTCGCTGCTGCAATCAATTTAGGGTTGTTCGCCAATCCTAAGTAGTTGTTAGCACAGAAGTTGAGAACTTTTTTGCCGTTTTGTAAGGTGATTTCACCACTTTGTGGAGATACAATAATGCGTTCATTTTTGTATAAACCAGCATTTTGAATCTCTGTCAATTCTTGTTTTAAGAAATCTTGAAATTTTTGATACATAATAGGTTGTATTAAGTTTATAATTATTATGATATGTATTTTTTATTGTTTATCCTATGCGGAGTTCGCACACATTTTAAGCGTACAAAATTACATAAATCTTCTTTATGTTGCGTTGCGTGAAATAAAAAAAATCTATTTTTGCAGTTCTATTAATTTTTATCTACTTTATGATATTCTCCAATCTAAAACAACTGTTTCTGAATCGACTTTCTGCGCTCTATTCGCCTAATGAGGCGGAGTCTATCTTGTTTTTTTACCTGTATTATAGGTTGGGAATGGAAAAGTATCAGTGGACATTACGGCGAGATGAACAACTCTCAGAAGTGTCTATGCAGTCAATTACTGAGGATTTGGATCGATTGGCGTCTGGTTTCCCAGTGCAATATCTTGTCGGTAAGTGTGAGTTTTTCAATTGTGAACTTTCTCTAAATGGTAAGGTGCTGATTCCACGTCCCGAGACTGAAGAATTGGTGGCAGAAGTGGTCAACAGATTTCAAAATAGATCAGCACTACGTGTTTTAGATGTGGGAACAGGTAGCGGTGCAATCGCTCTTGCTCTTAAACGCTATCTTCCGCAAACGGAGGTTTGGGCAACAGATTTCTCTGAACGTGCTATTGAATGTGCTCTTGAAAATTCTGAAAATCTGAAACTTAATGTCAATTTCTTGCATCACGATATTCTTAACGATACGATAGACGCTTTGCCACAAAATCTAGATATTCTGATTAGTAATCCTCCCTATATTCCTATTTCGGAGAAAGAAAATCTACATAGAAATGTGAAAAATTATGAACCCGATTCCGCCCTTTTTGTTCCTGATTCCGCCCCCTTAATTTTTTATAAAAGGATAGCGCAAGTTGGAATCAAACTGCTCAAACCTACTGGCGTTCTTTTCTTTGAAACTTATCATCTATTTCATAGTCAGATGGTCGATATGTTACAGTTGTTAGGGTATAAAAAGATTGTGATTACTAAGGATTTGCAAGGTAAGTCTAGGTTTGTTGAAGCTTCTTTGTCGGAATGATTTAGATTTGGGCGTTCCGGCGCCCCGCACAAGCCTCCGCTGCCGTCGAGCTTTCCGCTCAAATTTCGCGGCTCACTCTTTTTTCTCATATTCTTGCCAAAACGAAAATAATAGCATGAAATTCTTATTTCTTAACATTAAGTTCTAAATCGCCGCTCATAACCGCTGCAATCTCTAACGCGATTTTCTATTTCGCAAATTTATGTTGCTAAAATGAAAAAAAAGTTGTACTTTCGCAACCGCAAAAAAATATTGAGATTTAATTTTAAAACCGTTTATTATGAGTGAAATAATTGGCGTATTTGGCCGTCAAATTTTGGATTCAAGAGGAAATCCTACCGTTGAAGTTGATGTTTATACCGCTGCTGGTGCTATGGGCCGTGCTGCTGTTCCTTCAGGTGCCTCTACTGGTGTTCACGAAGCTGTTGAACTTAGAGATGAAGATAAATCTTTGTTCAATGGAAAGAGTGTTTATAAAGCTGTTAATAATGTTAATACCATTATCGCTGAAGAACTTAAAGGTAAAAATGTTCAAGACCAAACTGAATTGGATTCTATTATGATCGATTTAGATGGTACTGAAAATAAAGGTAAATTAGGTGCAAATGCTATTTTGGGCGTTTCTCTTGCTGCTGCTAAAGCTGCTGCTATGGAAACAGGTCAAGAGTTGTTCCGCTATGTGGGTGGCGTAAACGCTTGTACTCTTCCCGTACCTATGATGAATATTCTAAATGGTGGTTCTCATGCAGATAACTGTATCGATTTCCAAGAATTTATGATTATGCCTGTGGGTGGGGAAACTTTCTCTCAAGCTCTTAAAATGGGTGTTGAAACTTTCCACTCTTTGAAAAAAGTATTGAAAGATAAAGGTTACTCTACCAACGTAGGTGATGAGGGTGGTTTCGCTCCAAATCTTAAATCTAATGAAGAAGCAATTGAAGTTATTCTTCAAGCTATTGAAAAAGCTGGTTACAAACCAGGTCATGATATCTGCATCGCATTAGATCCAGCATCTTCAGAATATTATCTTCCAGAAGAAAATGTATATCACCTTTTCAAATCTACTGGTGATAAATTAACTCCTTCTCAAATGGTTGATTATTGGGCTGAATGGACTCGTAAATATCCTATCGTTTCTATCGAAGATGGTATGGCAGAGGATGATTGGGCAGGCTGGAAATTGATGACTGATACTATGGGAAAAGAGATTCAATTGGTAGGCGACGACTTGTTCGTAACTAATGTAAAACGTTTAACCGAAGGTATTAGCAAGAATGTTGCTAACTCTATTTTGGTGAAATTCAATCAAATTGGTTCATTGACAGAAACTATCAATGCTGTTAATTTGGCACAAAGAAATCGTTATACAGCTGTAATGTCTCACCGCTCTGGTGAAACTGAAGATACCACAATTGCTGACTTGGCAGTTGCTTTGGGTACTGGTCAAATTAAAACAGGTTCTGCAAGTAGAACTGATCGTATTGCAAAATATAACCAATTACTTCGTATTGAAGAGATATTAGGTGCATCTGCAATTTTCCCAGGAAGAAATTTTCCTTATATGAGATTCTAATATTTTAAAAAATAGTTTATTGAAAATCAGCAAGTTGTATAATTTGCTGATTTTTTTTGTTTTTTTAGAGTGATGTAAGAAAATTTGTTGTATTTTTGCGCATTATTTTAATCATTAACATTAAAAGTTATAGGAGGGGTTCTATCGATAAAATTTCTACGCTTTACACATTAAAAAGAAAGGGTGAAACTATGAAATTGATGACTCTCAGTGATAATGAGCTTATCACAAATTATGTTAATGGTAACGAGGCAGCTCTTAAAGTCCTTATTAATCGTCACCAAAAGAAAGTTTTTTCCTACATCTATCTTTCTGTTAAAAATAGAGAGTTAGCAGAAGATATTTTCCAAGATACCTTCATCAAGGTAATTAATACATTGAAAAGTGGTAATTATAAAGAAGAGGGTAAATTTGTGCAGTGGGTGATGCGAATTGCTAACAATCTAAAAATTGATTATTTCAGAAAGCAACAACGCATGCCTTCGTTTGAAGCAGCTACAGAGTTTGATATTTTTGATGTATTGAACGCTACGGAACCTTCTATTGAGCAAAAGATGATTGCCGAGCAAATTAATAATGAGATTAAGGAATTGGTCACTTTTCTCCCTCAAGAACAACGTAAAGTGTTGGAAATGAGGATTTATGACGATGTTTCGTTTAAGGATATTGCTGAACTTACTAATGTAAGCATTAATACTGCATTGGGTCGTATGCGTTATGCCTTGATTAATCTTAGAAAGATGATTAAAGAAAAAAATGTAATTGTCTGCTAAAAATTTCTCCCCTATACAATATATTAGTAGTAGTAACGTTTTCCTTAAGTGTATAAATCATTTGCCTATGGAAAAAACTTCTACTCTTTTAAAATCCAAAAAAATCCGATCTGGTTATTTACCTCGCAAATCTGTTATCCAAAACATTCTTGATTATTCTAAGTCATTGGCAGTTTGCGAATCAAAATTCGGAAACATCGTATTTATTAACAACTAAAATTTTACGAGATGTTTTAAAAGAACATCTCGTTTTTTTTATACCAATCTAGTTGTTTTGGTGTAGTAATAGGTTTTTGCTGTTCTATCTATATAAGGTTTTAATGAATTCTTGTGTGTGCAATGCTGCCGCGTGCGCGAAGTTTGTGTTAGGGATTGCAGTGGTTATGAGCGGCGCAGTGTTAGTGATGCGAAAAGCGTACGGCGCAATCGTAGCCCCGCACAGGAAAGAGTGGAGACACGGAGCATTGCGTCGCGAAATTTGAACGGAAAGCCCGACGGCGTGTGCGTGGGTATGTGTGCAGTGAAGCCGGAACACCCAAATAATAATTATAAAAGTCAGGATATTGAAAAAATCTTACACGTTCCTGCTATCGCAATCTTTCGTAAGCACCGATGTCGGGTTGGCCGTCGCGAGGATTGTTAAGAAGATCAGTGGTGATACCAATTCCGCTAAGTCCAGCGTTGATAGCAGGAGAATTTGCCTCCAATTGGAAATCATATTCGCGGTGATTTACAAAGTTCGGATTTTGATTTAGAAGGCAATCGTGGAAATTAGTAGAGTTTTCTGTTGTGCGAATCAAACAGTTATAGAAGTTGTAGCTACTGCCGTAGTAGTCGTGTTTTCTTTCAACTAGTTCATTAGAAATATCTCCGAAAATAATGGTATTATAAAAATTGGCTTTTGTTTCGCCACCACCATAAAGAGCATAGCAAGAGTCGCTGACAAATAGAGCGGGAGTTTCTCGTTGATCTTGAGAGAAGTAGTTTGCAATAGTAAGATGTTTCATGTCGAAGGTTCCTACTTCCAAGTCCAAGCAGTAATCGCCGCAGTTGGTAATCAAGCAGTTGTTCATTTCAAGGTTTGCGTATCTAGCAATTACACCTGAAAATCGGCAGTTTTTGATGATAGAGTTCTCAATGGTGGTTTTATTGCGCGTGTAAGTGGTGAGTGGTTCAATCTGAATTCCTACTTGAGCATTACTGATTAGTACATTACTGATTCGATTTTCGCCATATCCTTCGTTAATCCAAATGCGACTCCATTGTGCAAAGTCGCTGTCGTACCAAGGTTCTAATCGATCTCCTCTGAAAGTTATAGGTTCTTCTGGAGTGCCGTTTGCTTGAATACTGCCGTAGCTGTAAACCCAGATCCCAGAGTTGTTGTGAAAATATACTTGTGTTCCTGGTTCTATAATTAATGTTCCTAAGGAATCGACAGCTGCCCAACCATAAACGACATAGGGTTTCTCATTGGTCCAATGAACGGTTTCGTGTGCACCAGCGATAATCTTGTAGCGTAGATTTCCACTTCCAGCATCGGCTACGATAAAGTTTGCATCTTGTCCGTATGCTAATAGGTTGATATCTTGTGTTTTACCATTATTTCTAAAAACGATTGAATCAGTAATTAGGAATGGGGTATTTTGATTTCCAGGATGTAAATTGGCTTTTACGTGAATGAAGATACTATCGCGAGCAGGAATAAGTACATCTTTAAAATCGGTTCCCGCAAGTCCATCTACATTAATGCTAAAGTAGGAGTGTGGGGCACCGGCCAAATGTATGTCCGCCAAAACATCCTCTTTGGAAGGATTGTAAACTGTGAAGTTGCGAGTGATGGTCCCGACCGTAGTAAAAACAGTGTCGAAAGTTAGTTCTTCTACAGAAAATTCTAATGTAACTTCTCGATTTTCAATCTTATTGCAAGATGAGAAAAGGAGAATACAAACAATAAAAACGGGAAAAATGTATTTGTATATGTACTTTATCATATCATGAATATCTGATTATTCAATATTTTCTTTTGTTGATTCAAAATTATAACGGATATCTTCAAGAAAAAGAGCGTTGGCAGGGACAGAGAACCCTGCTTTGCAGCGATTCTTTGCAGCGACAATCTCTTTAAACTGCTCCAAAGTGATTTTCCCATTCCCCACCCAAAGTAGTGTGCCGACAACTGCGCGGACCATATTTCTGAGGAATCGGTTGGCGCTAATTTCGAAAATTAACTGGTCATCTGTTGCATGCCAGAAGGCTTTGGTTACATTGCAGATGTTGGTATGGGTTTGGGTATGAAGTTTTGAAAAACTTGTAAAATCCTCAACGGTAAGTAGATAGTTGGCAGCGTCATTCATTAGAGAAATATCTAAAGGAATGTGAAGTGGATATGCAAATTGGGTATCGAAAGGATTTTTTCGTCGAGATATATAGTATTTGTAGGTGCGTTCGGTTGCACTAAAGCGAGCGTGTAGGTCGTCGTTGACCGGAAAAATTTCGAAGATAACAATCTCTTTTGGGAGAAATCTGTTGATACGGTGGACGAGTTGGGCTAACTCTTCGCGGGTAAGTTTCAGAGAGCTGTCGAAGTGGGCGTAGAAGTTTCGAGCGTTCACGCCGGCGTCGGTACGTCCGCAGCCGGTAATGCCGATCTCCTCGTTCAGAATCAGCGAGAACGCGCGTTCCAGTTCCCCTTGCACGGAGGTGCCGTTGGGTTGAATCTGCCAACCGCAAAAGGGAGCGCCATTATATGCCAACCGTATAAAATATCGCATTTTGTTATCCTCTTAACTCTGCTAATTTCTTCATTACAAATGGTTTATCTTCCTGATAAGTAACACCAAACCATACAGCATTACACTCAATGATTTTTATTTTCGCACTTTTATCGTTGATAAAACGGGAAATTACATTGGGGATTGGAAATTCAGATTTTGGATTATCGTTATGTTGGGTTAGAAATTCGATAAAGAGGTCGTTGAGAGATTCAAAGAAGTAAGGCGTGAATCCCCAGAAGTTCATAGAAACAGGTTCGTCGCCGCGGAGTAGGGTGGGTGGAGTGTCAGCGCTATTTTGTATTTGTCCGTTAACTCTCTCAATTTTAGTCATTTCAGTAATGTGAAGAAGTTCGTTATCGTCATTAGCTACGCTCACGCCACGAGAGACGGTTCCGTTTTCGGAGAGTGTATTGTCCAAGCGATAGCCAATCATCGAAAAGGTTGGCGTGGGGTCGGTTTGAGGCGTACGGAGGAAGTTTGCCATGGCTTGGAATGCCTCGTGACCGTAGAAATCGTCGGCATTGATAACAGCAAAAGGCTCGTGGATAGCATCTTTTGCGGAAAGAATGGCGTGTGCTGTTCCGTAAGGCTTCTGACGTTCAGGATTTTGGGTAAATCCAGCAGGTAAGATATCTAATTCTTGAAATACGGTTTCAACCTTAATTTTATTTTGGTATTTGACAAGAATTTGTTTGTCGAAATCCTCTTTCATTGAGCGTCGGATTACGAAGATCACCTTTCCAAACCCTGCTGCAATAGCATCGTTGATGGAGTAATCCATAATGGTTTCTCCGTTAGGTCCTAATTGGTCTAGCTGTTTCATACCGCCGTAGCGACTGCCCATGCCGGCTGCTAATATAAGTAATGTAGGTTGTGTCATAATTTTTTTGATTTTATATAATGTTGAATAAGAAATTTATCTTTTTGATTTGGAATTATTGTTTGGAGTGCTTGGTTGACCTCTTCCAAAGTACCGACGCATTCGAAAGGTTTTACCGCAGCAATTCCGGTTAATTCATCGAAATAGGTTTGCAGAGAAGGTTTGTCTAATAGGTTTTCTCCGAAAATTGTCACCATCTTTTCTTCGCTGAGGTATGGTGCTAAAATGATGTAAGCGAAAAGGCATTTCGAGCAGTTGCAGCACCATTTATCCTCTTTGCTTCCTACGTTACAACTTCTGAAAATATCGTGATATTGAGAATGTTGTGCGAACATTTCCGCGATTTGAAGTTCAGTGTATGGGCGGAGAAAACTGAAGTAGTGAGCGCAATTGCCCATAAATTCTTGAGTATATGTGCGGAAATCCTCTTCAAACTCTAATGATTTGGAATATTGGTGATTGATTTCTGTTCCTGGAATTGTTGGTTCCGAAGCGCTGGACTCGTTAGAAAGGGCTATATTTCGAGTATTTGTACAGTAGCTAACCCATAGTGTATAGAATGCAAGCATTGCGGAGAATGGGGTGTGTCCGTTGAGAAATCCTTGTGCATTCAGTTCGAGCAGTTGTTTGTCGATGGGGCGATGGAGGATAACGATTTCATTGTTGCGGGAGAAGCCAGCGCGGTCGGCGCAGTTGAGTGTTGCTCCGCGCGGGTTGATAATGAACGGGATTCGTTTAGCTTCGCGCGGCAGATGTTCCAAAGTTACAACAGAATCTTTTCCTCCACCAATGGGTACAATAATATTTTGATTGTCGGGAATGTATTCGTAATCGTTTGTCGTTAATTTTTGTGCATTTTTATCAAATGTAAATTGACAAAACGTATCGTATTCGGTAGTAATTCCATTGCGATAGAGAAATTCACCAAGTCCTTTCCAATATAACTTTTTCCACCATCCTTGTTGTGTCTCATTCAAAAGATAAGGTTTAATTACGATTTCTGGGGAGCAGGTGGCTTTCCAATAACTTACCATTTCCACCATTCCGATATGAAATAACAATCCTTTCATCTTTTGTGCATCGTAATTCGAGCGCATATATTTACCACAATCCAGGCGCATCTTCGGTTGAAAATTGTACTCTCCAACCCTGAAAAAATATTGAACAGAGCACTCTTTGGAAGTGACTTCATATTTAAAATCATCAAAATAAAAAACAGGAAATTCTTTTCTTAACTCGTTAAATTTCTGTTGATTGTGTTTTTTCATTATTTAGATTTTGAAGTTCAATATCTTAATTTATTTCTGATTTGGAATATTAATTTCTTTTAACCCCTTTTTTCTCAGCATTTTTCCAATGTTTTTCAGCATTTTCCTTATCTCCTAATCCGAAGTAAGCATTGCCTAATTCCAATTGAATATGTCCAACCAAATTGTTTTCGTAAGCGTATGTTGATGCTTGTTCTAAATATTCGATGGCTTTCTTATAATCTTTATCAAAATTACAGGCTCTACCAATCTCAAAAAGCAGAATTGCATTTGTTGGAAAGAGTTCAGCAATAGTTTCAGCTCTCTTATATAGTGTTGAATAATCTTTTAATTCATTCAGTACTTTTACGTAATTGGTCCAGGTGGTAAGTGAAATATTTCCGTTTTCAATGAGAATATCTAATGATTTTTTAGCTTCTGGAAGATTGTGTCTTAATATTTGTATGATAGAAATTTCATTGTATAGTTCCAATTCGTTGGGATAAGATTTTTTTAGTTTCTGAGTTAAGTTTTCTGCTAGAGTAATGTCGTATTCTTTTGCCGATTTGAACGCTCTGTCAACATATTTTCTAACTAATTTGTACTTGTCTTCAAATTGGATTTCTTGATTATCAATAACCTTATGTATGTATTCATCAGGGTTTTCCGTTTTTATAGATGCATGGTTTTTGTAGAGTGAGTAAAGTTCATAGAGGGCAATGCACAGCATAGGATGGTTCGCATTATTCTGTTCTGCGCGTTTGTAATATTCTAATGCTTTTTCAGGCATATTGTTAGAGCGATATATATTGCCAGCAAGGATATAGTTGCTTATTTCATGTGGATATAGTGCAATCAATTTATCGTATTCACCTGCAGCACTTTTAACATCGTTAATATGGAGCCAGATGTTAACTTTAACTTGTGTTAACATATCATTAGTCCCCATTATATTCTCCATTCTGTTATAAACATCAATTACTTTAGTATATTGATTCAGAAGTAGATAGCATTCGGCTAATTCATATAAATAGTATTCGTTATTGTTTTTGTCTTTACAAACAATTTCCCAATTTTTAGCAGCTTGTTCCAGGTCACCCACTTGTTTGTAAGTTTTTGCTAACTCTACAATGTACCAGATATTTTCTTTATTAATTTTAGAAGCTTGGAGGAAATAATCTAGTGCCTCATTATACTTTTGTGCGTCGTAGCAAACTTTACCAAGCATGTAGAAGGCAGCATCGTTTTTGGGGTTTGCATTGGTTACGATGCGCAATGTTTTTTCTGCATTTGTGTAATCGTTGGCGTAATATTCTCGCAAACCGTCTGCAAAAGTTGCTGATTGATTGCGTTCTTCGATGGAGATTTCAGTATTTTTCTTTTTATTGGAATCCTTTTTCTGAGCAAAAACGGTTGTCGAAGAGAGCAAAGTTATAGCTATTAGGATTGATGATAATATCTTCATATTAAGTAGATTAAGTAGAATAGAGGATTATTTTGTGCCGCTACTTCCGAAGCCACCACTGCCGCGTTCTGTATCACTAAGTTCTTCAACTTCAATCCATTCTGCCGTTTCGTGTCGTGCAATTATCATTTGGGCAATTCTATCTCCAGAATTAATTGTGAAAGATTCTTGAGACAAGTTTATGAGAATTACTTTGATTTCTCCTCTATAGTCCGCATCGATAGTGCCAGGTGTGTTGAGTACAGTAATTCCGTTTTTGATGGCGAGTCCGCTTCTGGGGCGTACTTGTGCTTCAAAGCCAGCAGGAAGTTCCATAAAGAGTCCTGTTGGAATGAGTGCGCGATCAAGAGGTTTTAATGTGATAGGTTCTTCAGTAAAGGCGCGTAAGTCAATGCCTGCTGATTGTGGAGTACTATATTGTGGAAGTGGATTGTTGGATTTGTTGACAATTTTTATTTTCATAACTTTTATTTTTAAGCATTTTTTCGTGAGAACCAGCGCCATGCTTGTTCCTTAATAACAAAAATAGCGATATAAATAGCAATTAATATGGTATTAAGAGATAACGTAATTATCAGATTTGAATTGTGTAAAAGTTTACTTATGAAGAAAATGGTGATAGCCAATGCGCTATAACCTAAAATGGGTTTTATAGGGTAGGGGATGGGTTCATGTTTTTGACCGATGAAGTAGGATAAGAGCATACAAGTTCCGTAGCCAGCAAATCCTCCCCATGCGCAGGCCATATAGCCAAATTTGGGTACGAAGAGTATATTGATAGCGATTACGACAATACAGCCGATAGCAGAGAAGATGGCTCCCCACCATGTTTTGTCATTTTGTTTGTACCAAAACGAAAGGTTGAAATAGATTCCCATAAAGATTTCAGCCATCATAACGATGGGAACGGTAACTAAGCCGTCCCAGTATTCGCGGTCGATAATATATTTGAAAATATCTAGGTAGAGTGCAACACAGAGGAAGGCAAACATTGAGAAATAGACAAAATATTTCATGGTTTTGGCTTGCATTTCATGGTTTTGTTCTTTTTTGCGAATGCCAAAAATTAAAGGTTCGTATGCGTAGCGGAATGCTTGAGTGAGCATTGCCAAGAGCATTGCTATTTTTACGCAAGCTCCATAAATACCGAGTTGTACTTCTCCTTCTAATCCTGGTACGAGATAGCGGAAGCAGATTTTATCTGCAACTTGATTAAGGATTCCTGCAATTCCTAAAAGCAGAAGTGGCCAACTATATTTTAGCATCTCCTTAATGAGGGTACGGTCGAAACCGAAACGGAGCATTTTAAGTTCTGGAATAAAACCTAATGTGATTATGGACGTACTAATTAGATTGATAGCGAAAATATAGCCCACTTGGTAGGTGGGGTCGAACCAACTCATTAAGTCAGGATATAGGGTGGATAATTGAGGTGCAGCAAGGAAAATGAAGAGATTCATTGCAATGTTAGCGCAGATAAAAGCTAGCTTTAGAGTTGCAAATTTGATGGGACGATTGGCAAATCTCAAATAGGCAAAGAGAATTGCTTGGAAAGCATCTAAAGCAACAACCATTGCCATCATTGTAATAAACTCTGGGTGATTGTTATATCCTAAAAGATTGGAAATGGGGTGTATAAAGATATTGCAGAGTAATACAAATATTAAGGCAACGCCACCTACTGCATACAAGCTTGTCGAGAAAACTCGTTGAGGATTGGCATTTTCTTTGTTTGCAAATCGGAAAAAAGTGGTTTCCATTCCAAAAGTAAGAATCACGAGTAAAAGTGCAGTATATGCATATATGTTGGTGACAATCCCATATCCTCCTGATTCTGCAGCGATTTTGTATGTGTATAAAGGTACCAAAAGGTAGTTGAGAAATCGACCAACTATACTACTAAGGCCATAAATTGCCGTTTGTCCTAATAACTTTTTGAATGGGTTACTCATGTTATAATCAATTCCTTATTATGAAATAAACCACAAACAGTGAACTGAAGTGTACTGATTTGTGGCTTTTGAAAAAACATCTTGCCCTTCTCAAGGGCAAGATGTAGATTGGTGATTAACCTTTGTAGAAAGGCATTTTAACAGTGATTGCTTTAGTGAGTTTGTTTCTGATTTTGATATAGATTTCTGTACCTACTTTAGCATATTCGGTTTTAATCCAAGCTGTACCAATAGATTTTTCTACAGATGGTCCAATTGTTCCTGAACGAACAATACCGATGTTGTTGCCTTCTGCGTCGCATACTTCATATTCCAAGCGAGGAATACCTCTGTCAATCATTTCGAAACCAACGAGTTTGCGTTTTAAGCCTTCTGCTTTCATATTAAGCATACGTTCTTTGTCGATAAAGTCTTTATGGTCAACAAATTTGGTAATCCAACCCAAACCAGCTTCGATAGGAGTGATGGTGTCATCGATTTCGTGTCCGTAGAGGCAGAAACCCATTTCCAAGCGGAGTGTATCACGAGCAGCCAACCCGATAGGTTTGATGTCGAATTCTGCACCAGCTTCAAAAACTGCGTTCCAAATTTTTTCTGCATCTTCATTTCTGAAATAGATTTCGCAACCACCAGCTCCAGTATAACCTGTGGTAGAGAAGATTACATTTTCAATTCCAGCAAAGGTTAACGTTTTTGTGGTGTAATATTCCATATCTTCAACGCTTTCAGCAGTCAATTTTTGCATTGCTTTAAGAGCCAAAGGACCTTGGATAGCCAATTGTGAGATTTCGTTGGAGATATTGGCGATTTCAGCACCAAATTTTTCGTTTTGTTTGCTTACCCATGCCCAATCTTTATCAATATTAGCAGCATTCACAACCAAAAGATAGTCGTTCTCAGCAATATTGTAAACCAAAAGGTCGTCAACAATACCACCATTTCCATTAGGGAAACAAGAGTATTGAACTTTTCCTGGGAAAAGTGCTGATACATCGTTACTGGTAATGTATTGCAATAAATCTAAAGCTTTAGGACCTTTAACGGTGAATTCACCCATGTGAGAAACATCGAAAACGCCCACTTTGCTACGAACATGCAAGTGCTCGATAGATTGTCCTTCATATTGAATAGGCATATAAAAACCGGCAAAATCTACCATTTTTGCACCTAACTTTTCATGAGTTGCTCTAAAAATTGTTTCTTTCATAATTGTAAATGATTTTGTTATTTAACGATTAATTTTGCATTTCTTGTGTTTCCTGATTTGTCAGAGAATTTTAAAATATAAATTCCTGAATTTAAATCTGATATAGAGATAGTATTGCTTCCTTCGTGAAGTTTCTCTTGTGCAACCAAAGTTCCAGTAATGCTGTAAATATTTACATCCATTGCAGATAACATAACGATGTTAATATAGTTATCAGCAGGATTTGGAGATAGAGAAACAAAAGATGTATTGTAGTCGTCGATAGAAACCATACCATTGTTTTCATTATTTAAAATTACGATGCGGTTTTTGTTAGGAATAGTATTGCTACCTTTATATAAGCAGATTCCTAAGATGTCAATATTATAGGTTGGCATTGCGGTACTGATATAATCTGCTGAATAGTTGTCTGTATAAACGATAGAGTCGTAAGTAACGTTATTTTGGATAAGTCCGTAATATGAGCCTGTAGCGAAAGTTCCTGGGGTTGTAAATTGTACGCCTTCTACTTTTACAACTTTGGCTTGAAGTTCATTAGCATGGTCTGCGTCGAATTGGTCTAAAGTTGCTACGGTATAATCGTATGAATTAAAAGGAGAAATTTGTGTAACGTCAGCGGTAGGAACGAACTCAATCATACCGAAGTAGTTAGATAGAGTTCCCATAATGTTAGTGATTTTTGTTCCGATGTTTACGCTGCTACTAAGTTTGCCACTTGGATCATAAATCATAATAGCTGCGGTTTCATCTTGGATATATTTCACGTTGTTGTAAGATTGTTTATGCGTAACGATAGCTTCTCCAGTATATTTGTAGATTGTTGTTCCAGCATTGCTGCTGCCTGTGAATGCAGGTGCTAAGTCGCGAAGTTCTGCTAATGTGTTTACAGATGCTACGTTGATTCCATTTCCGCTAAGATTAATTACGGTTTCATCAGCAAGATCGCCGCCAGAGATTGTTAAAGTGCCAGAGTAGTTATCTACAGCAGTTGGTGCAAAGTTTACGTTGATGGTAGCGCCATCAGCGGAAAGGATATCATTGCTATTAAGGGTTGTCGTAGTTGTGCTGAAGCCTTCGCCTGCAATTGTAACATTGAGTGTGCTACCAGCAGTTAAGTTTTGACCATGCACCGTAATGGATTGCGTAACGGTAGAGTTAATTTCTACGTTGCTAAATGTTAGTGCAGATGGAGTTACAATAAGCGTTGGTTCTGTGGATTGGTAAATTCTAATGTCATCAATGAAAAAACGAGAACCATTAGATTGAAAACCAGAGAATTTTATTTTTGAATTAGCCGTTCCTCCTGTTGCTGCTAGGGTGTATTCGGTCATTGTGGTGGTAAGTCCAGTAACTTGATATTCAGTTTCGTCCACAAAAATTTTAAGTGTTGAATTGTCGCTATTGTTCCACTTTTTCATTCTGAAGCAGATGGTGAAATTACCGCTATTCCCGGAAAGGTCAAGTGCAGGAGTGGTTAGGTAACCTTGTACAGAAGAGGTTCCTACTTTGGCTTTTCCGTTTGCGCAATAAACTTTGTTGCCAGTCCATCCAGTGATGTTGGTGAAGTTGTCTAGTTGTGCAGAAATATCCGTGGAATTAGAGTCGGTCATTGCACTGAAGTCTTCTACTAGAATGTCGGTTTGAGCTTGAGTAGCAATGGATAAACTCATTAGACAAACTAAAATCGCTAAGCATTTGAAAATGTAATTTTTTGTCATAACATATTTATTTTTAATTATCGTCTTCTTTGTAAGAATAAGCCTGCAAAGGTACACTTTTTTTTAATATGTTATGCGGATTTTCTACCTCCTTTTTAAATTTGCAAAAATGTTAGTAATAGTTTGATTTTTATGGATGTATAATGCTTATTGCTTTTCGTATTTTGCCTCTTGTTCCTTCTATATTCCAATATTCCAATTCAATCACATAAATTCCCATTGGTAGTTGCTGACCTTGAGTGTCGGTTCCATCCCAGATAAAACGTTCTGTAGATTGTGCAATAATGTTGTTCGCTAGATTTTTGACAAGTTGTCCGTTGTAGTTGAAAATGTTGATAGTAACTCGATATTCGCTTTGCTCAAAATGGCAAATTAGTTCTGAGAAATCTTCGTAGCCATCGTTGTTTGGAGAAAAAATATCGGGAATAATGTCAAAGTTTTTGTCTGAAGATATGTTGGTTCCATTTTGTGAATTTTTTCCGCCTGGTGTGCCGAACCCTATGCTTTCTGCTGCCGATTTCCAATTATTCACATTCTGTGTGGGCGTTTCGCTGTGGATACGTTCTAAAGAAACACCATCGTAGCTCCGCAGTAATGGGTAGTGCATGTTTTCATTGTAGGAGAATTTATCAATTTCAATTCCTTGATTGTTAGTTAGGTATATAGTTCCAGATTCGTTTCCTAAGGATGGAAGCTCTCTATTTTGAATTAATTGTTCTTGAATAGCATTGATATATTGTTCTTCTGTAAGTTTGCTATTTTTGCAAATGGAAATATATTCTTGCGGAAGAAGTAGAGTGCCTTCTGGAGATATTTGTATCCATTGTTCTGCCATCGCTTCTGTACCATAACCTATAAAGAGTTGTTGTAGCTCTATACATTTTTGGGAACGATTAAAGAGTTCAATATAATCCGCTGATGTATCGTCAAAACTGTTGAATAGCACTTCGTTAATGATAATGTCTTTTTCGTTTGGAGTTTCGGGTATTGCAAAGCAAAGTGATTGTTCTGTTGTTATGTTATTGCCAGCACAATCTGCAAAGGGTAATTTTATTGTTAGGGTATATATTTTCCGATTTTCAAGTTTGTTTCCGATATAGATTATTACACTCTTGTTCTGCGGACCTACGATGGCTACAGAATCGATAATTGTATTTCTGTCAATATGAAAATGGTTAGCGGTAAGAGGGGGAAGAATTGTTTCACTGAAGAAAATTTGTAATTGAAGTGTATCGAGAAAGGTTGCCTTTAGTAGATGAGGAGTGGTTAAATCGCTATTTTCTCTCTGGATACTATTTCTACATCCAGGTGTGCCACCGCGTTCATCTTTTGAAGACTCCCAATTGCTTTCTTCCTCGCAGGGGTTTTCTGTATCAATCATTTCTAACGACCAGCCTCCATCTGTTTTTAGTTCATGTGTGTGCCATTCTTTGCTGAAATTGACACAGTGAATTACCTCTTCATCGGCGTTGAGTAATGTGAGCCTTTGTCCTTCATTACTAATACTTAAAGAGTTTACACTAATAATGTTGCTGATATTAAAATTGGGTGGATTGTCACTATTGGGAATTAGTATTAGATATCCATTGGGTGTAATTTTACAATTGGGAATATATCGAGTTGTTTCGCCTGTCATTAGCTTCCATCCTTCTAAGGTAATAGTGTCAGGAATACCTCTATTGTATATCTCAATATATTCACAATTAGGAAGTGCTATGGGAGGAGTGGGATCAGCCATAATCTCAGTAATGAGTAAGTCATGACGCCGAATTTTATTACATTGAAAAATTGTTGATGTGTCAGCTATACAATTTCCATTGAGGTCTTCGAGGTGTTGGATTTTGATTGTGTGAGGGGTTCTGTCGGCTAATGGAGTATGGAAATGAAGTTTGATTCTTTTGAAGTTTTCCTCTATAAAACTGGTGCTGTCAGGATATAAGGTGTTGTTGATGATATAATTGTCGTAGTTGTGTGCGCTTTCTGTAGAAATCTTCTCGGAAAAGAGAAGTGTTACTGCTTGTCCTGAAGGATCACCGGATACTTTGAGTAGTGTTGGTGGTGTTGTGTCGATAATTTCCGATCCGTGATAGATGTCGTCTAAATAAAATTTATTCTTAGAACCTGCAGTGAATTTGTTATAAAAACCGATAATAGGATTTTCGTTGTGTATACTATCACTACCCGAAGCATGAAGTGTGTATATCCCCGTTTCTGTATCTTCTGTAAAGATCTCCCATAGTCCATTTTCGTGAAGTAATACCTTGATATTTAGAGAGAATGATGATGCAATGTATCCGTCAATTCCTCGACAGATAGAACGTTTTTCGGTTACATCTTGGTAGAAAAGTTCAATTGCGTCATTGGAAAGATTTTCTCCTAATTGTAAATAGTAACCTGTTAAGGTGTCGCTACGAAAATCGAATGTGTTGGAAGTTAGATAGATTCTAGCATTATTGTTGTCTGAAGGTGCGAGGGCCACTCGAATGTAAAATCGCCACTCTTGCGTTCCTATATACTTTTCAGATGGAAGTATAAGATAGCATGTTCCTGCTTCGGTAGCGTCTAATTGTAGTTGTAAATTATTATTGACTTTATATTCTGAAGTGTCTCCTATCCAAGTTGGGTTTTGGATAAAATCTCCATCGTTAAAGTTGTCAGTAACTTGTCCGAAGCATCGGCTTGATATAACGATAATTAGAACTGTTAGTAGTATAAATTTCATTTTCTGCAGAGTTAGTGTAGTCAACGCTGCAAAATTATAATTTATTTTAGAATAAATGTATAAATATTTTAAATTTAAATTGAGTTTAAATTAGTTATTGAAGAAACTAATTATTCGACAGATACAGATTTTGCTAAGTTACGAGGTTTGTCAACATCGCAATTTCGTAAAACAGCCACATGGTAGGCGAGAAGTTGTAGAGGAATGGAGGCAACGAAAGGAGCAAGGAGTTCGTGAGTTCGAGGAATTTCGATGTAGTGGTCTGACATCGATTTTACGGTTTCATCACCTTCCGTTACGATAGATATTACTTTTCCTTTGCGTGTAATTACTTCTTGTATATTGCTGACAACTTTAGCGTATGTTTCTTGTTCGGTAGCCACTACCACAACAGGCATTTCGTTATCAATAAGCGCAATAGGACCATGTTTCATTTCGGCAGCTGGATAACCTTCAGCATGAATATAGGAGATCTCTTTCAGTTTGAGGGCACCTTCCAAAGCAACGGGAAAGTTGATTCCTCGACCTAGATAGATAGCGTTTCTTTTGTCAACAAAGAATTGCGAAATCTCCTTGATTTTATCATTTTGTTTGAGAATTGTTTCGATTTTTTCTGGGATATTTTCTAATTCAAAGATGAGGTCATGGTATTGTGATAGTGCGATTTCTCCTTTTTTACGAGCTAAGTTGAGCGCCATTAAGGCAAGAACCGTAACTTGTGCTGTAAATGCTTTAGTAGAAGCGACTCCTATTTCAGGACCTGCGTGCGTGTATGAGCCTGCATGGGTGATACGAGCAATAGTTGAACCTACCACATTGCAAACACCGATAACGATAGCTCCGTGCGATTTTGCTAACTCAATGGCGGCAATGGTATCGGCGGTTTCTCCTGATTGGGAAATGGCGATAACTACATCATCGTCGTTGATAATAGGATTGCGGTAACGAAATTCGGAGGCATATTCCACCTCGACAGGAATACGTACCAAACTTTCGATGAGGTATTCTCCGACTAAGCCAGCGTGCCAAGAGGTTCCGCATGCTACAATAATGAATCGCTTGGCATTCAGCATTTTATTTTCGTATTCGACTATGCCTCCTAGTGAAACAACATCTTTTTGTACGTTAATACGTCCGCGCATACTATCTTTAATTGCTTTGGGTTGCTCGAAAATCTCTTTCAGCATGTAATGGTCAAAACCACCTTTCTCAATTTGCTCTAATTGTAGCTCCAATTGAGCAACTTTGGCGTGTTTTTTCTCATTTTTGATATTGGTAATCTTAATCTTTTTATCAGGATGTAGTACTGCAACTTCCTCATCTTCAAGGTAAATTACCTCTTTTGTGTATCCTACAATAGGTGCTCCGTCGGAGCCAACGTAATACTCGTTTTTCCCTAAGCCAATTAGCAGCGGACTACCTTTTTTTGCCACAATTAGTTGTTTGGGGTCGTCGGCAGAAAGGATGACCATAGCATACGTGCCTTCTACGAGCGGAAGTGCCATACGCACTGCGTTTTCTAAGTCCACATTTTCTGTATATGCAATCTCTTGGATAAGGTGTACTAAAACCTCTGTATCGGTATTGCTTTGAAATTGGTAACCACGGTTGGTTAGCTCTTTCTTTAAACTGACATAATTTTCAATAATTCCGTTGTGAATCAGGGCAATTTTTCCATCTTGTGAAAGATGTGGGTGCGCATTTTGGTTGCTGGGTTCGCCGTGAGTTGCCCAACGTGTATGGGCAATTCCAGTGGTAGCATTTGTGTCTTTACTTAGACAAAATTCCTCCAAATCAGATACTTTTCCGCGACATTTATGTAGTGCAATGGTATGATTTTGCCAAAGAGCTACACCGGCACTATCGTAACCTCTGTATTCTAAACGTTTTAATCCACCAATAAGAATAGGATATGCTTCTCTATTTCCAGTGTATGCTACTATTCCACACATATTTTCTTCTTTAGTTTATAAATAGACTCCTATTTGCCTTTAGGAAAGGAAATTTTCTATGTGGCAAAAGTAAATTTTTATTCTGTTAATAAAACTAAAAAATGAATATGATGGAAGTTTTTCTAAAGTTGTGGTAGAATGATGTTGTTTTCTGCTAAAATTTTTTCAGTCATTGCTTGTAACATCTTCTGTTCCTTGATGTTGTCAGTGTATTTTTTGTTAGGTTTACAAGGTTTTTCTTTTTTGAAGAAAGTCCCTGTATATTTTTGATATTCAGGGTTTAAAGCGACAGCTAACATGGTTGCAGCGCCCTGCTCTGGGGTACGGATAAAGGGACGATAGAAGATGTCGCATAGAAAGTCGATTATTTTATTGCCTTGGCGGATAATTCCAGTACTTACATCTCCAGGATCAGCAATGTTGATACGAATTCCGCGATCTTTCCACCTTTGGGCAGCGTCTAAGGTATAGTAGTAAAGTGATAATTTAGAGTTGGCATACTGCACAAATCGATTGAATTCGCTTTGTGTTTTGGGTGCTAAGAAGTTCTCCTTCAGATTGTACCACTGATAGGAATGTGATGCCATACTAACAATCTGTGAACCTTCACCCATAATAGGAAGCAGTAGGTGGTTTAGTACGTAGTGCCCGATATAGTTTACCGCTGCTGTATATTCTATGTTATTTGGACTAACTCTTGCGGAGTGGCATAAAACGCCAGCATTGTTTAAGATGATTTGTAAGGAGGTGAATTGAGATAAAATCTCTTCAGCAAGTTTTTTTACGGAATTTAAATCGCCAAGATCTACCTGCATAAGATAAACCTTTTGGGTGTAATTTTTACACATTTTTTCGTAGATAGGTCGTGCAATTTCGGCACTATAACATGCCATAATTACATCGTATCCAGCTTCTAACATCTTTTGTGTGAGGATAGTTCCCATTCCACCATCGGCACCCGTAATTAGTGTTAATCCTTTATTCATAGCTTTGTAAGTCAATTTTAAACGGCAACATAACGAAGAAAGAATGAAAATATTGTAGAAACCGTGCAGCATTCGCCATTTACGCTTACAACCTGTGCTGTAAACGCAACAACGCCGCGCTTGCTAACCATTGTGCAAATACTTTTTCTTATGTCACTCAGCGGATTCATGTTTTATATACTTTTGTCGAAAATTTCGGTTATGAAAAAATTTATCTCTTCCTTGTTCATTCTGTTTGTTGTCTCTTGCGCTTTCGCACAAAATGTAGTTTTTGATGGTTGCCATGTAACGCGTTACTACGCCAGCGTAACAAGCTACTTTTATGCTTATGGAGACGTTTATGTAGAAACTGACCCTAAAGAACCGGTAGATTTAGAAGTCAAAGTAACTAATGAACGACTTGCTCAATGTTGGGTTTATGTTACTACCGACAAGCCTCAAGATTGTGGCGAATGGCGTTTTGTAAAAGACCGCTCCAAAGCCAAATTCACTGTCCGCTTTGTTGACCACTGGGATCCTGATTGTACCATTCGTTATGTTTCCAATCGTTCCGAAGCTGGATGTTGGGGATATATCGAACACTAACTCAACCTTTTTCCCAATGTCACCTTTCTTTTGGCTCCATTCTGTCCAAATTCAATCTCCACACCTGTTACGTAGTAGGTTCCATCTTCTCCTCTCTCCTTATCGCGCAGGCGCACACTTCCGCCTGCCCGCACCGCCGGAACCAACCACCCCGTTACGCTCCCCTCATATCCGCTGTAGTTCCATAGGTTATACTCATTCTCGGCAGCTCGCAACAAATCCTCTTCACTACTTGCTCCCACATAGCGGGTCACCCTCTTACCACTGCTTACCCCATATTCTTGTTTTTCTAATTTTCCTGATGGTGATATATATTTTACCTCTACCAGCACCTTTTTGTCGCTATTATCCACCCATTTTAGTTCGTTGCGCTGCACATTTACTTGTGTATCATAAATCATAGGCGTATCACCTGCCAACTGCTGATACACAGGGTGCACGTGTAGAGTTTTCCCTTCAAACCAGATATTCGCTTTGGTATCCTCGTGTATCTTCTTCAGCACATCCAGTGCGGTGCTTTTAAACACCACCATCTTCTCGTAGGTAAACTCATAGTCGCACGCCACTTTTATCTCTGGGTCAACCTGTGCAAGAATCTCCTCCAAAAGTGCTTTCACGCTCACAACTTTGTACTCCTTATCATTCACCGCCTTATCCATCAGATAGAGCGCATCAACACATTCCAACACCAACGAATTATTATCCCTTGAAATCCGTTTTAAATACCCTGTAAACTCTGTTTCATTATGATTATCGTAACCCAATTGTATGGTTACGGCATCGCCAACTTTCACCCTATCCTCAATCTTTTTCCAACTATTCAGGTATTTGCCCGGCAACTCAATAGTAGCAGTATCGGCAAGATTCAGCACCGACGTAACAATCTTCACACCCTTCAGTGTTTGCACCTTGTATTTTCCAATAGTAATATTCCAAGTTAGCAAATACATCACTTCTCAATTATCAGTTTGTAATCATAATCACTCAGGGCTTGGATCTCGAACACCTGACGGTTCTGGTGGGTATCCTGGTTCACCGAATAGCTCTGCACCACAATTCCGAAATCGCCGCCATCAAGGTCGAACGCTCTAAGAAAATCGCTCACAATATCAATCCTTCCAGGAGTGTCGAGTAGTTTGCGCATTCGCTCCACACCTAAGTAGGGATATACATCGTACATCCGTGTGGCGGTTCCGTCATAATCTCCATCTGTTGAAGTGCTCACCACCGCCACCGACAGAGACAACTCCAAGTCACCCTCCGTTATCATCTCCTTCACCGTTCCCCTGCCATTGAGCATAGGCGTTGCCACAATATTACGCTTGCGGTTCACCTTTACCACAGCCTCCGGAAAATAGAAAATCTCGTTACCTGCTTTCATATACACCGGTACAACATACCTGTTGTCAAACGAATCGGAACCTGTCACCATTGGGTATTCACCTCCGTGGTCTGCAATTTTCAGTGCAGCATCATCAAGTTTACCGTGCTGTTCTGCTGGCAGCACGCTCACCTTCAGGCCCGAAGCCCCATATTTGGCGGCAGTGGTTATAGAAGCCGCTAACAATCCTGGATGTATAGGTTTTTCTATCATACTGTTGCTGTTTCTGCCATTCCTAATATGCGCGCCAACATCTCAGTCAGCACCGATTCAATCTCCTCTTTTCTCTCTGACAAGCCGCCATTAAAACTCATCGAACCCACCATATTCTCCACCTTAATAGTAATCTGCTGAGCCTTGCCGGCGCTCACACCAGCACTCTTGCCCATGCTGCCGTCGGCGGTTGCCCCCGATGCCGCGTTGGCTGTAAACACCGAAGCTGTGGGCACATCCACACCACCCAATACCGATGTGTTCTGCTCTACATCAACCTCGCCGTTTTTCTCTTTCTGACTCTTACGGAACGATTCGGAACCCTTCTCCGCACCTTGCTGGTAAGCCACTCGTACATCCACCATCTTATCCTTCGGGAACAGCTTGTTCCACAACTCTCGGATAGGCTGAAACAACTTGCCGAGCTTGTCAAGCATCTTATCGAAAACGCCACAAATCACATCCCACAGATTGGAAAATGCGTTTTTGACAGGATCAACAAGATGGCTCTTAATCCATCCCGCAACAGGTCCCAGCTTCGTTACAATCCAATTGTAAATCTTACTGATGGTTTCGCTAATCCAATTCCAAATATTCACAAAAAAATCAGCTACAGAAACTACTGCCAATCGTATTGCCTGGAATGCATTCACAAACCGCTCTACAGTTCGGTCGATAAACGGCTTCAGCACAGAGCCCCACACTAAATCAACGCCATTTTTGATACCCGTCCACAGATTCTGCAACACTGCCTGTATAGCGCCAATGGCGCCCATTACAAGCCTGCGGAAACCCTCACAGCGATTCCACAACGCACTGATTATAGCAATTACGGCAGCAATACCTGCGGCAATCCAACCCACAATCGGAATAGACATAATGGCCACCGATACAGCCCTGCAAGCTGCTTTAGCGGTAGCAGCAAAAACACCGAACGAGGTGGCGCTGGTAGCGGCAAACGCTTTTGATACCGCACCTCCTGTAACCAACGACGCCACGTAGGCACCAACACCCTTCACGGCGTTGAATAGTCCCACGGTGGCAAACCTGCCCACTGCCAATGTGGCACGGACAGTATTTTGCACAAACCCCAACGACGCCATATTGCACTTCACAATATCGTTGCGCATAAATGCCAAACTGATACGCGCCTCTGTAGCCTTGTGTTTAATGCGCCCTAAAACACCCGAAAAATCGAGGGAAATAAACTTGCGAACTCCGCTACAAATACTTGAGAACAAAGGTAACAACTGCGAAAATGGAATCACCATCTTACTAAACTCGGCAATATAAGCGGTAGCGCCTCCGGTAGCTTCAAACAACCCCACTTTCCACTCGTCGATAGTATCTTGCATCTTGGCAATTTTACCAGCAGTGGTCTGTGCGGCACTTTCGGCTCCTTGGTAAAAGCGGCCGCCCTCCTCAGTAGCCCATTCAAAAGCCTGCGCCACCAATTCGGCAGAGATGGCTCCCTTGCTCATCTCATCTTTCAGTGTAGCTATACTCTTGCCTGTTCTCTGGCTGATAACCTCCAACGGATTAAAACCCGCATTAATCATCTGCAGCAGGTCTTGTCCCATCAGTTTGCCGGTACTGCTCATTTGGCTGAACGCCAACGCCAGCGATTTCATCTTCTCGCTGTCGCCCAGGGCAATATCGCCAATATTCTTCAGCTTGCCGAAAGCGTACTCCGCCTCCAGTCCGAAAGCCATCATCGTTTTCTGGGCCTCTACCAAGCCACTGCGGTCATACACCGTTGCCTTGCCATACTCACGGATTTGTGTCAGCAACCGCTCAGTAGCTTGTGCATCGCCATTGAGTAGCGTTTGCAGGTTGGCCTGTTGTTGTTCAAAATCCAACGACGAACCCACCAAAACATCAAACGCACCCGAAACCTTTTCTACTACGTTGGTGATAGACTCAAAATTAAATGCAATATTTCCTATCTTTTCAATTTTTGGAGTTGCTGCTTCTATATTTTGCTTCACTCTGCCAACAGCATCATTCAACTCCGCCATAACAGGAATGGAGTTACCGTTAACATTTATCACAAAATTTATCACATTACTACTCATCATATTA
>JAEZOU010000088.1 GCA_023413895.1 Bacteroidota bacterium | reverse complement strand
GTTTATTTTGTTTCAGATTAAATGTTGATATAAAACATATCCAAAATAAAGAGAATTTTTCTCAAAAAAAGTTTAGAATTAGCTTTAAATATACAGATAGTTTTTGATATTTTTGCACACATAAAATAATGAGAAGATGAAGAGATATTCTATTTTCCCAATCTTTGGAATTGGGTTTCGATTTGTTTTGCTTTTCGTGCTGTTTTTCAGTATTGTTTCGTGTAAAAATTCCCAGATAAACCGTAGGGTTGAGCTTTCGGAATGGAGTTTTATGTACGAAGATAAGGCATATTCTGCGCAAATTCCAGGTTGTATTCATACAGATTTGCTTAACAACCAGCTGATTGAAGACCCGTTTTTTGGGAATAGAGAGGATTCTTTACAATGGATAGGAGAGAGGATGTGGGTTTACACAACCACTTTTGATAAATCGCAAGTAGATGGTTTTGATCATGTTGAGTTGGTTTTTGATGGGATTGATACGCACGCTGATATTTTCTTAAATGGAGAGCCGTTGACGCACGCGGAGGGTAGTAATCACGTGAATAATATGTTTAGGCAATGGCGTTTCCCGTTGCCTGAGAATTTAAAAGATGGTAAAAATATTCTCGAAGTGAAGTTTTCTCCTGCTCCTGAGTATGAGCGTGCGCAAGCGGAAAAGCTTCCTTATAAATTGCCCGAGGAGCGAGCGTTTTCTCGCAAAGCTCCTTATCAATCGGGTTGGGATTGGGGACCGAAATTTGTTACTTGCGGAATGTGGCAACCTGTTTATTTCGATTGCTGGAATGATATCAAGGTAGGTGATTTTCAGATAGTTCAAAGTCTATTGAATACAGATTCAGCTGTGGTACAATTACCTTTTACAATTCAATCTGATAGGAAAGAGAAGGTTGAAGTAATTGCTCAAATAGATGGAAAAACCTATTATACTCAAACCTTTACTTTGCAAAAAGGAAGCAATTTGTTACAGCCTCAGGTTATTGTACAAAATCCACAATTGTGGTATCCTAATGGTATGGGAGAAGCCAAATTGTATGACATACGAGTTTTGGTTAAACATGGCAAAAATATCTATCAGCAGAATCATCGTTGGGGTTTTAGAACGATTGAGTTGGTACAAAAACCAGATTCTATTGGGAAATCGTTTGAGTTTGTTGTTAATGGAACTCCCATTTTTATTAAGGGTGTTAATTGGATACCTGCAGAGGCATTTATCTCTGAAATGAGTGGGAAAAAGGGGAAAGAGAGATATAAAACACTTCTTCAAGATAGTAAAGATTCTCACTTGAATATGATTCGTATTTGGGGAGGTGGAATATATGAAAATGAGGCTTTTTACGATTATTGTGATGAATTGGGATTGTTGGTTTGGCAAGATTTTATCTTCTCGTGTGCACTCTATCCCGGTGATGCTGATTTTCTTGCCAATGTTGAGAAAGAAGCTGAATATCAAGTGAAAAGATTGAGAAATCACCCGTCGTTAGCGTTGTGGTGTGGAAATAATGAGGTAAAAAATGGTTGGGAAGATTGGGGCTGGCAAGCCAATTATGCTCCGGAGCATCGTGCGCAATTGGATCACGATTTGCACCTACTTTTCGATACATTGTTAGCAAAGGTGGTCAAACAGCACGACACGCGCCAGTACCATCCCTCCTCACCCGCTTGGGGCTGGGGGCATAAAGAGTCGTTTACAGAAGGAGATGCTCACTATTGGGGCGTTTGGTGGGGAGAGCTACCCTTTGATGTTTGGTATGAAAAAACAGGTAGGTTTATGTCGGAATATGGATTTCAGTCTTATCCAGAAATCTCTACTATCGAAACCTATACAAAACCAGAAGATCGCCATTTCCATTCTGTAGCGTTCAAAAATCATCAAAAACATAATCGAGGTTTTTATATTATCAATAAAGAGATCGAAAATACGTTTGGACGGACATTTTGGTACGGAGATGCACCTATCTTAGATAGTACAGAAAAGAGTCTTTCTGATTATGTTTATCTTAGTCAGTTAACGCAAGCGTATGGAATTCAGCAAGCTATCGAAATTCATCGATTGCGCAGACCCTACTGTATGGGAACGCTTTATTGGCAGTTGAACGATTGTTGGCCTGTGGCTTCGTGGAGCAGCATTGATTACTACGGAAATTGGAAAGCCTTGCAATATGCCGTGAAGAAAAGTTGCGAACCTATAATCGTTGTGCCTTATATGGTGAAGCCATTGACCTACGATTTGTATGTCGTTTCCGATTTACAGAAGGATATTAAAGGCAAAATGGTTGTGTCTGCTCTTACTATTGATGGTCAACTTATTAGTAGTGATACAATAGTAGGAATTGCAAAAGCGAATAGTTCGGAAAAAATTGCGCAGTGGCAGCCTAGAAAATATCCTAATATTGCAGAAAATGGATATTTAAAAGTAACATTTATTGATGATTTAGGAGAGAAAATTGCAGAAAAAATCACCACGTTTGATAAACCTAAATACCTGAAAAATCAGCCTAATGTACAGATGGATGTTAATGTTACCGAACAAGGTTGGCAATTAACACTTACTTCTGATAAATTTGTGCAAGGTGTTCAAATATTTACAGCTCCGTATATTTCAGGAAAATATTCCGATAATTATGTAACATTAGAACCTAATAAACCAGTTAAAATCCTATTCACACCTAAAAATAATAAAGAAAAGGAGATAAATTTTGATATTCGATATTTCTCAAGTTTATTTTAAATGTGGTATCGAAAAATAATTAAAAAAGTAGAATTGCAAATTATGTTATCTATTTGCAACTTGCATTGATAACAGAGAAATCAATAAAAAGCATTGTATACTAAAATTCAAAACAATTAAAAGGATTTTAATGTTTTTTGTTGCACGTTTAGCAACGATGTCGCAGAGTTAGCAATAGTATCTATTTCTTGGAGTTTTTTATTATATGAAAGATTCAAAGTTCTATTTCAAAAAATTTTCCTTGGCGCATAGCAAAAGCGCACTAAAAATTGGTACCGATAGTGTATTGCTCTCGGCTGCAGTTTCGGTACCAAATGTTCAGCGGATATTGGATATTGGTTGTGGCTGTGGAGTTATTCTGTTTTGTTTAGCACAGAAACTGCAAGATCCAGAAGAGAATGAAATACAAACTTTTATAGGCATAGATATAGATGAGAATTCAGTGGCAGAAGCACTCGAAAACAGAATCTCATATCCTAAGCTATCAAATCAAAAAATAGATTTTGAAAAGATATCATTGCAAGATTTTGCTCTTACAGATGTAGAAAAATTTGATTTAATTGTTTCTAATCCCCCTTTTTTTGGTAGTTCATTGCTTTCTCCTAAGGAAAGTAATTGCGTAAGTAAACATCGTGATGCTAACCTCTCCTTTTCAGACTTGGTTGCGGGCGTGGATAAATTGCTGTCTGACAAAGGCACATTCTTCCTAATTCTTCCCGTTGCTGAAATGGAGCTTTTTCGAACTGAAATCTCTAAAACGGAGATGAAGTTGTTTTATGAAATGTGGGTGGAACCAGTAGAAGGGAAAAATCCAAATCGCGTTATCTGCGGATTTTCTCGAGCCGAAATGCCGCTGCAAAAACGCAACATCGCAATAAGAAAGGAGAATAGAACCTATCATTCAGATTATATAAACCTGACCCAAGAGTATTATCTCCACTTTTAGAAATCAATCATAATTCTAAATCTGCTTCTACTGACCTTGTAGGTCAACATCTTTCTGTTTTTGGCAAGTAATAATTGAGAAGAAAGATATTGTATTTGTTTGGTTCAATAAAGTTTATTATATTTGCAGAATTAAGATAATTCAAAGAATGGAAAAATTTAATATCAGAACTGCGCGTGCCGATGAAGCAGGTACAATTTTAAAATTTATCAAGAAACTTGCTGATTATGAAAAACTAAGCAATGAAGTTGAAGCAACAGAAAAAACTCTATATGAGTCGATTTTTGTGCGCCACGAAGCTGAAGTCATTTTTGCTGAAGAGAATGATGAGGTGGTAGGATTTGCACTTTTTTTTCACAATTTTTCAACATTTGTAGGTCGCAAAGGCCTTTATCTGGAAGACCTTTTTGTGTTGCCAGAAAAAAGAGGCCGTGGATATGGGAAAGCATTGCTGCAACGCTTGGCGCAGATTGCTCTTGAACGAAATTGCGGTAGAATGGAGTGGGTTTGTTTGGATTGGAACACCCCTTCCATCAACTTCTATAAAAGTATTGGGGCAACTCCTTTAGAAGATTGGACTATCTATCGACTTACAGAGGAGAAACTAAGAACATTCGCAGAAAACTAAATCTTAATTGAAAATTTTAGAAGATGAATAAAAATCTTCATTTTTGTAGATAAATTTAATTTTCTGTCATTTTTTTTATACTTTTGCAAAATCAAACTAACTATTATAAATATTTAATTTTCAGTAAATTATGGGTGGATTTTTTGGCGTAGCTTCTAAAAGACCTTGTGTTTCAGACCTTTTCTATGGAATTGATTATCATTCCCATTTAGGTACACGTCGTGGTGGAATGGTAACGATGGAAAATGAGGTGTTTCATCGTTCAATTCACAATATTGAGAACACCTATTTTAAAACAAAATTTGGTGATGAATTAGATAAATTCAAGGGAAATTGTGGAATTGGTGTTATCAGTGATACCGATGCACAACCTATTGTTGTGAATTCACATTTGGGAAAGTTTGCAATTGTTACTGTTGCAAGAATCAATAACTTAGATGAATTAGAGAAGGAGTGCTTGGAGCGCAATCAACAATTTACAGAACTTAGTTCAGGGAATACAAATCCTACCGAGTTGATAGCTCTTCTTATTACGCAAGGAAAAACTTTTACGGACGGAATTCAAAATGTCTATAATAAAGTGAAAGGTTCCTGCTCAATGCTAATTTTGACCGACCATGGTATTATCGCCGCTCGCGATTTTTTAGGTCGTACACCCATTGTTGTAGGTAAAAATAAATTTGGTTACGCAGTGGCTTTCGATAGCCATAGCTTTGCAAATTTAGACTACGAAATTGAACGTTTTGTTGGCCCAGGAGAGGTTGTTCGTGTTTCCTCTTTTGGATGTCAGCAGATGTTAGCCCCTAATGAAAAGATGCAGATTTGCTCATTCTTATGGACTTATTACGGTTATCCTTCTGCAGATTATGAAAATATAAATGTGGAAAACTCTCGCTATATAGGAGGGTATGAAATGGGTAAAAATGATGATATTGAAGCTGATTTCGTTTCCGCAATTCCAGATTCAGGAATTGGTATGGCATTAGGTTATGCTACTGGAAAAGGGATTGCTTACCAACGTGGAATTGTAAAATATTCTCCTACTTGGTCACGTAGTTTTACTCCTGCAAGTCAAGAGATGCGCGAGCATGTTGCCAAGATGAAATTGCTACCTAACCGTTCTATTTTGACAGGAAAGCGCGCCGTTTTTTGTGATGATTCCATTGTGCGAGGTACCCAACTTCGTGATAATGTGAGAATGATGTATGAATATGGAGCGAAAGAAGTGCATATTCGCGTAAGTTGTCCACCACTTCTTTATGGCTGTCACTACTTGAATTTTTCCGCATCGAAAACAGAAATGGAACTGATTACCCGTAGAGTAATCAAGGAGTTAGAAGGCGATAGCGCTAAAAATCTACATAAATATGTTGATGAAACCACTCCAGAATACGCAAAAATGGTTGAGGTTCTTCGCAAACATATTGGTGTTGATACTTTGAAATTCAATACTTTATCAACCATTGCTAAGTCGATAGGCTTGCCTAAAGAGCGACTTTGTATGCATTGTTTTGATGGTAGCAGTTGGGGAGAATAGAAAAAGCAACGCAATGCCTACAAAAAGAAGCGAATATTGCTATGCTTATGGTGGAGAGAAACGGCGTTTTAAAACGCGTGAAGAAGCAATAGATTTTATAGAACAACATAATAGTCAACAATATGCGTATAAATGTTGTAGCTGTTTGTGTTGGCATATCACTTCGCACAAGTCGCAAACTCAAAAGGAGGAGAAAAAGAGATCGATAGTACAAAAAAATCCTGAAATGCAGCTTCAAAATGATTTTCTCTTCGGACAACTTATCAAACTAAAAAAAGATAATAACCTATAAAACAATGAATAAAGAAAGAATAGCATCTGAAAATATTGAAGAGCTTCAAGATAACGAAATTTTTGTGTTCGGTAGTAACCAGCACGGACTTCATGCTGGAGGAGCTGCGCGAGTTGCTTATAAAAAATTTGGTGCTGTTTGGGGGCAAGGTTTTGGCTTGCAAGGAAAAAGCTTTGCTATTCCTACAATGTTTGATGAACTTCGAAGAGTTCAACCCTATATCGACGAATTTATCATCTTTGCATCAGAGCACCCAGAATATCGTTTTTTGGTAACTCGTATCGGGTGCGGTATAGCAGGTTTTAAAGATGACGAAATTGCACCCCTTTTTGCTCGAGCTAAAGAGTTGGAAAATGTGGCACTTCCAGAAAAATGGTGGAAACTTATTTAAAAACGGATAACCTAAGTTTGCGCCTTTTTATTCGTAAATTTTCTATTTTTACAAACCTTTTTTCAATGATAAGATTGAAAAAAATATTTGTTGCTAAAGAAATTTTAAAACACAAAATTTGTAAAGTCGTAATTATCAGTAAAATATAATAAAAATTGATCCTTTTTTTCGTAGGGTTTTTTGCTCCAAAATATTTCATTTGATAAGGTGTTCTGATTTAAAAAAATATGTAATTTTGCGCGCTTAAAAATTTTTACAAACACTTTAAAATAAACAATTATGGCAACAAGAATCAGATTACAAAGATTTGGTAAAAAGAACCAACCTTTTTATCACATTGTAATTGCGGATGGTCGTGCACCACGTGACGGACGTTTTATTGAAAAGTTAGGCACTTATAATCCATTGACTCATCCTGCAACAATCAACATTAATTTTGAAAGAGCATTGTATTGGGTTGAAGTAGGTGCTGATCCATCAGATACAGTTCGTTCGATTCTCAAAAACGAAGGTGTTTATTTAATGAAACACTTAAAAGGTGGTGTCGCTAAAGGTGCGTTCTCAGAAACTGAAGCTAATCGTAGATTTGATGCTTGGAAACAAGAAAAAGAATCTAAGATTAACAATATGAAACGCGAACTTGCAGACAAACAAAGAGCTGAAAACAAAAAACGTATCGAAGCTGAAATTAAAGTAAAAGAAGCTATCTCTGCAAAAGTTGCTGCAAAATATGCTGCTGCTGCCGCTGAAGAAGCTGCTGCTGCTGAGGAAGCTGAAGAAAACGTTGAAGCTACTGAAGCAGAAGAAACTCCTGCTGAAGCTTAATCCTCTTCGTTTTACACAAATTTACGGGGGTAGCCATTGGGTTATCCCCGATTTTTTTTATTTTTGTAGCCATGAAAAAAATCAAAATTACAGTTATGCGCATTACGTGCTATCACGACCTAATGCAACAGTATGAAAATCCTATTGAACATGCTTGTAACCTAAAAAAAGAGGATACATTTATTGTTACAGATTGCCAAAAGCCTGATAATTTGTGCAGTAGTGCGTGGCAAACACTTCTTCCCTTTGTGCAAGAATTAGCCAATGGAGGAGGAAACTTTTTTGATGGTTGGATGAAAAACCCTCATTCGGCAATGCTTTCTTGTAATGATGGATTTCGACCTGTTACTTTTCTCGTAGAAACGATGGATGAGTAATCATCAATTTCCCCAATAAATTAGTTCTTACAGAATTTTAAAACTTTGAGTATGATATTTTTTGAATGCGATTATGCAGAAGGAGCGCATCCTAAAATTTTAGAAAAAATGATAGCCACCAATATGGAGCAAACCTTAGGTTACAGTGAAGATGAATATTGTAATCAGGCAAGAACTTTAATTAAAAATGTGTGTAATGCACCTAATTCTGATGTGCATTTTCTTGTCGGTGGTACTCAAACCAATACAACAGTTATCAGTTCCATTCTTCGCCCTCATCAAGGTGTTATTTGTGCTGAAAGTGGACACATCAACATACATGAAACAGGAGCAATCGAGGCGCGTGGGCATAAAGTGCTTCCTCTTCCATCTTCCGATGGAAAAATTTCTGCTCAACAGATTGAAAATTATTGTAGCAGCCATTGGGAAGATGTAACTCACGAACATATCGTGCAACCAGGTATGGTATATATCTCTTTCCCTACAGAAAATGGTACAATCTACTCAAAATCAGAATTACAAGAGGTTCATAATGTCTGCAAAAAATATGAATTACCCCTTTTTGTTGATGGCGCACGATTAGGGTATGGCCTGACAGCTCACGATAATGATTTAACTTTGCAAGATTTTGTAAAGCTGACTGACGTTTTTTATATCGGAGGAACTAAAGTCGGAGCGCTATTAGGCGAAGCAGTGGTTATAAATAATAATGCCCTCAAAAAGGATTTTAGGTATCTAATTAAACAGCAAGGAGGATTGTTAGCCAAAGGAAGAATTATTGGAATACAATTTTGTACACTTTTTACAGAAAATCTCTATTTTGAAATAGCTGAAAAGGCAAATAAATTAGCTATGCATATTCATAATGCCTTTGCAAAAAAAGGAATTGATTTTCTATATGATTCTTCAACAAACCAACAATTTCCAATTTTAAGCAATCTCGAGATTGAAATTCTTGAAAAGAAATACCTATTTGGATTTTGGAAAAGAGTTGATCAGGAGTACGCTGCGGTAAGATTTTGTACTAGTTGGGCAACACAATCAGAGCATATTTGTCAACTAATAGAAGATATTGATAGATTACCAAATCGATAACGGAATTTCATCTTCAAAGTTGTGTTTTGTATTAAAAAAAATCTTACTTTTGCAGGATAAAATCTCTTAAGAAAATGGAATTGGAAAAAATTAGAATAATCCCGGATTTTCCAATTAAAGGTGTTGATTTTATGGATATTACAACACTTTTGGATGATGCCGAAACTTTTCAGAAAACCTTTAAAGAGTTGTTGGAACAGGCACGCGAACTAAAACCTGAAGTAATAGTGGCTTTAGAGGCACGCGGTTATATCTTTGGCCCCGCATTATCTTTGGCTCTCAACATTCCTTTTGTTCCAATTCGTAAAAAAGGTAAACTTCCCTACAAAACCTTTTCGGCAGATTTTGCGTTAGAGTATGGAACCGCTTCCATCGAAATTCATCAAGAATCGATAAAAGAAAATCAAAGAGTATTGATTTTTGATGACGTTTTGGCAACAGGAGGAACTGCAGAAGCAGCTGCCAATTTGGTGAAAAATTTCAATCCATCATCAATAAGTTTCCTTTTTCTTATCGAATTATCATTCTTGAAAGGAAGAGAAAAATTGAAAGATTATTCTGTTAATAGTATGATTATCAAATAGTAAACCTAATACAAATTAAAACATTAAAGTAATGAAAAATATTGATTGGAAAAGTTTGTCTTTCGGTTATGTAAAGACTGATTACAACGTACGTTGCTATTTTAGAAATGGAGAATGGGGTAAATTGGAAGTTTCTTCTGATGAAAATATCCCAATGCACATGGCTGCAAGTTGCTTGCACTATGGTCAAGAAGCTTTTGAAGGTATGAAAGCTTTCCGAGGAAAAGATGGAAAAGTTCGTTTATTCCGTTGGGAAGAAAACTGGAAACGCTTGAATAGCTCTGCTGATGCTGTTATGATGGCTTCTTTACCTAAAGAGTTGTTCTTTGAAGCAATGGAAACTGTAATCAAAATGAATGCTGATTACATTCCTCCTTACGGAACAGAAGGCTCATTGTATATTCGTCCATTGTTGATAGGAACGGGTATCACTGTAGGCGTAAAACCTGCTAATGAATATCTTTTCATCACTTTTGTAACACCAGTAGGACCATACTTCAAAGAAGGTTTCAAACCTACTAATATGCAAATTGCTTTGGATTATGATAGAGCCGCTCCTCTTGGAACAGGTCACGTTAAAGTAGGTGGAAACTACGCTGCTTCTTTACGCGCAGGTGAAAGAGCTCATAAGGAAGGATTTAGCGCATCTATCTTTGCTGATGCAAAAACTAAAACTTATATCGATGAAGCGGGTCCAGCAAATTTCTTTGGTATTAAAGATGGTAAATATGTTACCCCAGAATCTAACTCTATCCTTCCTTCAATTACAAACAAGAGTTTAACAGTGATTGCTGAAGATTTAGGTTTGGTAGTAGAAAGACGTCATATCAGATTGGACGAAATCGGAACTTTCGAAGAAGCTGGTGCTTGCGGTACAGCAGCTGTTATCTCTCCTATTCGTATGGTTCAAGACCGTGCTACAGGAACAGAATATGTGATTTCAAAAGATGGTCAACCAGGACCTTGGAGCATTAAAATGCGCGAGATGTTGATGGGTATCCAATATGGCGAAATCGAAGATAAATTCGGTTGGTGTACAATCATTGAAGGTATTTAATCGTTACCTCAATATAATCTTATAATATGAAAAAACTAGCAAAGCTTGTCATTATTCTAATTTTAGCTGCTACAATTCAGCCTCTTTTTTCGCAGGTAAACTCAACTTATCAGTTGAACCTTACGAAAATGAACCAATTCTTGCGCGCTATCAATGACCAATATGTAGATACTGTTAACTTTAATAAGTTGGTAGAAGAGGGAATGATCTCTATTTTGAAAGATTTGGACCCACACTCCACCTATATTGAACCTAAAGAGGTGGCAAGAGCTAATGAACCACTGCAAGGTGGATTTGATGGTATTGGTGTTGCGTATCAATTGATTAAAGATACAATCAATGTGGTTGAAGTAATTGTTGATGGCCCTTCTGAAAAGGTGGGACTTCGTGTAGGAGATAAAATTTTGAAGGTGGACACGTTTGTTGCTTGTGGAAAAAATATTAATAATAGTTGGGTGCAAAAACATCTGCGCGGTAAGAAAGGCACCAAGGTAAAATTGTTGGTTAAACGTGGCCATCAACCTGAACCTTTAGAATTTACTGTTACACGCGATAAAATTGCGCAAAATAGTATTAATGTTTTCTTTATGGCAGATGAACATACAGGTTACATTCGCCTGGAACGCTTTGCTAAAGATTCAAAGTCAGAATTTGAAAATGCCCTCACGCGTTTGAAGGCAAGAGGGCTTAAAAATCTTATTCTCGACCTCCGCGGCAATAGTGGCGGCTATTTGGGTACCGCTTTCGATATTGCTGATGAGTTCATTTCAGACAAGAAAATGATTGTCTATACAAAAAATATTCGCGGAAGCGGAGACAGCTTCTTCTCAACATCGCGAGGTGAGTTTGAAAAAGGAAAACTTATTGTGTTGATAGATGAGGGGTCTGCCTCCGCCAGCGAAATTGTATCTGGAGCCGTACAAGATCATGATCGCGGACTCATTATCGGGCGCCGCTCTTTTGGAAAAGGGTTGGTACAACGCCCTTTGACATTGGCAGATCGATCTGAAGTGCGATTGACAATTTCTCGCTACTATACTCCCGCAGGGCGATGTATTCAAAAACCATACGAAGATGGGCTAGAAAGCTATTTCAACGATTTGAATAATAGATCACAACATGGTGAACTCTTATCTGCCGATAGTATCCACTTCCCAGATTCATTAAAATATAAAACTGACAATGGAAGAATTGTGTATGGCGGTGGCGGAATTATGCCAGATATCTTTATCCCTATAGATACATCCAAATATTCTTCACTCTACAACGAAATGGTAAGAAAAGGAATTATCAGTGGTTTTACAATGAATTATATGGAATCGCATCGTGAGAATTTGAAAACCCAGTATCCTACAATAGACGATTTCCGAGCTAATTTTAAAGTGGACAGCACCCTTATGGATATGTTAATCGATTATGCACATAAAGAAGGTGTGAAAGATAGTATCGATTTGTCATTCTCTGCACGTATGCAATCGTTTGTAAAAGAGAAATCTAAAGAGTTAGATTCGTTGTATAAAAATGTTTCTGATATGAATGACTTGTCAAAATTACAATCTATGGTTGATGAGTATGTAAGAAATTCGTATGCAGAATCAATGAAAGTGCGGAATTTGGGTAAAGTAAAAGAATTTTTAGCTGAAACATTGACATTTGAGTTTGCACGAACACTCTATTCTTTTGGCGAGGCTTATAGGATTTTATTGCAAACTGATGAAACATTCCTCAAGGCAGTTGACATTATGAAGAATGAGAAAATGTTCAAGAAATTCAAAGTGGATAGATAATGATTCCTCAGCAAATCATTGATGAAATTAAGGCAACCGCACGAATTGAAGATGTGGTTGGCGATTTCTTGACCCTGAAAAAGAAAGGTGCTAGTTGGGTGTGCACTTGTCCTTTTCATGATGATAAAAATCCATCAATGACAATCTCCTCTCGTCTTAATATCTATCATTGTTTTGTTTGTGATGCTAAAGGAAATTCTATCGATTTTCTGAAAAATTATCAGAAACTATCATTTTACGAAGCTTTACAATATTTAGCAAAGAAATATTCTATCGCCATTCCTGAAGAGAAACCGAAAAATCCCGAAGAGATTGCAGCTCAGAATGAACGTGATGCACTATTTTTGCTAAATCAGTTTGCAGAAAACTATTTTATCGATCAACTTTTTAATACGGAAGAGGGTCAGAATATAGGTCTTAGCTACCTGAAAGAGAGAGGTTTATCAGAAACTATAATTAAAAAATTCAAGCTGGGTTATTCTCCCGAAGGGTGGACTGCCTTTACCGATTATGCCACCTCAAAAGGTTATAAAGAGGAGTATTTGATAAAAACTGGTTTGACTAAAGTAAGCGAATCGGGGAAAAAATACGATTTTTTTCACGGACGTATTATGTTCCCAATTCATACAATCTCAGGAAAAACAATAGGTTTTGGTGGAAGAACCTTACTAAAAGATTTCAAGGGTGGAAAATATTTCAACTCTCCAGAAAATGAGATTTATCATAAGAAGGAAACGCTTTACGGAATAGATGTGTCCTCTCGAGCAGCGCGCGAACTCAATAACGTATATCTTGTTGAGGGATATATGGATGTTATCTCTTTGCACGCCTCAGGAATAGAGAATGTAGTGGCAGCTTCCGGTACAGCCTTTACTCCAGAGCAGGTAAAGATGCTATCGCGAATGACGCGAGATCGGAATATTACTGTGCTTTTCGATGGCGATAGCGCTGGAATTAAAGCCTCCAAACGAAGTATTTCGATGCTGCTTGAGGCAGATTTTAATGTGAAAGTGCTGCTCCTTCCTGATGGCGAAGACCCAGACTCTTTCGCTCGCCAACATGATGATGAGTATGTAAAACGATATTTTGAAGAGAATGCAACCAATTTTATTCTTTTCAAAGCAAATCTTCTCTCCTCTGAGGCTGGGAATGACCCGATAAAGCGCGCAGAAGTGGTTACGGAAATTGTTGAAGATATCTCTTTGGCACCCAATAATATCGTTCAGGCATTTTATATCAAACAATGTGCCGAAATATTTAATATTCCAGAGGAAACGTTAAATATTTCATTGCGGAAAGTTGTTTGGAAACGGATGAATACGACTCAGCGCCCTTCTAATCCTCAGCCGCAAGAGTTGCCGCAAGTTATAACAACACCTCAACCTCCACAACAATCTGTAACTACGCCGCAGCAACTTATCTCTCAAGTAGAGGAGAATATTATTGCGCTGATTCTTCAATTTGGAATCTACGAAGTTGAAGTGACAGTAGAAAACGAATGCGGAGAAACAAATTTCCAAAAAGAACGCCTTGATCAATATATTTTCAATGAATTTTCTCAAGAACAAATTCAGTTTACTTCGCCATTAATGCAAATTATATATCAAGAATATGCAAAAGTGGCAATAAGTGCGTCTTCCCAAGAAGAAATTCAACGATATTTTACAACTCACGAAAATTCTGCTATTAGTAATTTTGCTATTACTGTTCTTTCAAATATTGATTTGGAAATCAGCCCATTATGGGAATCTCGATTTGATATCACTACCCATTATATTTCTAATTATGCACCCAAATTGAACAAAAGTTTGGAGTGCCATATCTGTATGTTTAAGTTGCGACTTATTGATAGATATCGTCAACTTTTGTTAGATATTTTTGAAGATAATCCTGATGAGGAGACTGTCGATAAAATGATGGTGCAGATAATGAAACTCAATGCACGACGCGAGGAGCTTGCTAAAATGCTAAAAATTGTAACATTATAATGCCATAATTTTATACTTTAAATCTTAAATTTTATTTTTCTTACAACTATGAAACGAAATCACAAGATTTCTTTATAATTTTGCACTCATATTTGAAATGAAATGGGTAGATTTAAACAGATTCTGAAACAGTATTGGGGATACGATGATTTTCGTCCACTGCAGGAGGATATTGTGCGCTCCGTTGCAGAAGGTAACGATACGTTGGCCTTGTTGCCTACAGGAGGTGGAAAATCTATCTGTTTTCAAGTACCAGCTATGTCGATGGAGGGTATTTGTATTGTCATCTCTCCGCTGATTGCCTTAATGAAGGACCAAGTGCAAAACTTGCGCAAACGGAAGATTAAGGCGGCAGCACTCTATTCAGGAATGACTATTCATGAAATTGAAACAGTTATCTCTAATTGCTTGTATGATAGGGAATATAAGTTTCTATACGTTTCACCTGAACGCCTAAAAACAGAACGATTTCGTGTAGCACTTCGTCAGATGAATGTTTGTATGATTGCTGTCGATGAAGCACATTGTATTTCACAATGGGGATATGATTTCAGACCTCCCTATTTGGAAATAGCCCATATTAGAAAGGATTTTCCAAAAATTCCAGTACTAGCGTTGACAGCAACTGCAACTCCAGAGGTCGTAAAGGATATCCAAAAACGTTTAGATTTTAAAAAAGAAAATGTTTTTCAGAAAAGTTTTAAACGCGATAATCTGACTTATATGGTTCTGAAAGAGGAGAATAAGCGTGAAAGGATGATTAAGTTGATGAACTATTATAAAGGTACTGGAATTGTATATGTACGTAATCGAAAGAAAACGCAAGAGATAGCAAATTTTCTGTGCCAGCGAGGAATTAGTGCAGATTTTTATCACGCTGGATTAGATGCTGAGACTCGTGATGAAAAACAGCGTAAGTGGATGAATGATGAAACGCGTGTTATTGTTTCTACTAATGCATTCGGTATGGGTATTGATAAACCTGATGTGCGTTTTGTTGTGCATATTGATATTCCTGATACTTTGGAAGCCTACTTTCAAGAGGCAGGAAGAGGTGGCCGTGACCTAAAACCCTCTGTGGCCGTGATGTTTTACGATGATCACGATGTGAAAGATTTGCAAAAGAATTTTGAACAATCCTTCCCACCAATTGAGAAAATTCGAAAATTATACAAAGATCTTTGTAATCACTATCGAATAGCTATAGGTGAAGGCGAAAATCTAATTTTCCCATTCTTTTATGATACTCTACTGAAGAAATTTAATATCAATTATATTGATTTCTTCTATGCGCTCTCTTTTTTGGAAAAAATAGGTATGATGACTCTTTCGGAGGATGTGAAAAAACAATCTTCAATTAAGTTTGAAGCATCTTCTCTTCAATTAGATTGTTTTTATAAGGAAAATCCAGATTTAGAAGATTTTACAAAAACAATTCTGCGCTCGTATGGAGGTGTATTTACCAATTTTATAAAGATTAGCGAAGAGCAAATTGCTCAACGTACCCAATTAAACGTAGATGAGGTTGAGCACAATTTACACCTACTCTCAAAGAAAAATATTTTAAGCTATAGCAAACGTTCTGACAAGCCTTTTATCATTTTTCTTCAATCCAGAATTGATGAAAAACATTTATATTTCTCTCCCGATGTATATAAAAATAGAAAAGAGGTGGCAAAAAAACGTTTAGATGCCGTGATGAATTTTGTAATGGATACGGAAACCTGTCGCAGTCAGCAACTTTTAGCGTATTTTGGTGAAGCCAAAAGTGAGTCGTGCGGGGGATGTGACGTGTGCCGTAAGTTGAGAAAGGAAACGGTTTCTAAGTCGGAATATGATGCGATTGTTCAGATGATAGAATCTGTTAGAAGAGACTTTCCAACCCTAGAACCTGCAGAAATTCTAGAAAAAGTTTCGTTACACTATCCTAAAAAAATGGTAAGCCAGATAATTAGGACTATGCAAGATAGAAATCTTTTATGATTTAAGAATCATAAAAGATTGTAAATCATTGCTTTTGCATTTTATTATTATAATATAATTCTGAAAAAATTAATTTCAGGAAAAAGTAGTTCGTATGAGGTAAAATGTTACTTTTGCACCTTTAATTTTTAAAGATGAGAAAAAAGTTAATTACCATAGTTTTATTTTTATTTTTTAGTTTAATCATAACGCCCCAATATGCGCAGGAGTATGATTCACGAATCACCAAAAACGATTTAAAGATAACCATACTCTCGCTAGGAAGTGGTTCATGTCGTTTAACATACGAGCGTGCTTTCCACCCTCGTTATGCCGCTGAACTTACTGCAGGCAGAATAGGTTGGGGATGGGATTTTCTCCACAAATCTGCATCTAAGGGCTGGTTGGTAAAGGCCGCTTTTAAGTGGAATGTTATTCCTCAGAAAAATAGTAATAGTTGGCTTGCAGGATTCTATTTAAAACCTGAATTGGTAGGAACTTTTTTTGAGTATCATCCATCACATTCTTCGGATGTTGCTCTACGGAAACGCACTTCGCAATGGGCACTTTTAGCAGAAACAGGTTACCAAGTAGTTTATAAATGGTTTCTTTTCGATGTTTATGCCGGATTAGGACCATCTATCGGAACGGGAAATGATAATAACTATTTTCATAGTTTTATGCTCTTCCCGAAAGAGAGTTGTTTAGCTTTTACAGCGGGGTTTCGTATTGGGGTAGCTTTCTAATATTAGGATTCTATACCTTCTACAAGATTGTGCAACATTGCATAAACGGCTAAACCTGCAACCGATTTAATACCAGTTTTTTGCGTAATATTTTTTCGATGCGTGTTCACTGTGTGAATGGAAATATTTAACGCATCTGCAATCTCTTTGCTGCTCAATCCTTTTGCAACCTGAATCAAGACATCTGTTTCGCGTTGACTGAGTTCATAACTATCAATCGCTGTCACCTCTTCTCGTTGTACAGAGATTGCTTGTTGTATTAAAGAAATTATTTTGTTAGGATTTTCTCGAATATCAATAATATTGTGGTATAATGATAATGCTAAGGGTTCTATGTATTGGTAAACCAAAGCAATACAAACCGATTTCGGATGCGTTTGTAGGTAGTTGCTCAAAATTGTGCGTTGGGTGCCTACTACCAATGTTGGGTTGATAATAAGAAGTTGAGGTGATGTTAACAACTTTTCCTGAAGATAGTTAATGTCAGATAATGTAGAAATTTTACGAAAATGAGGAATATCTCCCAAAATTTTTGTCAAACCAGTGGTAATAATTGCTGAAGGCTCAACAATTAAGGTGTGGTATGTTTGATTCATTTTACACTCCTTTCTAAAGTTTCAATATAGGGAGTTAATATTTTTTCCTCAATTAGGGTGTGTTTATTTAAATCAGAAGAGAGTTCCATCACATCAAAAACCAACTCTATGCTCTCTTCAGGAAGTATATTCCCAGGAAGATATTTATATATGATTTGTGTTAAATCTCCCAATTTATCCTCAATATTACTATGGGTTTCGGTAAACTCTTCTATACAATATGATTGATGTTTATTACTTTCACAAAGTTGCTTGAGATGAGGAAAAACAATCTCCTCTTCATATTTAAAATGATTAAAAACTTCACTTTTATAATCATCAAAGAATTTTTTGAGAATAGTGCCGTATTTGGGTTCCACTCGATTGGCTATATGGTGAAGGTGTTGCTCAATATGCGGAATTCGTTCCTGAATATAATATTGATGTGATGCCAACAAATAGGAAACTAATTGATTTATATTGATAGATGTGATTTCTTTATTATCAGGTATATAATTGTTAAAAGAATAGATATTGCAAATCAAAATAAAAAGTTCTGGATCAACGTGGTTATTGCGACAAACCTCCTCTACGCTTTTATCTTCAAATCCTAAAGAAATACCTAAACGTGGCAATATTAAAATAAGATGATAGTTTGCAGAGATGAGGTCTGCTAACTTCATATTTGTGGAAAAAAATTGTTTAGTCATCATTAATTAAAGTAGAAATAATTGAGTAAAAATAACGTGAAACTAATAAATTAATTGTAGGAAAATCGAAATTCATCATTCTATGATATC
>JAEZOU010000068.1 GCA_023413895.1 Bacteroidota bacterium | reverse complement strand
AAAATAGCCATGGCATAGCATTCACCCTGGAGATAGAATACTCGAATTTCATATTTCTTTTTAATTTCAGTTTGTATCAATGAGGGGGAAAAGATATTATCCATTTTCGTTATATCTGCTTTTGATACGCGTTCTGTTGTTGAACGAAGCAACATTCCTTGAGGGTTCAAAAAAATAACATCTTGAATGAATTTTGTGATTACGTTATGGTTTTTTGAATGGAAATTCAAAATTTCACTTTTGTCCGAGGAAACATATGTAGATGGTATGCACAAACCAACAGACTCTGCTACACGTAGGCTTATCAGTTTATTAGCATTTCCTTGATGATAATCGCCCAATTTATTTATTTGGTTCAAACAAAAAACGAGATATTCCTTCAAGGTTTCGTACTCGTTTTCCAAGTGCGTATTAATGCTTTGAGTTAATTCCGAATTGCAATTCTTGATAAGAATTTTTTGGAAGTGAATTCCGCCTCTTCGAAACCAAAATGATTTTACAGATGTTAGGTCCACTGTAATATCGCCGACTTTAAATCTAATAGTATGATTTATATTGTTTATTTCAACAGTGAGATTGGAAATAGATGCGTTTTCATTGATTCTAACTACTTGCTCCCCATAGTAGGAGAGCCAATCCATAACTTCGTTAGTTGATGCGTCCTCTGTCCTTGAAACTATGATTACCATTTGTGAAAAAAATTGATATAAAATTTAAAGCCATATTTGTTATTTGTTACAGCATAGTTGTGTATTTCCTTTGTTTCCTCAATCGAAGATAATCCTATATTATTCCGATTGTCATCTATTCGATTAATTTCATTTGAATCCGACGGAAAGATGAATGACGACTCGCCATAATCAATGACATCAATGTCGATTTTAGATTTTATTGAGACTTCTTGAATATATGCTTGTTTTTGAGCATATAACTCTGGATTCAAATCCCCTGAGAGCAATGCTTCATATTCGATTTTTCTGAAATTGGAGTCCACTCTATGCCAAATAGATATAGGGGATTTCATACTATATTTTAAGCCAATAACTCTTTCACTTGGATAACCCCATTTTGCAATAAGTTTGTCTAGTTCCAAAGCCACTATACTATCTGTGATTTTCCATTCTCTCATTGCCTGTTCTCTTTTTTCTGGATTCTTAATTCTGAATGGATTTTTTTTATGTCTTGGAATTTGGTCTATTAGATTTAATGAATCAAGTTTTGTTAGATATTCTGTGTTTATATCATAACAATATGCAGACTTTTGACTCCCATATTGTTTGATAAGTTCATCCCAAAAACTATTATCAATTGATGGAAACATATCCCGCCTCTTAATTATTTCGTATACATTTATTTGTCTGATGTATCTTGATAATGTGTCTTGAATATAAACTGTGTCCGCCAAAATCAACGCACACAAAAGGGCATTATGTACTTCTTTAGAGAGAGGAGAATAGGGTGGACCTACTATCGTTTTATAGTAGGACAAGGCCGTATCATAGTTGGCTCTACAGATTGATATTTCTGCACTGCATTTTGTCTGAAAGTACCGTATATAATTGACAGTCTGTGAGTATGTTCCACAAACAAAAAGCGAGCAGCAAATGAATAGGATGTTTTTTTTCATAAGAAACTATTTAGAAACAGGTGACCAAAGTATTACTGACAATAATAGAATGAATAGTGCAGTGAAGAGAACTTTGGCCACCCTCTTTTTATAACTTAGTTTAGTCTATGACATTACCATCAATAGGCATTGATTCGTTATAGCCATTTTCGCAGTCTCCTGCATATGTACCAACATAACGGTGACCATCCATCCAAAGTATGTATTTCACTAAACAGCCATCACGATTATATACACTTTTGTCTATTTTTTCTCCTGTTGTTTGTGAGTATGACAATTCTGTTTCACGTCCTCCAAAGATTAATTGCATATCTTCGATTTTACAATTTTTATATTTATTGATACTTTCCATTTTTCTTTCATTTTAAAATTAAACAATAATCCCCTCTTTTCCGCAGGGTGCGCCGGCATTTTGCCCAACGCTTTCGTAACCGCTCGCGAACCGTACTTTTTGTATTTTTGCAGTCCGCTTTTGGGGTGCCAAGCAGTAGAGCCATACCCGACCGTTTTCGGATGTCACCACCGCAGGGACATCATCTTCTGTCCGCCAAGACTTCATGGTGATGTTCCCTGCAAGGCATCCTTTCTTTCCATGCCGCCCCGGTAATCGCAGAACAGGATTTCCTGTCTTACGACCGCGCCCCTCAGACGGCATGCGAATCAGCCAAGTTGTTCTTGCCTAACCAATAGAGGCTGGCTATGATATTGGGTTGTGGGTAAGGTCTCATAGTTGTCCGTACAATCACTGTTTGCTAAATGTTGTTATACGCTGCTGTTTCGCTGAAGAAGAGTCCCGTGAATGTGAACTGCAGGGTCAAACTGTCGCGATAGACCATCTGTTCTGGAATGTTTAGGTAGATGTCGTTACCCTTCTCATCCTTACCATAGTAGAGCGAGCGATCTGGCACGAGGAAGAAGTCCTCCGAAGTCAAATCGAACGTGTCCGTTGTGGTGGCGGTAACTGCGGTACCTATTTGTTGTAGCTGGACAGCAAACGTATATGCACATTCGTCACCTGCCCCCATACAATTGATATGTATGCGATGTCCGTCCATCATCACACATCCTT
>JAEZOU010000046.1 GCA_023413895.1 Bacteroidota bacterium | reverse complement strand
GATATCCTAATCGCTCAAATTGTTATGCTGTCCAAACTCCGCAAGCATTCCATATCTCGTTGATTGAACAAGCATTCCAATTGTTCTTGCAAGATCCTAATCATGCAGTTACTGACGATTGTAGCGTAATACATTTCTATTTGCCAGAGCAACCCATTTGCTTTGTAGAAGGTGAACGGAAAAATATGAAAGTTACTCTACCTGAGGATTTTGCAGTTGTTGAAACCTTATTGAAACTAGATTTGTAATGGCTAAAAGAAGCGATATTCATTTCTCAATTTTCTACTATCTACTCTGTGCGGCAGTGGCATCATTGCCGTTTACAATTTTTCTAATGCTGCCTATTGCTATTCTTATCTTTTTGAATTGGCTTGTTGAAGGGGATTTTAAAACGAAATTTTCTCGTCTGCGCCAAGAACCATTGCGAGCTGTTACTTTCTCGTTACTAATAATATTCTTCTTGCTCCACGCTTTCTCCCTAATCTATAGTCACAATGTGGCGGAAACCCTCAGCAATTTGGAATGTAAAATGTGGTTCCTACTAATGCCACTTGCTTTGTTAACTGCTGATTCTGAGAAGCTCAATAATTCTAAGATTGAAAATCTATTGCTGCTCTTTGCCACCTCTGCCGCATGCGTGGCCCTTATTAATTTGGTGTGGTCTGGCGTGCAATGGAGTCAAAATGATTTTCAGAATTTTTATCACTACTTCTACTATGTAAAAGTTTCACACCTTCTCCCAACACACCCAACACATCCTTCCTATTTAGCTATGTATATGACTGTTGCCTCATTTATTACTCTCTATTTTCTCTTTGTGTCTCAAAAATTTTCTAGTGCAAAACGAATCCTCAAATGGGGGTTACTTCTCTTGGTTGTTCTCTTCTCTATCTTTATATTTTTGCTTCAATCTAAGGCGGGATTGCTCATCTATTTTCCGTTACTTTTAATAGTGGGAGTCTATCTTTTAAATCGAAGAAAAAGGAGAATTTTTATTACCATTTCCACTGTGGTTGCAATTGTAGCACTTTCATTTACTATTCTATCTTTTTCGTCAGGATATGGTAATCGTTTGAAATTGGCGTATGAGGATTTTTTTAATAATAAGAGTGAAAATGTTGATAATCAACATGGTGTAGGAATGAGATTAGCAGTTTGGAGTAATTCGCTTGAGGTGTTTAAAGAGCATTTTTGGATTGGTGTTGGTGCTGGCGATGTTGTAGATTATCTGCTAGATGCTTACGAAGATGATAATTTGGATTTGGTGATTGAAAAAGCGTATAATTCTCATAATCAATATCTTCAAACTTCTGTTGGATTGGGCGTTTTGGGGCTTATTTCTCTTCTTTCCATCTTGATTTGGACGCTATTTTGGGCGCTCCGTAATCGTTCGTTTCTGTTACTGCTCTTTCTTGTTGTTGTTGCCCTAAACTTATTGGTGGAGTCAATGTTTGAAACACGTGCTGGCGCTGATTTCTTTCCACTTCTTTACTCTATTTTGGTTTTCCCATTTTTTCAAAATTGTGAAAAGAAAAATCAAATTTCAAATTCCATTCCTAATTCTGCTGAAAAATTAAATCAAAATAATTGTCATTCCACATTATAAAGTCATAATATGAAACTATTTTATTCTAAAAAAATCTTCCCTTTTATTGTGCAGGTGCTCTTTCTGCTTCTTCCTTTTTTTACTTCTTGTCAGGCACAAACTACGCCCGACAAACCTCCGTTTCACTTTGCAGATTCAGTTTATATTCATATCGATTCTACCGAAAATCTTTACATTTTTTCACCCAAATATAGTGACATAGAGTTGGTTTGTGGAACACGTCCCGATACCTTAGATACCAATATCGTTCTTTGCGTGCCGGCTGCTTTTACTGGTAAAATTCTGGATACCTTCTATCACGAAAATATCGCAGGAAATCATGTCTCTAAAGGAAGGTTTTATAATGGTTATTTGTGTGATAAAAATTTTGTTGGTTTTGTTTACTACCGCGATGGTCGGAAGCAAATTTTGCCCTCTGAGCAATATAATCTTTTGATTCAGAGCGATTCTAATATTGTTGCTGCTTATGAACAAGCCGCATTAATTGTTGCTGATACTATTTTTTATCCTACTTTATACAAAAATTTAGAGAAACGAGAAGTCTATCGCGCACTATGTGAAATGCAAAATGGTGATTTTTATATTGTTATGAGTAAAAAGAAACATACTTTTGGGAGCTTCTTGCAATCTCTGAAAAATGAAATTCACGCTAAAAATGCAATCTATATGGATATGGGACCCGGTTGGAATCATTCTTGGTATTTAGGCGATGATAAAAAGCATCATCTTATTTTTCCATATTCTAGATTTTCACAATATCAAACGAATTGGTTAGTATTTAAATTATAAATGATTATAAATTATGCAACAAGGGGATAAAATTGAGAAAAAATCTTTGTTTTCTTTATGGAAATTGATGAAGTGGCGAACACAGTTTTGTCAAATTTTTCTTCATCTTTTTGCCTTTGCAGGAATGGCAATTTTAGGTGCATGGGCAGTTTATCAGTTGGGGTTGACCAATGATGGCGGTAAAGTTGACGACAATAATCGTTACTTGGCCAATTATCGTAGCCCGGTAGGAGAAGCCGACTCCGTGCAGCAATTTAATGATATGATGGATGGCTTTATCGATTTGGCACTGCTGAATAAGGCTTATCCGTTGAACGCACACTTGATTTATGAGGCAAGTCAGCATTGTAAACGTCCCGATTGTATCAAACGTATGGTTTATGCTGCCAATATGTACTTGCAAGTGGATTCTATTGGGGATCATTATAATCAATTGAAAAGTGCAGTTGAGAACAGTATTGCGCAAAATCCAATTTCCTCTTCAGACCAAAATCTGATTCCTTGGATGAACGATTCTGCTTGGGTGGTACTGAAGGACGCAATTCTGAGAGATAAAGAAGTGATTGAAAAGGCTGCTCAGATGACAGGAGTCGAGCCTCGTATGATTGTGAGTTGTCTTGTCGGTGAGCAAATCCGTCTTTTTAACTCGAAACGTGAGATGTATAAAAAATATTTGGGACCGATGAAAGTGCTTTCGGTGCAATCTAAGTTTTCGTGGGGAATAAATGGTATTAAAGAGTTTACAGCTATGGCTGTAGAACGCAATCTGAAAGATTCTCTTTCTATCTATTATATGGGTAAAAAATATGAAAATCTTCTTGATTTTAAAACAGAAGATGTTGCTACAGAAAGATTTAATAGATTAGTCGATTATCATAATCATCTCTATTCTTATCTTTATACAGCTTGTATTTTGAAGCAAACAATGTTGCAATGGCAGCGCTCGGGTTACGATATCTCAAACCGTCCCGATATTCTTTTTACACTCTTTAATTTAGGTTTCCAAGCTTCTAAACCCGGTCCATCGCCTCGCTGCGGCGGCTCCACTATTGAGGTGTGTGACAAACGGTACACCTTCGGCGTTATTGGTAACGATTTCTACTTTTCAGGCGAGTTGGCAGAACATTTTCCAATTTTAGAGAAACCATTCTATGATTAATCGTAACCTTGTGGAATTTTGTAAGTTACTTTGTGTTACTCTTCTCCTTTTAGGAGGAGAAATGCTCTTGGCACAGTCGCAACATTACGATTGTTCGCCACGCTTCCCCCACGCACCCACTGCGCAAGAACAAGCGTCAATCCCAACATTGGGCACTCGTGCCCATAGATTAGGTGAAAACCGCTCTTTTCCACCCGCTCCCGTACAATCAGTTGCAGAATTTCAACCCATGTCGGGCGTACTGGTTGCTTACCCACTCGGAATCCCTGTCGCCCTAATTCGCGAGATGACACAGACCGTAACCGTTCACGTTATAGTAAACCACTCTTCCGATACCATCTCCGCCCGTAACTACTTCTTACAAAACTCAATAAACCTCGAAAAAGTTCGCTTTCATACTATCGCCCACGATACCTATTGGACTCGCGATTATGGTCCTTGGTTTATCGTTGGTGTCGATTATAATCTCTCTGTAATCGATTTTATCTATAATCGCCCTGCTCGCCCTAACGACGACGCCTCGCTGCCTGCCGTCGCTAATTTCCTGAATTTAGATTACTACAATATGCCCATGGTGCATACAGGCGGCAATTTTATGGCAGATGGCTATGGTACAGCAGCTTCTACAACGTTGTTACTGGATGAAAATCCGTACGAAAGCGCATCATCGCTCTCCGCAATCGCACACAACTATTTAGGTATTGAAGAGTATCATCTGATAGAAGACCCGCTTGGCGATTATATTGAGCATATCGATTGTTGGGGAAAGTTTCTCGCAGTCGATAAAGTGTTGATCGGACAGGTAGATCCTAGTGATTATCGTTATTCAGATTACGAAGCTGTCGCAGATTTTTTTGAGAATAGTTTGACTCCTTGGGGAAATCACTATCAGGTGTTTCGAGTTTATACGCCTGGAGCATTTTCGGGGGTTACACCTTATACAAATTCGTTGATACTCAATAATTTTGTATTTGTTCCGCAAACAGGAAGCCCGTGGGACGAGGATGCCCTTGAGGTTTATCGTATGGCGATGCCAGGTTATACGATTGTGCCAGTGATGGAATCTCCATACACGCCGTGGGAAAACACCGATGCCCTACATTGTCGTACGCATGAACTTGCCGATTCTGAAATGATTTTTATTTCCCATTATCCTCTCTTAGAAGATGTTATAGTTAATACACCTATCTCGGCAGAAATTGTCTCTTTGTCAGGAAATAACTTGGTGGAAGACTCTGTTATGCTTATTTATCGGGTGAATCGTGGCGATTGGAATTTCGAGAATCTGACTTACCAAGGCGGAAATAGTTGGCAGGCGTTTGCTTCGGCTGCTGCAGTTGGCGATACGGTTGAGTATTATTTGTCGGCGCAAGATGAGAGCGGACGCCGCGATTTTTACCCTTTAGTAGGTGCTGCAAATCCATTCCGATTTGTGTTTACAGAAGATACACAAGTTTGTGATGAAGAGGAAGTTACGGTTTCTGTTTTCCCCAATCCCGCAACGCAATTTTGTGTCGTAAAAGGTGAAAATCTTCAGTCGGTCGAAATTTTCAATCAGTTAGGAAACAAAGTTGCCCATTATTTCGTTCCAGACGAAACAATAAAAATTTCGACAGAACATTGGGCATCAGGGGTTTACATTTTGCAGATTACTACTCGTGATGCTCAACAAATTCGGAAGAAATTGATAAAATTGTAGTGTTTTTCTTCATTCAAAGATTATTTTTATTATGATTTGGGCGTTCCGGCTCTTTTCTCCGCACAAAGCCGCCGCGCTCGCCGTCGGGCTTTCCGCTCAAATTTCGCGCCTCTTTCTTTCACTTTAATCTCCCTCTAATCACCAACTTCTAAGTTTCAATATATCTTAATTCAAAGTTCTAAAACCGGCGCTCATAACCGCTTCAATCCCTAACGCGACCTACCGCCGCAACCTTACCGAAAAAGAATAGTATAAAGCTCCGCTGTTCGCTTATTTTCCAATAAATCTTCGTCAAATTTTATCTGATACAAATTTTTTTCTTTTATGACGGAACTTGTCAAAAAAGAGTTGCTATTTTGCACCATCAAAATAAGTTTAACAGAGGTTGCTCACGACACGGATTAGTGATTATATTATGTTATTTGATATAATTTTTAATACAATAGCAGCAATTCCAATACTTATAGGTGGTCTTTGTTGGGGCTTTTGTTGGATCTTGGCTCAAATAAACGGAAAAGATTTCTAAACTACATTAACAAATTTATTCCAAAAAAGCTGATGATTTTATCTTTTACACTACTATTATGAGTTCAATTTCTATATCTGAGATATATTGAAGTTTTTGTTAGTTGTTAAATAATTTCGTAGAAAGTGATTTTTCTTTGTTTGTGACGGAAGTTGTCAAAAATATTTTCTAATTTTGCCCAAAATTTATATTATGGACCAAGCTAAAATTGAAAGAGTATTACAAATCATGATCTGTTTAACGAACAATCATTATATGACGGTAGAGGATTTAAGTAAACGCTTAGGAACTTCAACAAGAACGATTTACCGTTATATCGAGACGTTAAAATCTGTAGGTTTTTTAGTTGAAAAGC
>JAEZOU010000044.1 GCA_023413895.1 Bacteroidota bacterium | reverse complement strand
ACTGGTTATCAATGGATTGGTTCAACAAATTCTATTGATGATACTGTTTTTGTTGACGAGGGTTTAGTTTTGCCTTTACGGCACGGGAATGAGTATTGTTATCGTGTAGTTGCGCGGTTCCCTGATGGTGCTGAAAGTTATGCTTCGGAAGAGGTTTGTGCCTTTTTGTTGAACGATGCTCCTTTGATGACACACACCGATGTGTTATCAACCCACTCAGATACGGGCTCTGTTTTTGTAAGTTGGACACCACCTACTGAATTGGATAGTGTGGCATTCCCAGGACCTAATTTCGAATATCATCTTTATCGAAATTCATCAGAAGATGGTGAATATCAGTTGATAGCTTCTACAAATTCGTTTTTCGATACCTCTTATACCGATGTAGAGCTAACGACAGACTCTGTCTATTATCGTTATAAAGTGGAATTGTGGGGTGAGACGGCAATAGGAATGCAGAAGGTGGAAGTTTCGGATGCCGCAGCCACTCTATTTTTGGAGATTTCTCCGCGCGATAGAGCTGCTGATTTGCATTGGAATGCTCAGGTGCCTTGGCACAACACGGAATATACAATTTATCGTTCCCTTCCAGGTGTGGCGCACTTTGATTCGATTGCGGTAACTGAGACTACTTCCTTTACCGATTATAACCTTATAAATGGAGAGCGTTATCGTTATTATGTATGTTCTGAAGGTGCATATTTCGTGCCAGATACGGTCGCACTGCTATTTAATCGTTCGCAAGTAGTAGAAGTGGTTCCTGAGGATAAAACCCCACCCGAAATTCCTCATTTAGAGATTGAAACCGATTGTGAAAGTGTAACTTTTCTTTGGCGTTTCTCTTCAGATTCTGCTTATATTGATGTGTATCGTTATTATCTTTATTTCAAGCCGGATTATTCATCATCATACCAGATTATAGATTCCTTGGAAGCAGATGATGATAGTTGCTATCCATCTCCGTGTCAATATGTTATCAACAAGGATTTTGTGGTAGGTTGTTATACAATGATAGCTGTTGACTCAAATGGAAATAGGTCGGCATTTGCAGAGGAGGTTTGTATAGATATTGATCAGTGTTTTTCCTATACATTGCCTAATATCTTTACACCTAATGGCGATAATATCAACGATTTATATCAACCATTTCCGTATAAAGGGGTGGAAGAGGTGGATTTTTATGTTTATAACCGTTGGGGGAAATTAGTATATCATACACAAAATCCCGATTTACAGTGGGATGGTTCCGATTGGAAAACGGGGGAAAAACTTCCTGAGGGTAATTATTATTATTCGTGTGATGTTATTGTACACACTCTTGCAGGAGAGGAGAAACGTCCATTACACGGTACAATAATACTACTTCGTAGTCAGCAGGAGTAGAATTGGATAAACTATTTATTGCTCTCTTTTTTCAGTATAAAAACCTCAAATCCTGAGTATAAGAAGTAAATAATAATGAATGCGAAGGCGAATTTGAAGGCGTCTTCAGTGTTTAGTACAATATATATTAGTAGAAATATAAGACACGACATAAATTTTATGGTGCGGGATAAGAGATAGCCCGAAATGAATTTCCGTCCCTCTTTTCCTTTCTCATCTCGAAGGACAATATACAAAGTGAGTTCCGTAATAAGGAAGAAAAAGAGAACGATAAATGGCAGTGCTGGGGAAGCATATTGGGGAAGTACGGCTTGAAAGATGAGAGTAAGTAGGGTAATAATAATAGTAAAGATAATCAGTCTGTAAGAGAATTTCTTGATTGGAATTTTATTTGTCATTTTTTTTATTTTTTTGATTGATGTCGTTGATTACTGCGTACATTGCGATAGCGATTCCTCCCAATGATCCGATAAGTGTAAAAAGGGGAGAAAGGTGTAGGTATTCATCTAATTTTATTCCGCCAAAAGCACCTAAAAAGATGATAATTCCCATCATAAATGCTAAATGGGAATATCGTCCTAAATCGTTCATCTTTTGTTGGTTATTTTTCATTTGTTGGCTAAGATATTATCTCGAATTTGATTCAATTCTTGTTCTGCAATGATTTTATCGATACATTTTTTAATGATGATATCTAATTCTTCACCTTCGGTGTAGTTAGCGGGAGCAATGTAGTCGGCGCGTTTGTGGTGAACGAGTTCTAAGCACACCTCTTTAGGCGATTTGCGGTTTGCTCTTGGAGAGTAATCGGGATTATAAACGGCAATAGCAGTTCCACCTTGCAATTTTACCATTTTCATGGCTGGAACATCGGTTTCACCATCACCAATATAAATAATATTGGTGAAAGGGATCTTTTTTTCCTCTTCTGGGACAATTTTATTAATTAGTGTATTGTCGTAGGAGTTGTGAATACCTTTGTTGATTCTGAATAGAAATTGTGTTTTATTGGTGTAATTAATTGCTAGTGCAGGCCAGAAAGCAACATTCTCTTTATTATACATAAATCCTGAAGCAAAAATATCTTTGAAATATTTTGCAATATGGCTACCTTCTACAAATTCGCGAATACCAGATGAAATAATATAGTGTTCAAGGAGAAAACCTTTCTCTTCTGCATATTGGTTTATTCTTTCAAAGTATTCTTCAACACCTTTATAAAAATCGATTTGTGCACCATATTTTTGGAAATCTTCTTTTCGGATTAGAAAATTTTGTTCTTTTGCTTTTTCAAGCATAAGATACATATAGGCAAGCACCTCGTCCATATCATTTTTTTCGGCGATTTCGTTAGCTTCTTGCCAGAAGGATGGAATATCCATTTTCATATCAGGAATAAAGTTGTGTTCCTGCATATTTCCAGGTGCAAGCGTGCCGTCGAAGTCGTATGCTATTGCGATAGTATTTTTAAAAGTTGCCATAAATGTTATTGATTTTGTTTTAATGTTTCGATGATTTGTATAGTGTCGAGGGCGGCTTTTACATCGTGGACGCGCAAGATATTTGCACCTTTTTGCAGAGCGACAGTATTAAGGGCAATAGTGCCGGCGAGTGCCTCGTTTGGAGTTGTTTTTAAGGTTTTGTAAATCATTGATTTTCGGGAAATTCCCACTAAGAGTGGAAGAACAAGTTCTTTTAGTACTTCTAAATGGTTCATTAGAAAGAAGTTCTGTTCCAGGGTTTGTCCGAAACCGAAACCAGGGTCTATAATAATATCGTTGACGCCGAGATGTTTTAGTTTTTCCACTTTTTCACCAAAATAGGAGAGCATTTTAGGGATGAGGTCTTCGGAAGAGAGTTCCTCTTTTCGGATATTGAAAGTGAGGCAGTATGGGACTTGCAGTTTGGCGATAGTTTCGAACATATTCGGGTCTTCTCCGCCGGAGATATCGTTAATAATAGATGCGCCTTCTGCCACAGCCATTTGTGCGATATTAGCGCGGAAAGTATCTACTGAGACGATGAGTTTGGGAAAATATTGTTGGATAAGAGTTAGACATCGTTTAATGCGCATAAATTCAGTACCTGCATCTATTGG
>JAEZOU010000037.1 GCA_023413895.1 Bacteroidota bacterium | reverse complement strand
AATGCTTCTAACGAATAGTATATCATAGGTTTACCAGCAATCTTGACAAATTGCTTGGGCAACGTACTTTGCGTTCGTTTACCAGAACCCGCAGCTAACAAAACGGCTACATTTCTCATATTTTAGCATTAAAGAGTGAAAGATATTGTTGCGCAATCGCACTCCAATGGAACCGCGATAAATCCAAATTAGACACTGACATTTGCACTTCAGCATACTCCTCGAACAAGTGAGCTATGGCTGTTGCCACTTTTTCTGCCGAATCAGAATTGACAGCCACACCTATATTCTCCGAAAAGAAACCATCAATGCCTTGATTTTTCGTAAAAACAATAGGTAAACCTTGTGAAAGTGCTTCAACATAAACTAAACCGAAAGTCTCTGAATGTGAAATCATTGCAAATAAATCATTGCATCTAAAAAGTGCTTTCAGTTTTTCTTTATCATATACGCCTCCGTGCATTGTTATCCACGACCTTTCAGCAGCCATTTTTTTGACTTCATTTTCGCGATTTCCTCCCTCACCTACTAAGTTTAGGTGAAGTTGCGGAAACCACTGACGCACCAAATCACAAGCTTTAATAAGCGTTTCCACATTTTTATTATCATCCATCCGACCTACATATAAAACATTATAATTCAATGCTTTAATGTCAAAAAATCGATTTTCCAACCAAAACTGATCTATTCCATTACAGATAACAACACTTTTTTCTTGCAGATTTCGAGCTATTTTACTAAAAGCAGAAGAGTTTAAAAGTTGTTTTTTAATGGTTTCAGATAAAAAGACAATAGCACATGCATTTTCAATAATTTCACGCCCTAACCTCCACAAATGTGGCATATATTTAAGGTAGAAATTTACGTCAGAACCACGCACCGCAACAACATACGGAATCTTGTAATCCTTATAGATTTGATATGCCAATGCACCTTCTGAGAAAAGAGTGGCAGCAAAAGTACAATCTTGAGACTTAACATCTACAGACTCTTGCAACAAAGCATATTTTCTTTTGATTTTGTATGGGAATAGATATTTATAAAGAAAGGGAGAACTATTTTGTTTATTTTCAACGGATTGAAGTTCTCTTATAGAAACAAAATAATCCACGGGAGAATAGGTCCCGTGGATATCTTTACAATGATTATCTCGTTTGATAGAAAATACCGTTGCTTGGCAATCGGGCTGCAATTTTGAAATTGTTTGCAGCAATTGATGATGCACTTGCGAATTGATATAGTCCTCTGAGATATAAAGGAGTTTCATAGATTAGGAAGATTATTCTTCAGACTCTCCGCTTAACATCTTTTTAAAACCTTCATACATTTCAGGATCTGTACGTACATCTGTTGCTTCTGGAAGAACAAAAGCAACTGGTTTAAGTTTCTTATTAGGAGCCACTTCAGTACATTCAACCACTACTATAACGCCATCGCCCAACTCTGGAGAAGCAACCTCTTGTCTCAAAGGATAACCTTTTAAGCCAGGGAATTGTGTAAAATTCAATACAGAAGGCAACTCTTCAGTTACAAAAACTGTAGCTGATGATTCATCATCAGTTTCATTATTCACCATTGTAACTACAACTTTCTTACAAACGTAACCTGCAATGGTTTTGGTTTCATCAGTGTAGTTATAATTAAAGGTAATATTTTTAAAGAGTTCTTTCACTTCATCTTCTGGCATAGTAAGGTAGTAATTTCCCATAGGAGTTTCAAAGAGAATAGTTTGAGAAAGATTATCACCATCAGTAATGATAGAGATAGTTGCACCTTGGGCAGCCTGTACCAATTTTGTTTTGTTTCCTAACATCAAAACATCATAATTGCTTTTTCCTTGATTTGCGATATTAGGATCTGAACTTCCTTCAATAGAAGTTGCAAATTTTAATGTCACCTTTGGTGATTGTGCCAAAGTGATAGTCGATAAGCATAAAAAAGCGACTAAAAAGAGAACTGGTAATTTTTTCATTTTCATCTATTTTAAATTAAACTAACTTTTCAATTTGAGTGCAAAAATATATCATTTTCACGCACCTTCAATCTTAAAAATCAATAATTTTTACAACCTTTAAACATTCTGTCCCAACGGATTTTTCCTTCAGAAAACGTTTTAAATTTATCAAGCGATAACCACACGAACCAAACTTTTCCAACTATATGATTTTCAGGAACAAAGCCCCAAAAACGCGAATCTGCTGAATTATGACGATTATCTCCCATCATAAAATAATAATTCATTTGGAATGTATAAGAAGTGGCTATTTTTCCATTAATATAAACCGTTCCATCTTTAATTTCAAGAGTATTATTTTCATAATTTCGGATAATTTTCTCATAAAGACAAATTGTTGAATCGTTAATATCCACAGTAACACCTTTGGCAGGAATTACGATAGGTCCAAAATTATCTTTATTCCACTTATAACGTGGGTCGTGAGGAATGATACTACTTTCATAATAACCTTCGGGTGTAATTGTAGGTTTAATCTGAAAACCCATCTTTTTAATCTGCTCCACTTGCTGATTATTGAGACAATATTGAGTACATTGGGCATTCCGTTTCCACATATCTTCCTCATTAATATCCAAAGATTTACGTTTAGATCTTGTCAAACCTATTTTATTGGTATCAATAACATCATAAAGAAATTGGATTCGTTCAGGATTTTTTGAAGGTTCATCATTGATATAGAGTTGTGCGTTAATAATTTCCAATTTATCGCCTGGCAGTGCCACACAACGTTTTACATAATTTTCTCGTTTATCCACTGGTCTATCAGTTACGGTATATTCACGACGTACAATTTCGCGACCTTTTCCAGGGTAATAACCATTTCCATATTTAGAATAGAAATAGTTGATACCTTCTGGGGAATATTTCGATTGCAGGCGTGACATCTCTGCTGGCGAAGTATTGGGATTGAACATCATATCAAACTCACGCACAATAGCATAGTAACTTTCGCTTTGGCGTTCTAAAGCCACTGTATCACCATCAGCATAGTTAAAAACCACTACATCGCCACGTTCTACTTCTTTAAATTTTGGGAAACGCATATCAGGCAACTTAATCCACTCTAGATACGATTTCATCTGTGTTCTTGGAATTGAGTGGTGCACGAAAGGAATAGCTAACGGTGTATTGGGAATACGCGCACCGTAGCTCACCTTATCCACGGCCAAATAATCGCCTACCATCAAAGAGCTCTCCATTGAAGAGGTTGGAATAGCGTAGAACTCAAACAAAAACGTTCTGATAATATAAGCTGCGGCAACAGCAAAGATTAGAGCATCTCCCCATTCGCGTGCCTTACTCTTGTTAAAAACGGGAAGTTCAGAATAGGGAATAAACTTCTCATTTTTAGCAAAACCTAAATATGGAAGATAGAGAAAAAAGAAAAGGGTTCCTGGAATTAATACCCAGTAACTTCTCTTCCCAAATTGACGAATTGTTTTCCACACCATCATCAAAACCATAAAGATGGTAATCGGGAAAAAAATGATAAAAATCATCCACCAAACAGGGCGATCTAATACCTTACGCAACCAAATCCACAAGCTATAAACTGGAATAAGGCTCAACCATGGTTTCACTTGCGCTTTCTTAAAAATAAACCATAAACCTGTATGGAGGCCAATAATTGAAATGATTAATAGAATATAAACGGCAGCTTTTGACAATAACATATTATTACAACTATTTATTATTCAACAAATTATACTAAATTAAAAATTGTAGCGAAATTATAAACACCTGGATTTTTCACCAACCACATCGCAGCTTTTACAGCTCCTTCTGCCAACATAGCACGCGAATGCGCAGTATGAGAAATCTGAATATTATCATTGGTAGAAATATAAGTAACTTTATGAATACCAGCAACTTCACCTTCACGATAGGCCACAATGGGGAGCAACTCTGGACTCGGCGCAACGGTAGTTTCACATAACTTCCAATCCGTTACGCTATCTAACTCCTCCAGCATCACCTTTGCAGTCGTAATGGCAGTACCACTGGGTGCATCTTTTTTAGCAGTATGATGAGTTTCCTCCACTATAGGTCGATATTGAGGGTGACTGTTCATCAATTGAGCTGCAAAACGGTTCAGTTCAAAGAAAAGATTTGCGCCAATCGAAAAATTGGAGCCATAGATAAATGAAGTTTCTTTTTGACGACAGAACTCTAACACCTCCTCTAAACGATTGTGCCAACCCGTTGTTCCGCAAACCGTAGGTATGCGCATTTCAAAACAGCGGAAAAGATTTTCAAGAACCACATCAGGTTGTGAAAATTCAACAGCGACATCACAGTTTTGAAGAAGTAGCAACTTTTCAGTATTTTCCCAATCTTCCTGATTATCAATAATAACAGAAACCTCTACACCTTGAGCGCACAAAATTTTCTCAATTTCGCGTCCCATTTTTCCATATCCTAAAATTGCAAATTTCAACATAACTATTTTAAATTAAAAGTGAAACCCAGCGAAGGCGTAAATGCGCTATGCGGCGTAACTTGAATTTGCGGCTGCCACCGCATAGAAAGATCATCTGAAACATCAAAATAGAATAGATGCGCATCGACGCAAGCATCTATAATATTAAGCAAATAGAGAATAGAAAGTGCTGCAATGGAGATCTCCATTCGCGAGCGATATTCATCTCTAATTCCTTTAACTAAATCATCAGATTCACGTGCATATTCTGGCAACAATAGTTCTGTATTTCCGTTCACTCTATTGAAATACTCTTTCTTCATCACCACATATTTCTTACCATAATCACAAACAAAATAGGTTGCAACACCCATTGTTCCATAAACGATAGGTAATTTCCACCATTTTCTGTTATAGATTTGTCCACCACCAGGGATAATAGAGAGACAAGATGCGATTTTGGGACTATGAATATGTTTCTTTTTAGGGATGACAGAATCTGACACATTAACAGTCTCTTGCACAAGGGTATCGATGGGCAAAACCGTACTTTTTTTGCGCGAGTAGAGAGAAGGTTCTGACATATCAGGAACTGTATCAGGAACAATTACAGCACTATCTATCTGAGCCCATGCAGAAATAGACAAGAAAAGCAATAGAATCAGCTGTAATATTTTTTTCATGATAGTACCAAAATAAAAGAACGAAACGACTTGAAATTTATTACTTCAAGTCGTTTAAAACAGTTATAATTTTATTGAGTTCTTCATCAGAGTTAAAGGGTATCAAAATTTTTCCTTTTCCAGTTATCTCCTTTTTCACTACGACCTTAGAGTTAACTTTTTTGGAGAGATTTTTGGCAAATTCGTTTACGTGTTCCGATAGTTTGATTTTCACCTGGGTTTTGGTAGATGGGTTGGGTTCTATATATTTTTTCACCAAGGCTTCCGTTTGTCGAACAGATAAGGCTTTTTCCTCCACCTCTTTCAGGAGTTTATTTTGAGTATCGGGGTCATCGATTGCAACGATTGCGCGAGCGTGTCCCATAGTAATTTTCTTATCGCGTACGGCAATTTGTGCTTCACGAGTTAAGCGGAGTAAGCGCAAATAGTTAGCAATAGTAGAGCGATCTTTGCCAACTTTCTCGCTCAGATCCTCAACAGTCAGGTTACATTCATTGAGCAAGCGTTGGTAAGAAGCTGCAACTTCGATGGCGTTCAAGTTTTCGCGTTGGATATTTTCCACGAGCGCCATCTGCAACGAATTAATTTCATCGACCGTACGAACGAAAGCGGGTATCTCGGTAAGGCCCACAAGTTTACACGCACGAAGACGACGTTCTCCAGAAATCAACTGATACTTTCCGTCACGAACTGGACGAACAGTAACAGGTTGAATCAAGCCATACGTTTTAATAGATTGTGCCAATTGTTGGATAGCCTCCTCATCAAAATCGACACGGGGTTGATATGGATTTATCTCAATAGAATCGATACGAATATTGCTAATTGCGCTACTTTGCACATTGGCGGGTGAGGTTGGAACAACGGGCAAATCGTAGCTCCCTAACATTTTACCCAAACCACGACCTAACTTATTTTGATTTTTTTTCTCCATAATTTATCATTTTATTGGGTATAACCATTCTTTTGTAGCACCTCTTTTGCCAAGTTCAAATAATTCACTGAACCTTTTGACTTAATGTCATAAAGGATAATGGGTTCACCATTACTATGTGCTTCACTAATTTTTACATTTCTTGAGATTAGCGTATCGAAGACGATATTTTTGCAATACTGTCTTACGTCAGCCACTACTGCATTAGAGTGCGCCGTACGAGAGTCGTACATAGTAAGTAAAATACCCTCAATTGACAAATGTGGATTCATGCCACTTTGTACAATTCGGATAGTATTTAGCAATTTTCCTAAACCCTCCAAAGCAAAATACTCACATTGCACAGGAATAATTACAGAATCTGCAGCTACTAAAGAGTTTACGGTGATTAACCCCAAAGAGGGAGCACAATCAATGATAATAAAATCATATTCATTTTTCACTGCCTCGAAGCAATCTTTTAGTCGAAACTCTCTTCTATCCAATGTAATGAGGTCCAACTCAGCCGCCACCAAGTCTTGAATAGCAGGAACAAGGTCAAGGTTAGGAATATGAGTAGGTTTAATGATGTCATTGATGAAAGCATTACCCATTACGCAATCGTAGATGCAATACTGGACATCGTTTTCTTCGATGCCCACTGCACTTGTAGCATTGGCTTGTGGGTCAGCATCCACGAGTAGAGTTTTATGCTCCAACACAGACAAACAAGCTGCCAAGTTGACAGCTGTTGTGGTTTTTCCTACCCCACCCTTTTGATTAACGACAGCAATTATTTTACCCATAAATTATGCCTCCAAATCTTCAAAGGTCAAATCTATTTTACTTGCATCTTCAAAAAGTGCATCTTCAGGAAGGTTTCCTGTTTCGATAAAATCTAACATTCCGCGAAGTGCATTTTGGAACTTCTCAAAATCTTCTTTATAAAGGAATAATTTATGTTTTTCGTAAAAAAAGTTTCCATTATCAGGGTTAAACTTGCGTTTACTTTCCGTAATTGTCAAATATTTTTCATCAGTTTTAGTAGTCTTAACATCAAAAAAGTAAGTACGTTTCCCCGCTCTCACTGCTCTTGATAATACTTCATTTTTTTCTAAATTTTCCATCTCACAACTTTTTTGTTAATATTAAATTTGACTCTGCAAAGATATTAAAAAAGCAAAAGCAATTTATCTCCTTGCTAATAAAATTATCTCTTTTTATTTTGTTGCATTTGTTGTTGCTGTCTCATAGCTTCTTCCATTTTCAATTGGAATTTGCTTTTTTTAACAGGTTTTAGCATATTGGCTTTTAATTTCGCTCTCAATTTATCCTCTTTCACAGCCAATCTGAAAATAAACATTTGCAAGAAAGTGATCAAGTTAACCAATAAGTAATAGTAAGTTAAACCAGAAGCAAAACTATTGAACATACCCAAGAAGAGAATTGGCATAATATACATCATCACCTTCATCATCTTCATTTGGTCATTATTTCCAGTAGTCATCAACTTGTTATTGAGCCAAGTATAAATCAAAGTGGCCGCAGTCATCAACAAACAGAACAAGCTAACATGATCGCCATAGAAAGGAATATTGAAACTCAAATCCAATACAGAATCGTAGGTTGACAAGTCGTCTGCCCACAAGAAAGGTTGCTGACGCAATTCGTAAGCTGAAGGGAAGAAGCGGAAGAGAGCGATTAAGATAGGCATTTGTAGTAACATAGGAAGACAACCTGCCATTGGATTTACGCCTGCAGACTTATACAACTTCATTGTAGCCTGCTGTTTTTTCATCATCATCTCCTGACTATCACCCTTATACTTCTCATTAATTTCATCAATTTCTGGTTTTAGCAGGCGCATACGAGCCGAAGAAAGATAGGTTTTATAAGCAATTGGGAAAAGGACAAGTTTAAGAATGATGGTTAGGATTAAGATAATAATACCATAATTCAAACCGTAACTTTCGAGCCAATTAAAGATTGGAATTACAGCCAAACGATTTATCCAATGAAGAAGAAAACTCCAACCAATAGGAACTTGGCGTTCCATATCCAAATCATACTCTTTCAACAGCTTATACTGATTAGGACCTATAAACATTGACATATCGAAGGCCGCATTGTCGAGATTATCAAGGCGGAAATCCACATCGGCACGCATTCCTTTGAGCCAACCATTTGCTTGATAATTGTCAGAAACATCGGTTAATAAGGATGCTGATTCAAAAGGAATAGAATCAGCAATCAACACTGCAGTAAAGAACTGTTGTTTAAAAGAAACCCACTTCAAAGAGCCAGAAATTTGCTCATTATCACTCTTCATTGGGTCTAAACTTTCCACATCTTCACTATTATCACGATAGAAAATTGTAGAATTATCTCGATTCATTTTATAGTTCTTCTCTACATTTTTCAGAAGACTTTCCCAACGAAGGTTAAAATTATTCTTATTAACATATAAGTAGGAAGACATATTTACAAAATGAACATCGAAATCGATTCTGTAATCATCAGCATAGAAAGTATAAACATACTCAATATAGCTTGATGAATCAGGAACTTGCAAAGAATCGCCCACCATTTTATTAGGATACATTCTCAGCGCTAGTTCTTGTTTATCAGCAGTTACTGTTAGCGAATCTGATGTTACATTGAAGAAATGACAACGCGCTGTTTGAATAGGAGTTTGATTAGTCATCATCAATTCAATGTTCATATTATTGTTCTCACCATCATAAAGCACCAATGGCTGTTTGGGTTCTCCTTTGGGTGTATAGCGATATACATCCTTCAACTCCACATATGAGAGGTAACCTCCAAGAGATGAAAAGCGATAAATAGCCTTGTTGGTTTCCACATAATAATCGTTCACCTGCTGTTGCGGTTGCGCAAAATAGGTAAATTTTAATGGATTTGTAGGTTGTGCTTCTGGTTTTACCGTTGCATTTACCGAATCATTTGGCAAAGAATTCACCATATTCTTCGCAGAATCCAACGTAATAACAATATCCGTTGAATCTATTCTTTCACTTTCAAGACGAGCTAATTCTGCTGCCTTTTCTGCATTTAACTTCTTGGTTTTCGATGCATTATAAAAGCTAAAACCTAAACTCAAGCACAAAACCAACAACAATGCAATAATCGTATTTCTATTCATTTCTCAAGTTTTAAAAATGGGTGCAAAAATACAAAAGAAAAATGAAATTTCAGTCAAGAATTCTATATTTACATTTATTGTTGACAAATTAAAAAAGAGATACACAGTCCCCTTCTAAAAGGATTTGGGGGGCTTTAAACATAACATTATCGGCACATAACATTAGAATTAAGGAAAATCGACTTTGTCGTAAAAAATCAATTCGATAAATCAATTTATTTTTATAACTTTGCAGGTTATGAATTTGCGAATCATTAAAGATGAAGAAAACGATTTCAACTATTTTATTTACAATATTTTGCGCTTTATTTACTTTTGCCCAAAAGAGTGAAGAAATCTCGATCATATCCTTTAACATTCGTCTCGACACTCCTAGTGATAAGTTGAATAATTGGCAGTACCGCAAAGAACATGTTATTCGTATGATACAAATTGAGCGTCCTTCGGTGCTTTGCACGCAAGAGCTATTAAACAACCAACGTATCTATTTAGCGGAATCGCTTCCGGAGTACGCACACATTGGCATAGGGCGTGACGACGGAGAACAGGGTGGCGAGCACATGGCTATTTTTTACAGACACGACCTTTACGAACTTTTGGAACACGGCAACTTTTGGCTGAGCGAAACGCCAGAACGCGTGTCGCGCGGCTGGGACGCAGCATGCAACAGAATAACCACTTGGGGGTACTTCAAAAACAAAAAAACAGGCAACACTTTCTACTGCTTTAACACCCATCTAGACCACATGGGAAAAATTGCTCGAAAAGAATCTATAAAATTGATAATTGATAAGATTGTAGAAATTACAACCGACAAATTTGCAGCTATTTTCTTGGCTGGAGATTTCAACACACCCCGCAACGATTCTATATTCTCCCCCCTATCAATCTTATTAAAGGAAACAAGAAAAGAAGCACCACAAAGCGATAGCTGCAGCACATATCACAATTTTGGCAATGTGAGCAACAACATTGTAATTGACCATATTTTTTACAAAAATGCACAACCTAAAAGTTTTCAAACCTTAAACGAAAATATTTATGGAACTCCTTACATATCAGATCATTTTCCAGTAAAAGCTATTTTTCAAATTGACCCCTACCCTATCGGATGTTCCGTAAACTTTAACTTTAGAGGTAAAATTCACGAAGGAGTTATTGTTGACAGAAACGATAAAAGTTGCACCATTAGTTTCTACTATAAACAGAAAAATAAAATGCCATTATCGGCACTTTTCACTACTTCTACTTTTCATATTATCAATCGTATTGAATCTAAAAATTAAAGCCTACCACCTATGAAACAAGCATTAACACAGAAAAGTATCTTGAAGCAGCAAACTTCGCAGCAAACGATTCAGTTGATGCGGATGTTGGAAAGTAATACAGATACTCTGGAAACTGAAATTTTGAAAGAGGTGGAAAACAATCCCGTTTTAGAGATTGTTGAAAATCCGCTTCGCGAGAACAAAGAATATGGCGAAGGTTATGAAGATGACTCATACGAAGATGTAACAACTGATAGATTTGACGAAAGATATAGTTATGACAACGACTATTCAGACCGAGAACTTGACTACTTAATCAGTACGATTAATCAGTCAAAAGATGATGAATATTATACACCAGGTGCTATTTTTGAGAGTTCCATACAGGAGCAATTACAACAAAAGATTCAGGAATTCCATCTTTCTGACGAAGATCTAAAAATTGCACAACAGATTGTGGGTAACATTGACGATGCGGGTTATCTTTCCATTCCGCTACCCGATGACGATAGCAAAACCATACGTTACGCTCGCGACCCCATTCTCAGCATCGTAAGCACTCTTTCCTCATACTACAACATACAAACTACTCCTGAGCATGTTGAATATATCTTAACACAATATATCCAACAATTGGACCCACCAGGCATTGGTGCGCGAAATTTGCAAGAGTCCCTACTACTTCAAATGAAATATGGAACTTTCAACCTTTCCGAAGAGATTAAAGACCTAACTATACGGATATTACAAGATAACTTCGAGTACATTTCCAACAATCAACATGAAAAATTGATTAAGAAAATGGGAATAAGTAGAGAGACGTTGGAACAAATACTTTCTGTTATCAAGCACCTCTCTTCGCGCCCTCTTGATGCATTGCTTCGGAGCGAAGAATCGATGAGTCAGATTACACCAGATTTTACCATCACAATTGAAGATGATCTATTGGTTTTACAACTAAATTCTAGTCAAAGGCTACCTAAGATCCGCATTAGCAAAGAGTATGAAGAGCAGTACAACTACTATGCTAAGAAGGAGAACCGTGAGAAGAAAGAGCAGGAAATTGCGCGTTTTATTCGTGAAAATGTAGATAAAGCCAACTACTTTATCAGCACGCTTACCTTACGCGAAACGATGCTTTACAACACAATGTACGCCATTATGCAGCATCAGCATGCATACTTCTACACCGGCGACGAACGCGACCTTAAGCCTATGATTTTAAAGAATATAGCCGACAAAGTAGGTTTAGATGTTTCCACAATTTCACGCATTTCCAATAGCAAATATGTTCAAACGCACTTCGGCATTATTCCGTTAAAACAACTTTTCTCAGAATCTGTAGGCGATAGCGACATCTCTGCAAAAGAGATTCAATCGGTATTAAAAGAGATTATTCAAAGCGAAGACAAAAAAAATCCCCTTTCAGACCAAGAGTTAGAAACTGCTCTATCGGAAAGAGGATATAAGATTGCGCGCCGAACCGTTGCTAAGTACAGAGAACAACTTAGAATTCTACCTGCACGACAACGGAAAATCGACTATTAATATTCAGCATTTTGTGGAGTTCTTGGGAAAGGAATCACATCTCTGATATTGGTCATACCTGTTACGAACATCAACAAACGTTCGAAACCGATTCCAAAACCTGAGTGCGGAGCGGTTCCAAACTTACGAGTTTCCAAATACCACCACATATCCTTTTCTGGAATATGAAGTTCTTCGATTCTATTTTTCAACTTCATATAATCAGCTTCACGTTCAGAACCACCAATAATCTCACCAATTTTAGGGAAGAGTACGTCCATTGCGCGAACAGTTTTTCCATCCTCATTTTGCTTCATATAGAAAGCTTTAATATCTTTCGGATAGTTGATAAGAATTACAGGTTTTTTGAAGTGATTTTCAACAAGATAGCGTTCGTGTTCTGATTGAAGGTCAACGCCCCATTCTACTTTATATTCAAATTTTTTACCTGATTTCAAAAGAATATCAATTGCATCGGTGTAATCCAATCTTACGAAATCGTTTTGAATCACAAAATTCAAACGTTCAATCAACTCTTTATCAAACATATCGTTCAAGAATTGGATATCATCCATATTGTTATCGAGAGCATATTTCACCAAATATTTGATAAAATCTTCCGCAAGATTCATATTATCTTCCAAATCATTAAAAGCCACTTCTGGCTCAATCATCCAGAATTCAGCAAGGTGTCGAGGTGTATTACTATTTTCTGCGCGGAAAGTTGGGCCGAAAGTATAAATTCCACCGAGTGCCATTGCGCCCAATTCACCTTCAAGTTGACCAGAAACGGTCAAGTGGGTTGCTTTTCCGAAGAAATCTTGACTATAATCGACTTTGTTTTCAGGAGTTTTAGGCACATTATTCAAATCAAAAGTTGTTACATTGAACATTGCACCAGCACCTTCTGCATCAGAACTTGTAATAAGTGGTGTATGAAAATAGAAGAAACCTTTATCGTTAAAATATTGATGGATTGCGAAAGACATTGCGTGACGCAAACGAAGTACACAGCCAAAGAAATTGGTACGTGGGCGCAAGTGTGCAATTTCACGCAAGAACTCCAAACTATGTCCTTTTTTCTGAAGTGGATAAGCATCAGGATCCGCAGTTCCGTAAACCTCAATATTTTTTGCCAAAACCTCAACAGTTTGTCCTTTACCTTGAGATGCAACCAAAGTTCCTTCCACACAGAGACAAGAGCCTGTTGTAATCTGTTTCATAATCTCTTCAGAAAAATTTGCCAAATCCACAACTACTTGTAAATTGGTAACGATAGAGCCGTCATTCAAGGCGATAAAAGCCACTGCATTATTACCTCTTTTGGTTCTTACCCAACCTTTTACACAAATTTCATTCCCGAATCCTACTGATTCTGGGTTTTTAAGTACATCTTTAATTATTGATCTTTTCATAATAAAACTTCTCGAAAAAGTTAATGATAATATTAATCCAAATATGATTTCAAGTTTCTGCTTTTAGAAGAATTTTTCAGACGACGGATTGCCTTCTCTTTAATTTGGCGCACTCTTTCGCGTGAAATATCGTGACGTTCAGCAATCTCCTCCAAAGTTAGCGGGTGTTTAATACCGATTCCATAATACATCTTAATAATATCGGCACTACGTGGATTCAAAATCTCCATCAATTTAGAGATTTCCAATTGGAGAGACTCTCTCAGCAACTCTCTATCGGGCATGGGTGAGGATTCTGACTTCAACACATCGTAAAGATTATTATCTTCATCCTGTGTCAACGACGCATCCATAGAAAGATGTCGGGGAGAGTTGCGCAATGATTCCTTCACATCTGCTTCTGACATATCCAATAGATTTGCGATTTCCTCAATTTTAGGTTCGCGACAAAACTCCTGTTCCAAATGGGCGTAAGCTTTATTAATCCTATTAATCGTTCCAATTTTATTAACAGGAAGTCGCACTATACGAGCTTGTTCTGCCACAGCTTGAAGGATTGATTGTCGAATCCACCAAACTGCGTAGGATATAAATTTAAAGCCACGAGTTTCATCAAAACGTTCTGCAGCTTTAATTAGGCCTAAATTTCCTTCATTAATCAAATCTGGGAGGTTAAGTCCTTGATTCTGATATTGTTTTGCTACTGATACTACAAAACGCAAGTTAGCTTTCGTTAATCTTTCCAAAGCTTGTTGGTCACCTTTTCTGATTCTTCTTGCTAACTCCACCTCCTCTTCGGCAGTTAAAAGTTCAACCTTGCCAATATCATGCAAGTACTTCTCCAAGGAAGCGGACTCACGATTCGTAACTTGCTTGCTAATCGTTAATTGTCGCATAACTTATCATTATTTGTAATTAAAAATCAAAAACCTAATTTGTTACGTTTTTTCTATTGAAAAAGTTACTTGAAACGCCATTTTTTCTTAAAAAAAATGAGTGGCAAAGGTAATAAAAAAATCTATGCAAATTGCTCAACTTTTTCACATTAAAAAATAGAATAAAAAAAGATTTTTAATCGCACTATAGTAAAAAAGATTTTTATTAATTTCGCCAACGCGAAAAACGGAAGATTTTTTCACACAAACAGCTGATAATCAAAATTATAATAAATATGAGTTTGCAAAAAAAAGAGAAATTTCTTTCAAAAGAATGGTGCATTGCGTACCTTTACCTTATTGTAGGTAGCCTTCTGTTTGCAGTAGGCGATGTGATGTTTGTTAACCCTTATCGTTTGGCTCCTGGTGGAACTTACGGTTTAGCAAACGTTTTCAACACTATTTGGCCGTGGAAAATCAGTTACTATGCTTTCTGTATGGATATTCCACTACTTCTTATTGGAACTTGGATTTTAGGACCACGTTTTGGCGTAAAAACCATCGTTTCCACTTTCCTAATCTTAGGTTTCGTATTTGTTTTAGAAAGTACTTGGGGCTACGACCCAGTTATTCACGACGGACTACTGCCCAACGCTCCTGAAGGTGAACTTGGGTTTGTTCCTGATTATTTTCTAAACACCCTGATTGCAGGTTTGATTTACGGTTTAGCCATCGGTTTGATTTTCAAATCTGGTGCAACTTCTGGCGGTAGCGATATTATCTCAATGATTCTCAACAAATACACCAAAATCTCTTTAGGCACTTTGGTTATGATTGTTGACTCTGCAATTACCTTATCAACTTTAATTGCTTTCAAAGAACTTCGTTTACCAATCTATTCTGTGCTTCTTATCGCTATTGAAGGTAAAGTAATCGATATGGTTGTAGATGGCGTGAAGAGATACAAAACTCTATTTATCATTACTGAAAAAGAGGAAGAGGTTCGCAAAGCAATTATTGAGGACTTAAATCGTGGTGGTACCTGTTTCAAGGGCATAGGACTTTATGCTGGTTGTGAACGTAAAATGATTTACACAACCATTTCTCGTAGCGAATTTATCCGCTTAAAGAATGGGATCCATCGCATTGATCCTAATGCATTTATCAATGTAATTGATAGTAGCGAAATTATGGGTAAAGGTTTTAAATGTTTACCAACAGAGGAATAGTTGATATACCTTATTACATAAAAAAAAGCTGAAATCATTTGATTTCAGCTTTTTTTGTGCATATGAACTATATTTAAATTTCCTTTCCTGCAAGATAAGCTTGTTCCACTTTATTACTACCAAAAGCATAGGGCATAAATTCTAAAGTAGGAATTGGCTTAGTAATAAAGAAGTTAGCCACTTTTCCACGAGCAATCGAACCTACGATATCGCTTACACCCATTGCGTATGCGGTATTGAGTGTTGTTGCATTGATAGCTTCTTCGGGCAACATCTTATATTTTACGCAACCCATTGAAAGGATAAACTGCATATTTCCTGATGGAGAGGAACCTGGATTATAATCGGAGGCAAGTGCCACTGGAAGACCTGCTTCCATCATTTTGCGAGCTGGAGCAAAAGGCATTTCCAAGAAGAAAGCAGCTCCTGGTAGAATAGTTGGCATAGTTTCACTATCTAAAAGTGCCTCAATCTCTTCATCACCTGTATATTCCAAATGGTCAACAGAGAGTGCGTTATATTTCACACCCACTTGAATACCCCCTGAGTAATCTAGCTCATTAGCATGAATTTTAGGACGCATACCATATTTAATGCCTTGCATCAAAATTCGCTCTGTTTCTTCTGGGGTAAAGAAACCTTTATCACAGAACACATCTACAAAGTCGGCCAACTCTTCCGCAGCAATAACCGGAATCATCTCATTGATAATCAAGTCCACATATTCACTTTGTCTTCCGATATAATCGCGAGGAACAGCGTGAGCGCCCAAGAAGTTGGATCGAATAATCATCGGAGAGTTTTCACGAAGGCGTTTGATAACGCGCAACATCTTCAATTCGCTTTCGGTACTTAAACCATAACCGCTTTTAATCTCCACTGCACCTGTTCCAAACGATGCCATCTCTTGAAGACGCGCCATAGCGGCTTCGTAAAGTTCATCTTCCGAAGCTTGCGCCAATCTATCAGCGGAATTCAAAATTCCACCTCCACGTTTTGCTATTTCCTCATAACTCAACCCTTTAATTTTGTCGATATATTCAATCTCACGACTTCCTGCGTAAACGATATGAGTATGAGAATCGCAGAATGAAGGGAACACCATCTTTCCTGTTGCATCAACAACCTCACAATTGGAATCTTTTGCTACAATTTCTGCCAATTTTTTATCATTTTCGGCATTATGTTGGCCAAAATCAAAGATTTTATCCTCTTTTACAATCAAAAAGGCATTTTTTATTGTATGAAGAGTTTGCATATCTTTTCCAGCACGCAGTTGCACGGGTTGTTCTTCTACTTGAACTAACTCTTTAATATTTTTTACAATCAAAGTCATATTTCTACAATTTATTACATTTTTTCAGGGACATCGATTCCTAATAAATTCATGGCTGTGGCAATTGTACGAGCGCAGCAGGCAGAGATTAGCAGGCGGAACGCGCGCAAAGCCTCATTTTCTTCGCGGAAGATTGGTGTTTCCTGATAGAATCTGTTAAACTCTTTCGCCAAATCATAAGTATAGTTTGCAATCAACGCAGGGCTGAAGGTTTCGGCAGCAGTTTTCAGCACATTTTTATACTCATAAATCTGCTTAATAATCTGCTTTTCAGCCTCAGAAAGTTGGCTTGCATCAACTTCAACAGAACTAAAATCGATACCATTTTCGTTTGCTTTACGCAACATAGATTTGATACGAGCGTGCGTATATTGAATAAAAGGTGCTGTATTTCCGTTGAAATCGATAGATTCATTAGGATTGAAGAGCATATTTTTCTTTGGATCTACCTTCAGGATAAAATATTTAAGTGCACCCAAGCCCACCATTTCATACAATTTTTTACCTTCTTCTTCCGAAAATTCAAATTTTCCCAACGCTTCGGTACTCTCTTTCGCTTGCAAGAACATCTCTTCCATCAAATCATCAGCATCAACAACAGTTCCTTCGCGTGATTTCATCTTACCAAACGGAAGTTCAACCATTCCGTAAGAAAGGTGATAAATACTATTACCAAACTCTTTTTTCAACTTCTTACCTAAAACCAACTTCAGCACATCGAAGTGATAATTTTGCTCATTCCCAACTACATAAATCATAGTTTTAGGATTAAACTCGTCATAGCGCAGTTGGGCAGTTCCCAAATCTTGTGTCATATAAACTGATGTTCCGTCAGAGCGAAGCAACAACTTTTCGTCCAATTTTTCATCGGTCAAATCCACCCATACAGAACCATCGTCACGACGATAGAAAGCGCCCGTTTGCAACCCTTCTTCCACCAACGACTTACCCAAAAGATAGGTTTGTGATTCATAATAAGTTTTATTAAAAACGATTCCCATACGTTCGTATGTTGCATCGAAGCCAGCATATACCCAATCGTTCATCATTTTCCAAAGATTTCTTATTTCTGGGTCATTATCCTCCCAACGTTTCAGCATAGATTGAGCTTCGAGAAGCAGTGGAGCCTTTTTAGCAGCTTCCTCTTCGTTCATTCCCTGCGCTACCAACTCCCCAATCTCTTTTTTGTAGTGTTTATCAAACTCCACATAATATTTTCCCACCAAATGGTCGCCCTTCATACCTGAACTTTCAGGCGTTTCTCCATTTCCGAAACGCAACCAAGCCAACATCGACTTACAGATATGGATTCCTCTGTCATTCACCAAATTAACACGAATAACCTTCTTGCCTGAAGCTGCTAAGATATTGGCTACTGAATTTCCGAGCAAGTTGTTGCGAACGTGGCCAAGGTGTAATGGTTTATTGGTATTGGGAGATGAAAATTCTATCAGCGTAATATCTTCATCATCAACAGGATAGTTATAATTTTCATCTTGATTTCGCTCTTTGATATAGCGAGTCCAGAAGTTATTTGCAATACTCAGATTCAAGAAACCTTTAACCACATTGTATGAGGAAAGAAGTTCTGGCAATAGCGAACACACCTTCTCACCCAATTGATTTGCCAATGCATCTGGAGAGACTCTGGCTTGTTTTACGTATGGGAAAACGACGAAGGTAAAATCACCTTCAAACTCCTTTTTAGTTCGCTGAATAGCCGATTTATCTATCTTTGTATCAATATTATAAAGTTCAAAAAGCGCAACTTGAATTGCATTTACCAATTGATATTCCATAGTTTTAAAATTTAGGTTGCAAAAGTACAGAATTTTCGGCAGAAAAACAACAAAAAATCATAGCCCAAATAGTCTTAAAATCTACCTAAAAAAATAGAAAAATAGGATAATTTGTCGGTGCTGCAAACCTTCTGCTTGAGCAATTAATCGTCCTGAGCCATCATATAAATATTCATTACCAATTCGACCGACATAATGCCCTGAACCGTCGTACAGATTATCGCCAATAACCTGCCCTATTAGTCGTCCAGAACCATCATACAGATAGTTACTACTTATCCGACCAATATAATGGCCTGAACCATCATAGATATTTTCACCGATAGTTTAGCCGATATAATGTCCCGATCCGTCGTAGAAATATTGGTTGTTCACACGGCCGATTAGATGTCCCGCACCATCGTATATATATTGTGCGTTAGCAGAGAACAGAAGCGAAAAAAAGGCGATTAGGATTAAAAATCTTTTCATAATACACTGATATTAAATTTATTATTTCGCATTTTCCCAATGTTCCTCAAAGCATCTCTGCAACTTTTCTTCGTCGTCGATAATCTCGTGTAAAAGATTCAATTGCTGCGCTTTATCTCCTATAGAAATCCATAGTTTGAGGTAACCATTTCTTGCATATTTTTCGAGAAGATGAGCACGAAATCGTTCATAATGGCCCGATTTATCCAATTCGGGATAGTTTTTCAGACCGAATTGCAGGCAACGTATCATCACCGTATGTGGATCGAGTTGTCGATCGCCATCAGCGACAATTTTTCCGTAGATAGAACGTGGTTCCTCTTTTCCAGATGCGCGATGATCTTCGACAGCCTCCTTAATCAGTATAATTTCATCTACCGAAAACCATCGTTTTAAATTAGCATCTTTTTCCACAATTTTCCCAGAAACTAGATGATGATATTGGCGTCCTTCAACCATTCCCGTATCGTGATAAGCTGCAACAACGTACGCCATATTAAGATTGGCTCCAACCTCTTCTGCTAATTGCAACGAATCGGCAATTACAGCGTGAACATGAGACCTTCCGTGCCCCGAATCGAAAGCGTCGTAAAGTGGAATAATTTCAGTTTCCACGTATGCAACAATTTCTGAATCAATTTTTTTAATTAAGTTATTCCGATTTTTCACAAAGCAAATTCTTATTAATCAAATATATACCTAATTCCAAAATTCAATCCCCAATCAAAACAATGTTCTTCAAACTTTCCATTAAATGCGCATCTGTATCCAGGACGAAAATCAAGTTGCAAGAGAATTGAATTGGGAAATTTATACTCTAAACCGAAAAATCCGTTCAAGCCAGCCTTAGCATTATTGCGCGAGTATTGCTCACCTCCAATAGTGATGTAGGAATATTTTTTCCAGCAATAGCCAATACTACCACCACCGCCTATCAAACCATAAAAATTGGGTGCCAGTTCTCCTTGAAAAGCAAAGTTGGGTGCTAATTCAAACGACCACAAATGGTTTCCATAAACATAACAATATTTTGTACCGAGGTCAAGTTGAATAGCGAAATGTGGCGATGCAAGGGTTTTATATGTTACACCTTGCGTTGTACCAAGCGTTACTCCCAAGCTATTTTTGTATGGCGATTGGGCATTGATGTAAAAATCATTTCCAAACAAAAACAGGAAAACAAACAGAGAAAAAATAGTTTTTTTCATAATAATTACTCTTATACAACTAATACACAAGCGATTAAATTATTAAAACACAACTTTAAGTAAGTGTGTAAAAATATAAAATAATCAACACACTTTTTCTTTTCAAGTATTATTATTGAAGAAAATCAATTTAAGATTTTCATCTTTAAGATTAACAGGAAGGAGATTTGTGGATTTTGCAATCTTCTGAAAAGAGAACTACAAAACGACAAAAGAGTCCATTTCGATTTCTAAATCATATCTGTTTTATATTTACAAAGCTAAAGAATGAGTTGGAATTATAGCGATTTCCACCTTTAATTATTTTTGCAAAAATGTCTAATTTTCCTAGAAATTACACATTTTTGAGGAAGAAAAGTACCGAAGTTTGAATGGAAAGCGTGCACTGTCGCCAAAAGTGTGTAAAAATTGTTTGTGCAAAGATAATTTTTTTGACATTTGCAAGTGATTTGGTGATTTTTTTGTTTTGAAGTATGCTTTCACTTCGGCCAGCCTCCGTTTCATCACACTTCAAAGCTAATCCCACCGAAAGTGTTGTTTCTCGTGAACGAAAGCTGTAATTGGATAGTTGTAGCAGCTCATTTCCGTTGCGACACCATATAAAAGTATTAGTCCCGCTTCCACATTGGGCAAAGCACTGCGAACTTTCAGGCTCTTCTTAA
>JAEZOU010000001.1 GCA_023413895.1 Bacteroidota bacterium | reverse complement strand
AATATTGAAAGTTTCCATAATAATATTTCCATTGATTGGGGGTTGCCAATTGCGCAATCTATCTTTCTCTTCAATCTCTTTCAGCTTTTGGCGCACGATAGCAAAGTTATTCAAGTAGCGGCGCACTTTTTCCCGATTTTTTGAGGTTATATCTGCTTCACAAAGCAGCATCAAGTCATCAATATCGTCACCTGCGTCAAAAAGAAGTCGCCTTACGGCAGAGTCAGTAATTTCGTCATCAACCAAGTTAGCGGGTCGCAGGTGGTAAGAGATCAATTTCTGGACATACTTAAGTTTTTCATTAACAGGCATTTTTAGCTCTTTAAAAATTCTACCAGCCATTTTCGAGCCTAACACTTCGTGCCCGTGAAAAGTCCAACCTATGTTGGGGTCAAAACGTTTGCAAGCGGGTTTGGCAATATCGTGCAACAGAGCCGTCCAAATTAACCATAGATTTGAGCTGACCATAGCCACTTTATCCACCACTTCGAGCGTGTGAAGATAATTATCCTTGTGTCCCCTACCCTCAATGGTTTCAACTCCTTTAAGTTTCTCTAATTCAGGAAGAAAATAGTGAAGCAATCCTGATTTTTCACAAAGTTCAATACCTAAAGAGGGTTGTTTAGAGAGTAAAATTTTATTAAATTCATCAACAATTCTCTCCTTGGAAATAATTTCCAAACGTGGCGCATTGCGTTTGATTGCTTCAAAGGTTTCGTCATAGATTTTAAATCCTAATTGTGAGGCGAAACGCACGGCACGCATCATTCTAAGTGGATCATCAGAAAAGGTAATATCGGGGTCTAAAGGTGTACGTAAAATCTTATCATTCAAGTCATTCATTCCTCCAAAACGATCAATAAGTACTCCTTTATGTTCACCGTTTAGACCTATTGCCATCGCATTGACAGTAAAATCACGGCGATTTAAGTCATCCTGGAGTGACCCATCTTCCACAATAGGTTTACGAGAATTCCGGTTATAAGATTCTTTGCGTGCTCCCACAAACTCAATGAGCAAGTCATGAAATGTAAATTGTGCTGTACCAAAATTTTTGTAAACGTTCACCTTTAAAGAGGGAGAAATCTCTTTGGCTACCGCTTGCGCAAATTCAATTCCATTACCTACAACCAAAATATCAACATCTTTTGAAGATCTGTCTAAAAAAATATCACGAACTATGCCACCGATCACGTATGTAGAAACTTGTAGTCTGTCAGCAACTTTTTCTATAATTGCATAAATAGGATGAGATAGAAATTTCTGTAGTTTTTTCACGCGTTTTTTCTTACTTTCTTGACGATAATATATTTAGAAACTCTCAATTGTAACGTTTATTTACCCCCAAAAAATCGTTCCAATTTTAGCCGACAAAATTACGTTTTTTTTTAATGCGAATAATTTTAAAAAAAATCTGCTTTAGAAGACTGTTTACGTTATATTTTTCATATTTTTGCATTCGGTTTGTATAACCAATCTTATTTTTTGTAATTAACTGAAAATTAAACTCATACAAAATTTCACAAAATGAAAAAAATTACGAATAATGCCAGATGGACCAAAATTTCTATGATTCTAAATGTGCTTATTTTGGTCACTTTTGTAATTATGACTGTTTTTATGAACAAGTTTGACAAAGAAAACTCACAATTGGTGGCAAAAAAACATCAATATGAAACGGGGTTAGATTCTTTGAAAACTATCGAACATCCACGTAAACTTGCTTTGCAAGAATATGAATATTATTCAAACAAGGTGGATACTTTGAAAGCACAAACACCTCCAACAGACAAAGAAGAGTTGAAAGTTTATACAGAAACTTTGGAAAGAAACATTAAAAATTTTGAAGAAAAAGAAGCAAACCTTGCTAGAGTTGATTCAACGATTAATGCAGCTACAGAAGCTTTCGCACCTATTAAAACAGAATATGAAACTTTAATGGCTAACGCTGATGTCCAAAAAGGAAAATTCCGTCTTTGGATGGTTATTACCATTGTTTTGGTAGTTTTCAAACTTGCTGCTTTTGCAACTTGGAACTATTTCAACCTTAAAAACCTTCACGCAGTTTCTGTTTGGATGAAAAAAGGTACACAACCTTTCTGGGCGTATGTTAGTTGGATTATTCCTGTTTATTTCTTTATCAAACCTTACTCTGTTTCCAACGAAATTTGGGAAGAAACTGAATATGCTTTAGTTGACAAAAAAATTGTTGAGAAAGATAAAATCTCTCCAAACACTGAATTCAACGTATCATTATGGTGGTGCTTAGTTTTGGTTGCTATGGTATTTATTCCTATCATCTTTAACAGCACATTCTTCTCTGTTTCCCCTATGTATTTCAAGTTTAACCACACTACAGTAACTATCATTGGAATTATTTGCTGGATAATTTACATAATTATGGATGCAGTTTTAATGATGAAATACAACAAGTTGAATAATTTGATGGTTGAAAACGAAGACAAATTCTAACACACTTTTCATAACACTTAAAATTTGGGGGTGAACGGTTTTTCGTTCACCCTTTTTCGTATTATTAGTGATCCGAGAAAAGTTTTAAAAGTGGAATTATTTTCATATTATTAATTCCAATAAAATTCGGAATAAGAGCAAATACAGAAGTTGAACGTATGCGGAATATAACGAGCATTGAGTAAAAAAAAGAGAAGTTGCAACAGATGAACAAATAGCAGAAATTAATCTGAAATACAATTTCTTATTAAGAAACATTATGTATAGGATTCTTTTTCTTTTGTATTGACACAAAAGATACAAAAATCAAGATAGAATTTTTGAATGAACAAATACCCAATCAGGGCCAAGTTCTAATTTTGCTGCATGTAGAGAGAAATTTTACGCCTTATCCACAACTAATTGCGAGGTATCGAAACGAATTACTCTGATAGATACTCCTTTATCAATAAAGCCAGATTGTGAAATTGCATCAAAGATTTCGTCATCAACTTCCACTTTTCCACCTGGGCGCAAAGGTGTTATCGCCACCCCAATCTTATTGACATATTGGTTATTATCTAAATCTTGCGAAACATAGCCATCATCTTTACTCAATTCTGTTCTCAGTGCCAAAGTACCGAAACGGGTTTCTGCTGTAATCAGCTTTTTTCCTAGCCAAATGGAAATTAAGGAACCCACGATCAATGAGATAACAACAATTAGGAATTTTTCAAGAATTAAGATAGGTGTGGTAAACGAAAAATCAAAACCTACATTAAAAATCATAACCAACACCAACGATGCGCACATTAGAATGATACCTGAAATTCCACAAATACCAAATCCTGGAAATAAAAATAGTTCCAAAATTAGCAAAACAAGTCCAACGAAGAAAAGAGCGATTTCCCAATATTCTGCCAAACCGCCCAAATAGTGAGGTGCGAAATAGAGCAAAGCAGCTAGGATAGCAATGATTAAAGGAAAACCTATTCCAGGTGCTTGCATTTCAAAATAGATTCCGCCAATAATTGCCATAATCAACAAACTACTAATTACAGGGTTTATAAGAAAGAGAATAACACGTTCAATCCAAGTAAGTTCCTGTTCTACAAGCGTATAATTGGAAATATGGGCAGCGGAAATGACCTCTTCGACAGAATGGCACTCTCCTTCGCAAAATTGGTATTTCATTGCTTCTGTAGTTGTGAATGTCAACACTTTACCAGAATCGATAATTCCATCAATGTGAATATCTGGGTCAACCATAGCTTGCGCTATGTCAGGGTTACGACCATTAGTTTCAGCAGTAGTTCTCATTAAAGAACGCATATAGGATTGATATTTATCAGGCAAGACATTTCCTTGTTGGTCAACGACGGAGGCTGCGCCGATGGAAGCCCCTTCGTTCATATAAATACTATCACAAGCTATAGAGATGAGCGCACCTGCAGATGCAGCATTATTATCAATATAAACCCAAACAGGAATTTCGCACTTGAGCAACAACGTACGAATTTGATCTGCAGCTTCTAGTTCACCGCCAAAAGTATTGAGGTGTAGCAAAAGTATATCCGCATTTTGCTCTTTCACGCCCTCAAGCGCCATTTCAACCTTACGCAACGAAGCATCGGTGATATTTTCATCAATAGTAAAAGTGTAAATTGTTTTTGAATCTTGCCCCAAAAGAGAAAAAAGAGAAAGATTAACTATAAGAAATAATAAAAAACGTTTCATAGCCTATTTATTTTTGAAAGAACAATTTTCCTTGCCAACTGTTTTGATGCGCTAACTCTTTCTCAATTTTCTGAAGAACAACGTCATATCTAATATTTCCCCAATGGTTTACCAACAGATAACGAGGAGGAACTTCTCCTGCAAAACGTTCAATAATAAAATTGGGATTTAGACGTTCGGTGTAACGCACAATAAAATCGATATAATGCTCCATATTTTGGAAATTATAAAAACGCTCAGGAAATTCAGTAAACTCTTCAGCCATCTTAGTTCCTTTGATAATTTGTAATTGGTGGAACTTTATACTATTAATTTTCAGAGCATTAACAATACTAATATCGCGCAACCACATTTCGGGAGTTTCGTTTGGAAGTCCAAAAATAAAATGAGCGCCGATATGAATTTTCCGTTTTGCGCTCATTTCGATGGCGGCAACCGCTTGTTCAAAATTGTGTCCTCGGTTGATATGAGCAAGGGTTTCGTTATAGATTGATTCGATACCAAACTCAAGAGAAAGAAAGATTTTCTCGTTGATTTCTGAAAGTAGATCTAACTTCTCCTCATCAATACAATCGGGGCGAGTTCCGATAACAATACCATTCACAGCGGGATGTTCAATTGCAGACGCATAAACTCGTCGCAAATCTGAGACTGATGCGTGGGTATTAGAAAAAGCTTGAAAGTACGCTAAATAGCCGTCTGCACGACGATAGCGGTTGAGATGAAAAGAGATTCCCTCATCCAGTTGTTGTTTTACAGATTTTTCCGACTGACAATAGGAAGGGTTGAAGGCATCGTTCAAGCAGTATGAGCACCCTCCATAACCAACGGTTCCGTCACGATTAGGACAAGTAAAACCTGCATCGATAGTAAGTTTTTGGATTCTTCCTCCAAATTGGCAAGTCAGAAAATGTTTGTATGAGTTATAGCGTTTTATCATTATTTGAGTTTCAGTTTATAATCGTATCGCAATCCTAAATTATCAATGTCGATATTTTTAATAAACTTCTCCACATCAATCTTAAAAGAATTATTGAGAAAATCCGTAAAAAAGTTTTGATTTTGTTCAGTAATTCTAATTTTCAGCATAGTTTTCCCTTTGGATTTTTCTACTGCTTTTAAAATTTTGTGTGCCAAATCTTGATTCACATCCATGATATTAATAATCATCGTTACCTCCTTGCACAACATCTTGTAGATATCATCTAAATGGATAATTTCGTGCGGTTTTAATTCATAGATTTCTGGAGCATTTGGATCGGAGTTAAATCTTTTCTTGGCGATACATTTCATAAAAACTGGCATATCAGCTTTAAATTTCGAGAAATAGTTCACAAAATCGTTTCCAAACAATGCCATTTCATAACCATGACCATTAAGGTCTTCAAAGGAGATTCTTCCATATTCGGTACCTTTTTTGGTACGAAAAGTATTCACACTCTTAACAATAGCCCCAAACATTGCTGGCTTTGTAACAAATTGGGATAGATCTTTCGTGTCTAATTCATTGAAATAGAAATTAGAAAACTCCTTAATAGCCTTTTCATAATTAGAAAGCGGGTGACCAGAGATAAAAATTTTTGCTGTTTCAAACTCCTTTTGCAACATTTCAAGATGGTTCCAAGGTTCGCACTCTTTGATTTCAGGTTTAGGAACATTGGATTCCTCTGGCATTGTATCAAAGATTGAGAATTGAGAGGTTGGTGTTTGCACACGGAAGGAGTAACTTAGGAGTTTTTCAATAGTAGATCTTCCTGTTTCGTCAACGTGGAAATATTGAGCGCGGTGGTATTCGTTGAAGCAATCGAAAGCACCCGCTTTAGCGAGAGCCTCGATAACACGTTTGTTGCAATTTCGAGTATCCACGCGGGCGAAGAAGTCGAAAAGATCCTTAAATGGTCCATTTTGTTCACGCTCACTTACAATACTATACGCTGCGCTATCGCCTACGCCTACCAAGCCTGCCAAGCCAAAACGAATCATACCCTTATTATTCACTGTAAATCGAACATCTGATTCGTTAAGGTCTGGACCCAACACCTTGATATGCATACTTCGGCAATCTTCAATCAACTTAACAATTTCATCAATTTTGTCAAGGTTTTTGGTCATATTGGCCGCCATAAACTCGGCTGGATAATGTGCTTTAAGATAAGCGGTTTGGTAAGAAACCCAAGCGTAGCATGCGGCATGCGATTTATTGAACGCATAGGAAGCAAACTTCTCCCATTCGCTCCAAATTCGTTGCAAAATTTCTGGGTCATGTCCTTGCGCTGTGCCTCCATTGATAAATTTGGGTTTCAATTTATCAATCACCGCTATCAACTTCTTACCCATAGCCTTACGCAACTCATCTGATTCGCCACGCGTAAAACCTGCTAAAAGACGCGACAAAAGCATCACTTGCTCTTGATAAACCGTAATTCCGTACGTATCGCTCAGATATTTCTCCATCACAGGAATATCGTAAACGATAGGTTCCTTCCCTTGTTTTCTGGCAATAAAGGAGGGAATATGATCCATTGGACCTGGACGATACAACGCATTCATCGCAATCAGATCTTCAAAACGTGTGGGGTGTAACTCCTTCAGGTATTTCTGCATTCCAGGAGATTCAAATTGAAAAACTGCAACTGTACGTCCCTGACTATAAAGCGTATATGTTTTCTCATCATCAATCGGAATCGTATCAATATCAACATCAATACGCTTCGATTTTTTAACATTTCTAATGGTTTCCTTAATAATAGAAAGTGTTTTCAATCCCAAGAAATCCATCTTTATCAATCCCACCGATTCTACTTTATTACCTTCATATTGTGTAACGCAGATTCGGGTTTTAGAATCCTTATCTTCAACTGTAGCCAAAGGGGCGTGTTTTGCTAAATCATCGGCACCAATAATAACGCCGCACGCGTGCACACCTGTTTGGCGCACTGTTCCCTCCAAATGGGAAGCGAAATCCAACACCTCCGCCAACTTTTCATCATTCTGGTATTGTTCTTGAATCTCAGGAATTAAGCGAATGCAATTCTTAACATTAACTTTGGGCGGTTTTTCTCCTTTTTTCTCCTCTTGAAACTTATCAGGAATCAGTTTAGTGATATAGTTGGTTGCATCCAAAGGATATTCCATCAAACGGCTCACATCTTTAATACTTGATTTAGTAGCCATCGTACCAAAAGTGATGATGTGCGCCACTCTATCTTTTCCATATTTCTCTGTTACCCAATCCAATACCTTACCACGTCCATCGTCATCGAAATCGATATCAATATCGGGCAACGAAATTCGGTCTGGATTGAGAAAACGCTCAAACAGCAAGTCATATTTAAGCGGGTCGAGGTCAGTAATCCGCAGACAGTAAGCCACCACCGAACCTGCTGCCGAACCACGTCCGGGCCCGACAGAAACGCCCATATTTCGAGCGGCTTGGATAAAATCCTG
>JAEZOU010000018.1 GCA_023413895.1 Bacteroidota bacterium | reverse complement strand
AAAAACTTTTTACATTATTTGTTAACTCGTTAATTTTTAAAACTTTAATACAAACCAAAACTTTACAGTTATGAAAAAAATGAAAAAAATTACTTTGTTGTTGCTTTTCTTAGGAATTAGCGTTTTTGCATTTGCTCAAGGGCCATATCGTAATGCGTTAGGAATTCATTTGGGATCTTTTAATGGGGTGACTTACAAGACATTTCTTTCCGGTTCAACTGCACTCCAAATTGATGCAGGTTTAAAATTGAACTTCCCTGGCAATGATGAAGGATTAGTTTTAGGTATTGAGGTAAATCCTAATGCTATGTATCAAATAGAGTTTAATAGAGTGAATGGTCTCTATTGGTTGCTTGGTGGTGGTGCAACTCTCGGTGTAAGAACTTCTCAATATTCAGCATTGAAATTGGGTGTGAATGCCATAGGTGGTCTTGAGTATAAATTCCGCATTCCATTTGCAATTCAATTAGATTTACGTCCAGGTTTCGGCTTTATTGCAGGTAAAAATGGTCATGGCTATTTTGATTGGGTAGCCTCTTTGGGATTTAGATATACTTTCTAAAATTTATTGTTAGCATAAATGAAAAGGTTGAATTTCCCTTCGGAGATTCAACCTTTTTTCTCTTTAATTTGAACCGTTATTCGTAAATCAATTTATTCATTGTGAATACAAATCTTTTCCCAAATTTATTTCGTGAACCATTTTTGATATACTGATAGCCGCAGATAATAAAGTTGTTGTCGTACCAATTTCTGATTTGTAAGTTTCTTGTGTATTCCACCTCGTCAGATGTGGATTTTGTTACGATTACTTGCGAGGTAACAGGTTCAATTACTTCATATTTATCAACTAATGTAGAGGTTATTTTATTTCCAAAGTTGTAATATATGTATCCTAAGTTTTCTTTATCAATATATACACTTGTTTTGGTGTATAAAGCATTGGTAATTACGTTATTAAAAGGAAAATAATTGTCCCAAATGAGCTTTCCCTCTTTATCAAATGTGGTGATATAGCTATGGGTGAAGTGATAGCCCGCAAAAGTAGTGGTAGGATAACCTCCATAGCCATAGTAGTACCCAAAACTGCTTGCGTATGTGTTATTGTAGTTGTATTCTGGGTAATAAACTTCCGTTACGAGTGCAAATTGATTATTGTTGTGAAATAGATTACCTAAAATGAGTTCTAAGTTTAAATTTTGTATCTTTTCCTGAGATAGTAAGTTGGAGGTTTTAAGATTTGAAAAATTATAGTAGTGAATATCGCCCATTTCACCATTGCGGTAGGGTAAGGCATAAACACCTGTGTGGAGATTGCCTAAACGCTTTTCAGTGTTGTGATTATAGGTTCCTACTAATAGTACATCGCCTGAGTCGCTAACTGCACAACGGGCTCCAGTAAGCCAAAAATCATCACTTTTAGGATATGGTTTCAAGGTGTAGTCGTTAAAGCCTAAGTCGCTGTCAATAAGTGCAAATGTCGAAAGGGCTTCGTGAACTTTTGGGAATTTAAGTGCACCTACTAATAATCTTTCTTTAACGGTATCAATTTCAAGAAAGGCATACTGCTCAATGTAGTAATCCTCAAGATAGATCCCTTTAACCTTCATTGTAGGCAAATGTACAACGTCTGCGCCAATGGTTTTCTTTTCGTTGGCAACGCAATAAAGGTACTCTCCGTATGCTTTAATATAACTTATTTCGTTGAGCGTTAAGGGAAGTGGTCGTAATTTTGTATTGACACTATCGCACTGATAAGTGAGCAGAAACCATATGTTACTCTTGTTTCGATTATCCTCTTTCTGAAAGAGAATATGAACAAAATTATCTGTGTAGTAAGAGGATATGGGTTCTGCTAAATTGGGGATACAGATTTCTGTATTTCTTGTTTGGGTAAGATTTGTGTCATATTGAAGAATTACCCAATTGGCGGTATCTTTGTTTAGAAGATTACTTTTGTAAAAAACGACAGCGCCGTTTCGCTCACAAAGTTCATAGTTATAGTCGTGGTAATCTTTTTCCGTTACCAATTCAACCCGCAAAGGCTCTCCTTTTTGAGCAAAGAGCGATAGCGAAAATAGAAAGAGCAAGAAAAAAAGAGTCCGTCTCATATTCGAGTATTACATTCCACCATCACAGCGTATAACTTGTCCCGAAACATAGCCTGCAAGGTCAGAAGCTAAAAAGAGTGCTGTTTTAGCAACATCTTCAGGATTTCCCATTCGTTTTAAGGAGATAGATTTGAGCATTGTTTCGCGAATTTCAGCAGAAAGGTTTTGAGTCATATCGGTTTCGATAAATCCTGGTGCAATGGCGTTGCAACGGATATTACGGCTACCTAATTCCTTGGCTATCGATTGTGTAAATCCGATAATTGCAGCCTTAGATGCAGCGTAGTTAGCTTGTCCAGCGTTGCCTGCCATCCCTACAATAGAGCTGATATTGATGATAGAGCCTGCCCGTTGTTTTAGCATCGCACTTTGTGCCATTTTTACATGGTTGAAGACAGATTTTGTATTGGTATTCAGTACAATATCCCAATCGTTTTCGCTCATACGCATTAGAAGGTTGTCTTTGGTAATTCCAGCGTTGTTTACTAAAATATCGATTCTTCCAAATTCGGTAATGGTTTGGTTGATAGCTTCTTTACAAGCTTCTATATCTGCGGCATTATAGGCAAAAAAACGAGCCTTAACACCTAATGATTCAATCTCTTGCAGTAGTTGTTGCGTGTTTTCTGTCTCTTTAGTGGCTGTGAAGATAATGTTGGCACCTTGTTGTGCAAAAAGTAATGCAATAGCTTTGCCAATTCCACGTGAACCACCAGTAATATATGCGGTTTTTCCTTCTAATAATCTGTTCATAGTTATTAATCTTTTAAGTTATTGATAATGGTTAATGCAGCAGAACGAGCATCGTTGATGGTATCGTTGATACTCATTGGTTTTTTACAACTTCCCGCTACATAAACATGAAAAGCTGATGTTTTATTGTCATCAGTATGAGGATTTTCTGTTTCTATAAATCCATATTTACCATCTATATGGCATTGCTTAGCCAAATTTTGGGTTCCTGGTGAAGCTTCCATTCCTACCATCAGTACTAATAGGTCTGTGGTCATCTTCAATGGACGTCCTGATAGCGTATCTTCCGCTTTAATTTGAACTTTTTTATTGAAAGTGGAGGAGGCTTCAGATATTCTTCCTCTTACAAAACGGATGTCATACTCTTCTTGTGCAGATCGATACATCTCTTCAAACCCTTTTCCCCACATTCTAAGGTCCATATAGAAGATGTATATTTCAGTTTTTGGTAGAATTTTGCGCACTTCGATGGCTTGTTTTACTGCGGTTACACAGCACACCTTGGAGCAGTAGCTATTGCCCGATTTTTCATCACGCGAACCTACGCATTGCAAAAAAACAATTCGTTGGGGTGTTTCACCAATGGTATTGAAAATCTGTTTGTAGTGAATCATCTTTTCCATCTCGATAGAGGTGGTTACACCTTTGTAAATACCATAACCTAATTCCTCTTTTTGTGAAGCATCAAAAGTTGTATAACCTGTTGTAATAAGCACTGCATCAACTAAATATGTTTTCTCTTGTTTGTCAATAACTTTCCAAAGGTTATTCTCCTGTGAAAGTTTCATAACTTCCCTGTCAGAGAGAAGTTTGATGTTTTCGTGCATTAATTGTCGGTTAAGGGATTCTACTAGCTCTCCTGCTGGCGAAAAATTTGGGAAAAGATAGGCTTTGTCCAAAAGATTAGCAAGAGGATTGGCAGATTTTTCAAAAAGTAAGATTTCAAATTCATTCCGTGCCAATATAGAAGCGGCTTCTATTCCCGCAGGTCCAGCACCAATTATCGCAATTTTTTTCATTTTTTCTTTCCTTTCTTGTTAAACTTTTAATACAGAAGGTTTTTCCGGTGAAGGGAGAATCTCGCCATTTGCACCCGTATATTTTTGAGCAGGATTGTAAGGAATTCCAATTTTATCCAAAAGTCGCTCCACCTGAATTTGATGCAATTGTAGTCCTAATTTCCAAGGGTCATAGCCGAGTAGTAATCCTGCCATCTCTTCGTAAGTGAGCACGGGGATACCATAGCCATCTTTGTCGTAGGTTTTATGCTCCATTTCTGCAATTACATATTGCCATTTGTCCATAAACATTGAGCAACCTGGACAGTTGGTAACGATAAAGTCTGGTTCGTAGGGTTCCATCGATTCAAATTTCTTTTTAGAGTTTGCAATAGAGTACCCGCGATTTTCTTGAAGTAAGTAGTGTCGAAATCCGAAGCCGCAGCAGTGTCTTCTTTCTGGATAATCGATCACTTCGCCGCCCCAAGCTTCAATCATTCCTGCCAAAACGTGTGGAAATTCAGCTTTACCAATTCCCTTTTCCGGGAAAATCTTAGCATAGTGGCAACCGATATGTTCAACAACTTGTAATGGCTTGTGGGTGAATCGATTGATGAGTTGATATTTCATTTTTTTCTTCAACTCATATCTAAATTTGTAGATGATGTCTGAAGGGTGAACTAAATTTTTTGGCAGTTCAAACTCTCTACCTGTTGCTTTTCTGAGATTCTCACGCGTCTGTTCTAAAATTTCAGGATGTTCTTTCATAATATGTACCATCTCGGTGAAAATACCGAATGATGTTACGCAAGAAGGAACATAATTTTCATATCCTGCTTCAGTCATTAGCGAGAAGAGACGCGCCACAATAGTGAGCGTAGTTTCTATGGGCACAATATCAGCGTGGTAGCCAATGCCTGTGCACGTGTGTTGGTTGACTTCATCACGAATATCTTTTCCTAGTTCCTCTTGCAACATTTTCAAGAATGCAGCTTCTGAACCGGGAAAGAAAGTTTGTCGAATGCAACTTCTTTCATAAAAATATTTATCATCAGCAATCTCTTTCTGATATTCATTCCAATATCTTGTATTCATAATCTATTGATTTGAAGTTTCATAATGGATGTTTTCTGCAACAATTTCAGCAATGTCTTTTACTGGAAATTTCTTACCATGTTTAAACGCTTTTTTGCACATTGGACAGGCCGTAGCAATCATATCTGGAGCCGGAGCGGTAAGGTTTTCGAATGCTGCATTTCTAATTTTTCGCTGACCATCAGCGGTAATAGATAGGTCTCCTAAATTGAATCCGCAACATAGACTTTTCTCCTTTTCGTTCTCCGTACGTAAGAGTGTTGCTACACTTTTCAAAACTTCTCTTGGTGCTTTGTAAATGCCACAACTTCGGCCTAACTCGCACGGGTCGTGGTAAGTAATACGTTGTGCACTCTTGTTTACCTGCAATTTGCCTTCTTGAATCAACATATCGATATATTCGCTATGATGCATTACCCGAATGGGAAGGTTATATTCCTTGGTAAAGGATTGATAGCAAATAGGACAAGAGGTTACTAACATTGATGCTCCCGATTCTTTTATCAATTCTGTATTTTTACGTCTAAGTGTTTTTGCTTGCTCGGTAAAACCTTGCTGTCTGAGAGGTCGTCCGCAGCAAATGGTCCGATCTTCATCCATGAACCAATATTTCTGGCCAACAGCCTTAAAAATCTCTTGCATCGCTTCAATAATACCTGGAGTAAGATGGGACATACAGCCTGCAAAATAGATTACTCTACCAATGGAGTTGAAGGATTGAACGTTCGAAATGTATTGATATTTGTCTGATTTGTCCAATTCTCCTTTGTTACGCATCATTTGGCGTATCGACATTAAATCGATGCCAACAGGACAATCTGAGGCACAGCGAGCGCATAACAAACAATTGTTGCTGATGGATTCTGTTAGTCGTTTATATCGCATTTCGCGAAGGAAATATACCGACTGAACACCTTGAATGTGAAGGTCTTTATTTAATGGACAATTATCGATACAGATGCCACAACGTGAGCATGCACTTAATTCTAGCATCGTATATCCCGATTTTTTCTCATTCTCTTTTACGCCCATATTACGGAAATATATCAGAAAGACTTCAGTAAAAATGTGCATATATCGGGAGAATGGTAGTGATACGAAGAAAGTGCCTAAAGCAATGGAATACAATGACCAAAATACTAATTCAAAATTAGTTGCAAACCATGGAGAGAAGATACTTCCGAAATTTTGAGTGAGAAATCCTCCGTTATGATAGATATTGGCGGTAAGGCTTTCCGAGATAAGTCGTAACGGAAATATAGCCCAAAGTGAAAATTTAGCAAAACGATCGAAAACGGTGTGCTTAGTTGTTTTTTTCATTCCTACTATTCTGGAATAAAACATTTTACAGAATGCCAAGAATATACCCGAAAGAACGTATAATAAAAGGGCATCCATTACAAACGTAAACAACTTCGCACCTGTAAAATCATGACTATGATTGAAATAACGGAAAAAGATGGCTGTCCATGGTGTAATTCCACCTTTTAACGCAAATTCACACTCGATTGCACCTACAACAATTAACAGAAACCAACCAAAGGCAATGCTTCGGTGCATATATCCCAATACAAGGTTCTGACGACTGATTTTTCGATGTATAAGGGCTTCTAAAAAAGTTTCCCAAATAGCTGGAAAGATTTTCCATGATAGGATATTTTTCTTGACGATGGCTCGTTGTAATCGGTCGAAGCTTTTAAACCATCTGTAAAACTTAATGGCACAGACGGAAAATAGGATGATTACACCAGCGCAAAAGGGAATGACAAATGGGTGAAATTGACTCATATTTCCTATTTTTGTGATAGAAGTTGGCGCATTTTAATAATTACAGAGCGTAAATTTACATTGCGTGGGCATGTTAAGGTACATTTTCCACACAACATACAATTTTGGAGTGATTCTTGCAATTTTTCATACTCTCCTAAACGATAGAAAGTCATTGTTTGGCGAATGCTGAAATGTGTGAATTGCTGAGCTGAGCAGGTTGCCGTACAACTTCCACAATTCATACATCTTTTGAAAGAAGGTTCCAAAAGTTCCAATTCATGCAAAATCGTTCTGTCTGTGGTGTCAAGGTTGACAGTGCGTGTTTGTGAAATCGAAAAACCGAACTTATTCATTGTATAATGCTTTTATTCTTCATCAAGAAGTTTTTTCTTGAACTTCATTCCTCCCGTAACTTCAAAAATTTTTTTGATCTCATCTAAATTTTTTTGATGGATTTTGCGGAGTGCACCAGGCCCTTCACCATTGTAATTTGCTCCAATTTTAGGCGCAATCTTCTCAATATTTTTATAGTACCACTCCCAAATAGGCCCTTGTTCAGGGTGTTCTTCTGGTATAACAATATCAGGGTGGACGCAATAACCAATATCTAAAATGGCATTTCCAACTTTGTTCATGATGCGTTTTTGTTGCTCGTGCGCTATTACATTGTTGAAGCCATATTCTATGGAGATTTTACGGAGTACAGTGATGATTTCGGCAGGAACATTATTGCGTGGACAGCGTGTTTTGCAAGAAAGACATTGTCCACAATACCATATCATCTCTGATCGAAGAAGGTTTTCAATTTCCGATTCGTTTTTACGTTGTACGATGTCGCAAATGCGGCGTGGATCGTAGTCATAAAATTCTGCAGCAGGGCAGATAGCCGTGCAGATGCCGCAGTTCATGCAAGCGTTGAGTGCATCTTGGAAACGGAAATCCTTTTTCAATAGATTGAATAAATTTTCCATTGTCAAATCTGTTTGATGATTACATCGCCTTAATTTTTCGTGCCATTAAGGCTGCTAAAGAGGGTAGAAATCGCTTGAAATATACCATCAGCAGCTCTTTGCTACCAACAAGTACTTCACGTTTTTGTTTATAGATGGCATTCATAATCGTCTTGCCCGCTTTTTCTGGCGTAATCCCTCCTGCTTGTCCAGCATCTAACTTGCCATGTTGTTTACCATCTTTCTCTAAGGCGTAGAAAGAGATGTTGGTGCGCACGCGCCCCGGACAAACAAGTGTTACGCGAATGTTTTGGTCGAAATATTCCGCCTGAACGGTCTCGAAAAAACCGTAAAGTGCGTGTTTTGATGAGGAGTACGCACAACGAAGTGGGAAGCCAAATCTGCCAGCAATACTTGTTGTGGCTACAAGTTGTCCTCCACCTTGCGCAATCATTTTTGGTAGTAATGCCTTAGTAATAATAACTGGTGCATAGTAGTTTACGTCCATCACTTTGCGAATTACGTGCATCTCTGTGTCAATAGTGTTGGCGCGTTGACTAATGCCTGCGTTGTTGTACATAATGTCAATCTTGCCGTATGTGTTCCAAGCCTCTTGAACTAAAGCGTCTAAACTTTCTAAGTTGGCAAGGTTGTAAGGAAGAAGAGTAACGGTTGGCGAACCTAACGATAGCGCTTTATCTTTAACCTTTTCCAATAAATCCGCTTCTAAAGCAGTAAGAATAAGGGTTGCACCCTCTTGTGCAAAGCAGTAGGCAGTAGCTTCTCCAATGCCAGAGGAGGCTCCCGTAATCCAAACTACTTTATTGTCAAACTTCTTCATAATGTTCTATTCGTTGTTTTGATAGCTTTTTTTGAACTCGCGCGCACGTGCGGCGCCTTCACCAGTGTTGATAAGGACAAGCTGCCCATTGTGAATTTCGTTTTTGCGAAGTGCTTCGTAAAATCCTGCGAAACAAACTATCGATGCTGGTCCTAAGTCAATATTGCGTTCACGTTTTACTATACGAGCAAAGTTCACTAATTCAGATTCTTTTACGCGTAAAAAGTTTCCTCCACTTTTCTTTACAATGGGAGCCACAATCGGAAACATTCCTGGATTCCCTGTTGATAAGATGGATACAATGGTCTGAGGATTTTCAATTACGGGATATTCTTTTTCATAACCTTCTGGAAATCCTTTTTTTGCAGCATTTTCCCATCCTTGAACCATCGGGTCGCAGGTGTCCTGCTGAACTAACAACATCTTAGGAAGTTTGGCTTCAGGATAGAAAGCGGAAATTTCTCGGATTCCTTTATCGATAGCTATAGGACCTGTACCTCCGCTTACGGCCTGTAGATATACATCTGGCATTTTGCCAAATTGGCGTAGAAATTCAAAAACCATTGTCTTTTTCGCTTCTACGCGTATGGGGTCGATATTTCCCATCGAAATCAGAACATTGTTACGTTTGTGATGCTCGGCAGCTTCTTTTTTGGCTTGCGCGTAATCACCTTCGCTAATAACAATGTTCTGATTGTGGGACTTAATCTCTTCTACAGTATCTTCATTTACGCAATTAGGAACGAAAACCGTAAATTTTGTTCCTCCTATGGAAAGGTACTTACTGTACGCTGTTGCAGTATTGCCCGTCGATGCTAAGCAATACTCTTTAATTCCATTTTCCTTGAAAATAGAGGCTGCCATTGCTGCTGCAACATCTTTAAAGGTGTTGGTGCCACCATTCAAGTCGTTTCTACAAACCATTACTTTGCAGTCAATACCAAATTCCTCTTTCGCATAGCGATTCAGAAACTCCCACTCCTCAATTGGAACGGTTCCCTCTTGGCAACTGATGATATTTTCTCTTTTTTCTAAAGGCAGAAAATCGAAATAGTGCCAAAAATTATCAGGATTGCTGGTGAATAACTCCTTGAGCTTTGTGTAGTCAGTGTTATATGCCACTTCAACGTGGTTACTGCCACATTCACAAAGTTGTTTTTGTTGAAACCATTGCGCAAAGTTTTCTATCTCTTTGCCGCATTTTTTGCAGACTAATCTATATTTCATAGGATTGCTTTCTTGAAGATAGGTTGACATTTTTATTCTTTTACAAGATTCATCATCGGAATAGGTTTGTTGTAGTAACCTTGTTCCAATTTCTGTTTAACCTCTTTGAAAACATTGATGGTGCGGTCAACGTGTGCTTCAGTGTGTGCTGCTGTTGGAATAATACGAAGCATGATAACTCCCTTAGGAACAACAGGATAAACAACTATAGAACAGAAGATTCCGTAGTTTTCACGAAGGTCAACTACGATGTTAGTGCCTTCATTTATGCCACCTTTGAGGTAAACTGGAGTAACTGGAGATTCGGTTCTACCTAAGTCAAAACCTTCTGCGCGTAAACCATCTTGTAATTTACGAGTGATATTCCACAAGTTCTCTTTAAGTTCTGGTTGATTTTTAAGGAGTTCTAAACGTTTAATTGCTCCTTTTACCATCGGCATTGGTAGAGATTTTGCAAAAATCTGAGAACGCATATTGAAGCGTAGGTGGTCGATAATGAATTTTTCTGATGCTACAAAAGCTCCAATTCCAGCCATACTTTTTGCAAAAGTTGCAAAGTAAACGTCAACAGCGTCAATACAATTGAAATGTTCAGCAGTACCAGCTCCTGTTTTTCCCATTGTGCCAAATCCGTGCGCATCATCAATAAGCAAACGGAAGTTGAACTCTTTCTTCAACTCTGCAATGCCAGCCAAGTTTCCTAAGTCACCTGCCATGCCAAATACACCTTCAGTAATTACTAAAATACCACCACCTAATTTCTCAGCTAATGGAGTAGCACGTTCTAATTGTTGACGTAAACTATCCATATTATTGTGTTGATATACGTATCTTTGAGCAAAACTTAAACGCATACCATCTAAAATACAAGCGTGTGATTCAGAGTCATATACAATCACATCTCTACGAGTTGTAAGAACATCAATGATAGAAATCATTCCTTGGTAACCAAAGTTCATCAAGTAACCGTATGGTTTGCCAACAAAGTGAGCTAAATCTTGCTCCAATTGTTTGTGATATATAGTATCTCCTGACATCATACGAGCACCCATTGGTGAGGCCATTCCGTACTCTTGTGCGCCTTCTGCGTCCGCTTTGCGTACTTCTGGGTGGTTTGCTAAACCTAAATAGTTGTTCAAACTCCATGTTAATACCTCTTTACCATTGAAACGCATTTCAGGACCAATTTCTCCCTCTAATTTCGGAAACATAAAGTATCCATCTGCATTTTCTTGATATTGTCCTAATGGACCTGGTGTGCCTTTAATTCTTTCAAAAATGTCTTTCATATTCAATAATATTAAGTTTGTATTTCTTTTCTTTGTCAACTTTTTTATTTCCGATTTCTAAAATACAAAATCGTTCTGCAAAATTACAAAATATCTCTTTATTTTCTCTTTTAAGTGTTAAAAAATGTTAACGATATTTGTAATGTATTGATGTTTAGTGAAATAAATTTCGTGAGATTGTTTTTTTTGTTGTGCAAAGGGTTACATATTATAATTTTATGTTGTTGTATCTATTGTGAATTGAGTCTTAATCTATAAATTTTATGCACAAAAATCTCCATAAATATTGTGTTAACAATTTTAAGAACTTTTGTAATTGATTTGGGCATTCCGGCACATACTCCGCGCGAAGCATTCGCACGTGCCGTCGGGCTTTCCGCTCAAATTTCGCGCCTCCTTCTTTCGCTTTAAATCTCCCAAAACTCCAAAGTCTATCTTCTAAATTCTCATTTCTCTGTTCTAAATCTGGCGCTCATAACCGCTTCAATCCCTAATGCAATCCCACTTCCTTATCTGTTTCTTTTTACTTCAGTATTTTGACTTACGAAAGTTTCTACTTTACACTCTGATCAATGCGAACTTCTAATTCTTTAAGTGCCTCTTCAATTGGGAGAAATTCACTCACTCTTTCGTGGCCCTTAAATACTGCTATTTTTCCATTTGCATTACCAATTACACCGAAGTCAGCGTCTGCCATTTCACCTGGTCCATTGACAACGCAGCCCATAACGCCAATTTTAAGGTTAGGATAGTGGCTAAAACGTTCTTTTACAGTATGAAGTACAGCTTGAATGTCATATTGGGTTCTTCCGCACGAAGGACAAGCTACAATCTCGGTATGTGTCATTTTTATGCGACAAGCTTGTAAAATTTGCTCCTCAAGTTCGTGCTGAGCTTGTGTTGAGAAGTTTGGGTTATGAATTACAATCTCTTTCAGTAGCTTCTGCTGATGATAGAAGCCTGCCAATGCGGCACAACTTGCCCACCAACTTTCAGCGTCTTTTTCATTACTCTCTATTACTAGTTTACCTTCTACAATGGAAAATCGTTTTAACTTTTCAGCATCAATAACTTGTAGTAATTTTTTTGCGAAAACGACTTCATTTTCTGGGGCTTCGGTAAGCGATACTCGCAGTGTGTCTCCGTACCCATTGTAAAGCAGTGCGCCAATGCCTGCTGCTGATTTTATGCGTCCCTCCATTCCATTAGCGGCTTCGGTAACTCCCAAGTGTAGTGGATATTGCTTGCCTTGGGTTTCCATCAGTTGGGCCAATATTAGGTTTGCTTCAATCATTGTGGTTACGTTGCTCGATTTTAATGAGAAAACGATATTACGAAAGTTGTAATGTTCGCAAATTTCAATCCATTCCATTGCCGATTCTGCTAATGCTAAAGGAGTGTTCCCGTATCGACTGATGATGCGGTCGCATAGCGAACCGTGGTTTACCCCAATTCGAATACAAGTACCTTCTTCTCTGCAGATTTCGAGGAGTTTGCGGGCGCGTTCTCCCATCATCTCTTTTCCCTCCTGAAATTCAGATTCACTATAATTTTGTGTTTTGAGCGATTTTTTGTCGGTGAAATTACCTGGATTTATTCGCACTTTTTCCACAATTCGTGCTGTTGCTTCCGCAACTTCTGGGTGGAAGTGTACGTCAGCAACTAATGGCATTGTAACGCCTCTGCTACGTAATTGTCGCTTAATCTCTTCTAACGCGGGTACATCACTAAGTTGCGGAACGGTAATTCTTACAATATCACAACCCGTTTCAGCAATTCTACAACACTGATTTATAGTAGCTTCAATATTAGTAGTAAAAGTATTGGTCATTGTTTGGGTTAATATTCTGTGATGGTCACCCATCTTTAGGTTGCCAATTTGAGCTGCGTGGCTTTTTTTGCGAATTTCCATATTACTTATTTTCTCAATTTAGTTTCGCAAAAATAAATATCTTTCTGTTACCAATGAAAAAAAACACTATTTTTGCCAAATATTATTATTGAATTTTATGAAGCGCTGTTTTTTTATTATTATTGCTTTCTTTTTGTCGGGAATGACCGCTTTTGCTCAGAAAAAGGTAGTTCCTATAGTTCCTGATTCAAATGCTGTGCATATCAAAAATTCCTTTACTTACGCTTTACCTAAAACCGCCTTTTTGGTGAATGTAACGGTAGAAAAGATCTCAGAATATAAGGGTTGTTATGCGGATTATGCTGCTAGTTTAATGGGCCTTTCTGATTTCGTAAAGGTTTCACAAGTGCGTTATGAAGTGAAAGATATTAAGGTGCAAGATTTTTTAGTGCCTGATGAGAATAATCAGTTTCTTGTTCAACTATCAGCAAATCAGTTGCGAAAAGATTTTTTGACAGAGATTTTTAATGATAAGTATTCGTTGAAAGATCAATATTATACACCTTTTATGGACTCGTTAGGTGAAGAACTTCCCGATTTCTTTCGTTACTATACTAATGTTCGGTATGAAGAGGTAGAAGAGTCTTATTTGGATACGAGAATTGTTGATGGTGTGGTTACACAAGTGCTAGTAAATCAGACTAAAACAATTGAAAGAACATCTAGTCAGCAGGCACAAGAGGTGGCAGAACAGATTCTAAAGATTAGAGACGATAGATATGATTTGTTAACAGGTAAGCAAGAGGTACCCTATAGTAAAGATGCTCTTGAATTTATGGTAAATTCTCTCAATGAATTGGAACATAATTATTTATCGCTTTTCTCGGGTTTGAAAATAAAACAGTTGGTACACTATAATATTGTTGTAGTTCCTTCAGATGAAAATGACCTTATGGTACCGATCTTTGCTTTTTCTGAAAATAGGGGAGTGGCAGAACCAAATCAGGATAAAGGAATATATTATCTCCAAATTTCTCCCCAGTTGCAGTTGAATAGTTGGAATGAATATTGCTGTGTTGCCACTGGAAATAGTAAAACGAAACCTAATAAAGGATATCGAGTTCGTCAAGCTTTGCCAGCAAATCTATCTTTGCTAAAAGATGATGAAGAGATAGCTAAAATTGGCGTTTACCAAATCTATCAACTCGGTAAAATTCAGATTCTTCCGTTGCATTACGATAATCTTGATATTCATCATTGGGGTTTTATCTATTAATATAAATTATGTATGATGAAAAAAGTATATGTTGTCATTTTTATTTTTCTGTTAATTGTTTCTGTAGCTCTAATTTTTATCAAGCCTTTTAAGAAAAAGGGTTTTGATTATCAAGCAAAAGCAGTAGAGTTTTTAGTTACCGAACAGGTTGATTACGATTCTTTAGCTATCGATCGAGTGGATACACTTACAGAGATGAAGTATGCGCGTATGACTGTTGAGATTTTGGAACAGATGCGCGATGATTATGAAAATGCACAATATATGGAGGAAGATCCGCATCGACGTAATATCATTGCTATGCAGGTAAGTGAAATTGAAGATTCCTTGGTGGTTTTTATTGATAAAATAAATGCAAAAGCGATTAGCGAAACCCAAGTAGTCTGCTATTTGGTGTATGCGCATTACTGTCAAGGCGAAGATAAAATTCCTTTCACTTTCTTCCTTAACCCTGTGGGAGAATTTTATATCTACGACCCATTTCATACCCAAACTGAAGAGTAATTAGAACTATTTATTCTTCTTTTTCTTTTATTGTTCTACCATGTTTCTTTAAATTTGGTTGCTTTTGTCGTTCTTATTTGTATGACATAAGATTTTTGTTTCAAAATCCCGTTGTTTTGAGTTTTTTTCTTATTAGTCATATCAATTATATGAAATAAAAAGAAAACACAAGTGAAAGAATTAAATATTTTGAAATGTGTGTAATGGGTTGTTGTTTTATGTATTCTACAGATTATTAGTTGTTTATGTGTTTAAATGAATAATTATAAGAATAGTATTTAGATTTCATTCTATATCAGTTAAAATTTATAGTTAATATTTGATTGTTTTGAGTTTTTTTGTGGTGAAAATTTATTATTTTTGCACCCTCTCAAAATTAAAAGGAGATTTAGAAATAGTTATACTGATATATGTGTCGTAACTTATTGAAATTCAATCAGTC
>JAEZOU010000010.1 GCA_023413895.1 Bacteroidota bacterium | reverse complement strand
TACTATTGTGCAGAAGGCCTCCAAACTGAACTTAACAAGGGTGATGGCGCAAGCATCAGATGTCTTCGTAAAGAATAATCTATAAATATCGTTTATGTAAAGGCTGGCAATAATGTCAGCCTTTTTTCTTTTGGGGTTAATCAAAATTTGCATAGAGTTGCAGCAAAGGGAGAATTGAGTCATCAGCGCAAGAGATTGTGTAATCGTGTTGCGCAAGGGATTGCAGCGGTTATGAGCGCCGGTTTTATAATTTGGGGTTTAGCTTTTGGAATTTGGAACTTGGTTTGGATTTAGAAAAAATTAAAGCGAGAGAAAAAGGCGCGAAATTTGAGCGGAAAGCCCGACGGCGTGTGTGGGGCTTGTGCGGGGAAGCCGATGCGCCCAAATCAAAAAAAAGAGAAAGAACCGCACAAAAAACTTTTTTCATTATCTTTGCAAACTGAAAAAAAGTGCTATCTATGAAAAAGGTAAATAATGAATCTATTGAAAAAGCATTAGAAATATTGCGACAACCCAAAGATAGTAAATTGGTTACGCACCTAAATGCATGTGTTCATTGCGGATTGTGTGGTACTAGTTGTATGTATTATTTGGCGATGAAAGACCCTAAATTTATGCCTGCTTATAAAGTGGACATTGTGGCGTCGATATATCGTAGGTATTGCACAACAATGGGAAAAGTAGCACCTGCCTGGGTGAATGCTCGAGAGTTGAATGACTATACAATAGAAGAGATGGTGGATGCACTTTTTGGCGGTTGTACGATGTGTGGACGTTGTGTGAAACATTGTTCTATTGGGGTGGATATTCCGTATGTTGTACGCATAGGTAGAATGATGCTTGCGAAAATGGGATTGGTGCCAGAAACATTACAATCGACAGTAAATGCAGCACTTGAAACGGGAAATAATATGGGGATTCCGACGGAAGAGTTTGTGGATACCATAGAATGGATGCAGGAGGATTTGCAAGATGATTTGGAGGATCCAGAAGCAGAAATTCCTCTGAATAAGTCAGATGTAAATTTGCTTTATACCTTAAATCCGCGCGAACCGAAGTTCTTTCCGCTTTCAATTGTGGCAGCAGCCAAGGTGTTTTATGCCGCCAAAGAGAGTTGGACTCTCTCTACAGATATGTATGATGTAACGAATTATGCTTTCTTTTCTGGCAATAATGAGGAAGCACAAGTTATAGTAAACCATCTGGCTGAGCAGATGACAAAATTAAACTGCAGAACCTTGATTTTGGGTGAATGCGGTCATGGTGGACGAGCATTCCGTTGGGAGGGACCGAACTTTATCCAGAAAAAGTATGATTTTCCGGTTGTAAATTTGGTGGAACTTCTGGCAGATTATATCAAGTCTGGTAGAATTAAGGTCGATAAATCGCTTAATCAAGAGTTATGCACCATTCATGACCCGTGTAATTTAGTGCGCAATGGCGGACTTTTACAGCAGTTGCGTTATGTTGTAAAGGAATCAGTTTCCCATTTTGTAGAGATGAATCCTCACGGGAATGATGCATTTTGTTGTGGCGGCGGTGGCGGTCAATTGGCGATGAGTGAGTACAATGAACGTCGTTTGAAAGTAGGTGAGATGAAAGCAGAGCAGATTCGAGCTACGGGTGCTAAAGTGGTGATTACCCCTTGCCATAACTGTGTTGACCAACTCACACAATTGAATCATACCTATAAATTAGGAATTAAAATTAAAACGTTGGCAGAGATTGTTGCTGACGCACTTGTAATTGAAAAGTAATTAACCCAAAAATAACCGATTATGATTTATTTAGACAATTCAGCAACCACGTATCCGAAACCAGATGTTGTTTATGATTTTATGTGCAATTTCTATCGAAAGCATGGCGTAAATCCAGGTCGTTCTGGTTTTGATGCTGCTATCGAAACGGAAGAGGTGGTAAATAATACAAGAAAAATGTTAACCCAACTTTTTAATGGGGGAAAAGACTATAACCGCCTAACATTTAGTTATAATGCTACAGATTCTTTAAATCTTATTATTCAAGGGCTTGCAGAACCGAATGCGCATGTTATCACTACACAATTGGAGCATAATTCTGTATTGCGCCCGCTTTATTCGTTGCAAAAAGAGGGTCGTTTGGCAGATGTTACTTATGTTCCTTTTGATAGCCGTGGTTTTGTAAATCCTGATGATATCCGTAAAGCGATTCGCCCTAATACAAAATTTGTGGTTTGTACGCACTGTTCCAACGTTATCGGTACTTTCCAACCATTGGCAGAAATTGGAAAAATCTGTAAAGAACATGGTTTGATTTTTGTTGTAGATGGAAGTCAAGGTGCAGGTGCGATTAATCTTGATATGCAAGCTGCAAATATTGACGCATACGCATTTACAGGTCACAAATGTTTGATGGGACCTACAGGAATTGGTGGATCATACATTCGTGAAGGGGTAGATGTGAAGATTACTCGTTATGGCGGTACAGGAGTACGTTCGGCTTATCCGGGTCACCTTGAGGAATATCCTTACAGAATGGAATTTGGAACCTTGAACTTGGTTGGCGTTGCTGGTTTGAATGCAGGTGTGAAATGGATTTTAGAACAAGGTATCGACAATATCCACGAAAAAGAGATGAAACTTTGGGATAAATTACGTTTAGGCTTGCAAGAAATAAAAGGTGTTACTACCTATTGCGCAGATACTTGCGAAAATCACAACCCTGTATTGAGCTTTAATATTAATGGTTTTGAAGCTGGTGATGTTGGAATGATGTTAGATGTAGATTATGAAATTGCTTGTCGTACAGGTTTGCAATGCGCACCTAAAGTTCACGAAGGAATTGGTACATTCGATATACATGGAACTGTTCGTTTGAGTGTAGGACCATTTAATACGGATGAAGATATTGATGCAGCTATCAATGCTGTAAGAGAGATTGCTTCTTTGAAAAATTAATGAATCTAATAGTTTCTGTAAGAGCCTGTTCATTATGAGCAGGCTCTCTTTATTATTTATGAAATTACTGAAAATTTGCGGGGTATCCATTCTACTACTATTGGTGGTTGTTGCTGTTGTTTTTGCTGCGGCTTCTATCGGTACAGTTCCGATTCCGGTAGGAGAGGTGTGGACTATTTTGCTTTCATATATTGGTTTAGCAGATGCGTCGCAAATTTCATCTGTCTCCCAAATTGCAGTCTTAGAACTTCGTTTGCCTCGAATTTTGATGAGTTTGCTAGCAGGCGCTGCACTATCGATGTGTGGAGTCGTTTTCCAGTCGATATTTAGGAATCCTATATGCGATCCATACATCTTAGGAGTCTCTTCAGGAGCATCTATTGGAGCTGCTCTTGCTTTTGTTCTGGGGCTTGACGCACTGATTTTTGGTGTTACAGGTATGGCTTTCCTCACGGCACTGCTCACGTTACTTTTTATTTTTTTGGTAGCAGGACGGCAGCGTACAGGAACAACACAAACAATTTTATTGACGGGAGTTGCTGTTAACTTCTTAATTTCAGCGGTGTTGACACTTCTTATGGTTCTCAATCAACAGGAGATGCAGAAGATTTTCTTCTGGACTATGGGAAGTTTATCCAATAGTCAGCTGAGCTATATTCCTCATTTAACACTTTTCTTTCTTGCTGCGGTAATTGTTCTGTTAGGGTATTCTAAAGATTTGAATGTTATTCAATTAGGTGATAAATCTGCACAGACATTAGGGGTAAATGTGCGCCGAGTTTCGATTTTTCTTTTAGTTATCTCCTCGTTGATAATTGCCGGAATTGTTTCTTTTTGTGGTGTAATTGGTTTTATTGGGCTAATAATTCCGAACTTAGCAAGAATTATATGGGGAAACGATGTCAGGAAACTGCTTGTGGCATCGCTTTTCCTTGGTGCATTCTTTTTACTTTTTGCAGATACCTTGGCACGCGTATTGTCGCCATTCTCAGAGTTGCCTGTTGGCAGCATTACTGCCCTTGTCGGCGCGCCCTATTTTATCTTCCTTTTAATCAACGATCGTAAAAAATTGCGTTTTTAATCCTATGTTGAAAATTAAAAATCTATCTTTTTCCTATCAAAATCAGTTCGTTATCGATAACTTGTCGTTGGAACTGAAGATGGGGGATTATTGTGCAATTTTAGGCCCTAATGGGGCAGGAAAATCTACACTTTTTAATTTAATTGCAGGATTATTAAAGCCCTCTTCTGGTGATATTTTGATTGATAATCAGTTGATTACTAGATTTTCTATCCAAGAATTAGCTCAGAAATTAGCTGTTGTACCTCAGTATGAAGAGGTTGTTTACGATTTCTCAGTTTTCGATATGGTGATGATGGGAAGAATGCCATATCAAGGGCGATGGAGTTTGGCATCGCAAGAGGATAAACAATTGGTAGAAGAGATTTTAGAACAGACAGATTTGGCACATTTGCGCAATCGAATGACGCGCGAATTGAGTGGAGGCGAACGTCAGCGTACATTGGTGGCGCGAGCAATGGCACAACAAACACCATTGATTCTTTTCGATGAACCCTTGTCAAACTTAGATATTGCTCATAAATATGAACTTTTAGAACTTATTGAAACACTGCATAATACTGGTAGAACAATTTTAGTCATTATGCACGAACTCTCTTTAGTAAAAGAATTTATTCCGAAAACACTCTTCTTGAAGCAGGGAAAAATAGATTCTTTCGGAGCAACTACTGAGGTGATGACTATAGAAAATATCCGTAGAATTTTTAATCTATCAGAGCGTTATACTCCTTTCTTTTAGTAGTTTATGAATAAAGTTTGGAAAGTATCCATCATCGTTATTGCATTTCTTTTTTTACTTTTATTTCTCTTTATAGAGAAAATAATTTTCCATTCAGATGATAAAAATTTAAAATTATCGGTAGTGCCTTTTCAGAGGTGCTCTTTGGAAGATTCTTCAGAATATCATCTCTCTTTATGTTGGGTTGAGAATGAAGATGTTGCAAATAAAACCTCTTTTGCAAAACGATTTTACTATACTGATTATGAGAATGATAATGGTAAGATTTATGTTTTGGATTCACCGAATGATAAACCAATCCTTTGGAAGGATCTGAATCAAAATCATTCCGATTCTATCTTATTGCAGAGTTGTGTAGTTGCCGTTAGTCCGAAGTACGGGACGGTATTTGCAGCGCCGTTTGATATATTTCCAGGTGCTGGTATTTGGATTTGCGATGAGGAGAAGCGAACCTTATTGAATTACGAAGATCCGTTGCAAGGTTGGCTTTACAATTGCGGAATCGATTTTGTTTATGATGATGCTGGTAATGAGTTTTGTCTTTTTGCTGAGTACTCGCATGCTCGGAAAAATACTCGTCGCGTTCTCAAAGGTTGTTATCCTTACACTAGTCCTGATAACTGGAAAGTGGTTTTTGAATATCTTTCAGGAAGAGATGATGAGGAGGCAATTTTTCATTTTCACCATATTCAAAAGGATCCCTATTCCTCTTATATTTATCTTACTTCGGGAGATAATGCAGAAGAGAGTAAGTTTTTTTTTTCCAATGATTTAGGAGAAACATGGCAGCTGCTAATTTCGCATCAAAGCACAGGATTTTTGCGCTGTTGCAACCTGATTTTTCTAGAGGACAAGATCTATTGGGCAAGTGATGATAATCGGGGACATTTCCTGATGTCTGCAAGGCGTATGCATACAGGATTGCTAGATACGACAACAATCGAACGAGTAGCCGATTTGCCTGAATATCAAGCAACGAATTCGCTTGCTTATCTGGAATATGCTAATGTGTTATTTTTCTATGATCGGTTACCATCAGCGAGTTTATGTAGCAAAAATAATTGGGAGTTTAGAGATGTTTTGAAAGTGTATCTTTATGACTTACAGGAATCTAAAATTATCCCACTTGCAAAGATGAATTTTTTAGAGCTACCTTTTAATGATGCTTTTGGGCATCGAGGAAGAGCTTACTTGCACTATTCAAATTCTGTAGATTGTTATCCTATGTTGGGATTTTGCAGAAATTATGCTCCTTGTAATTTTAATTTACCTGAGAATCAGGAGTTTCAATTGGGGAGTTTAGGATATCGAATTGAATTTTAGCAGCACATTCGTATCCTTGTTGATAAAGGTCAAGAAGTTTTTTAGTATCTCTTTCCATTCTATCTACAAGAATAGGAAGTTCAGGTCTGATAACCAATAGTTTTTCCTCCTTTTCAAGCATTTCCACCAAATCCATCTGTTGGTTGTAGAGTAGATTTCGGTTACGAATAGCTTCACAAAGTTTGGGATATTTTCGGTAGAAGAAGGGAGGGACTTTCATCTCTCTAGATTTGCGATAGCCCTTATTGCGCGTCAGCACAACGAGGTTATTGTCGAAACCTAGCGATTGCGCACGTTTCAACGGAATAGAATCAGCAATACCCCCATCAAGCATCGGAATATTATCAACATAGGTTATAGGGCAAAGAAACGGAAGACTACTTGATGCTTTTACAATATCAATAATCCGTTTGGGGTCTCTTTTTTCGTTAAAATAGCATGCTTTTCCTGTAATACAATTTGTGGTAACCATCTCATATTCAGCTTCTGATTGCGCAAATTTTTCGTAATCGTAAGGAATAATTTTCTCAGGAAATGTGTGAAAAAGGAGGTCAAAGTCAATTATATTTCCTTTAGTAATCAGATGTTTGAAGCCGATATAATGGTACTTTTCGAGTAGGTCAATGTTGCTGAATTTTGCTCTTCCGCGTTGGTGTGACATATATGACAATCCATTACATGCACCAGCACTTACGCCAATGGTGTAGGGAAAGTGAATTCCTCGGTCCATAAAATTGTCAAGAACGCCAGAAGTGAATACGCCGCGCATTCCACCTCCTTCAAGAATAAGTCCAGATTTATTGTTGAGTTTATAGTTTTTCATCTAATTTTAACTTCTCTTTTTTGGTGAAATTTTGGGAAACATCTTTCGGAAACGAGTTAAGTGAGTGCTAAACTTACCTCCAGAAATTACAAAAGTTACTGCCACAATGATGAGTATTAGCCCAATATAATCTTTTATAGTGAGTTTTTCGTGGAAAATTAGAACACCGAAAAATACCGCTGTTACGGGTTCTAAAACACCTAAAATGGCTGTTGGAGTGGAACCGATATATTTAATGGCTATTGTAGTGCAAGTTAATGATACTATTGTTGGTAAAATACTGAGCATAAGTATATTAATCCATAAATACCACTCGGTTGGAGTGGTTAGCTTTTGATTTATTAGTGCAAAAATTACCCATACAAACCAACCTACAAGCAATACATACAATGTTACTTTGATGGTTGCCATATCTTTTAGTCTGCTTTTGTTGATTCCTACAATGTAAATAGAGTATGATAAAGCGGATCCCAAAACGAGTAAAGTTCCTATTAAGGAAAGAGATGCGCCTTCTTTTCCTAAATAAAGAAGAGCGATTCCTCCAATTGCTGTTATGATACAGAGCATTGTTTGCAAGGTGAGTTTCTCTTTGTAGAAAACTGCCATTATAAGCGCCACCATAATTGGATAGACAAACAAAATTGTAGAAGCAACTCCTGCGTCCACATAGGTGTAACTTCTGAATAGTGTGATAGATGAGATTGCAAATAGAATGCCGTAGAGCAAAAGTGGAGGTAGGTCTTTTTTATCAAGTTTGAATGAGTGCCCCCGCCACCACAGCATTACGCAAAGGATAGGAATTGCAAAAAGATAACGGAGAAAAAGTACCGATTCGGGTTCCATTCCGTCGGCGTATAGTGGCAACGCAAATAGGGGATTCATTCCGTATGTAGCTGCCGCAATAGCTCCTAATATGTATCCTTTTACTTTTGTGTTCATCTTTGCTTGAAATATGGCTATAGGCGACTGATTGCTCGGTGATATTTTTGTGCGTTCCGGTTATGCTCAGCTAAAGTGTTTGCAAAATTATGGTACCCTGAAAGGTCTTCTTTTGCACACATATAGAGGAAGTTATGATGTGTGTAGTTTAAAACAGCATCTAAAGTTTGCTTGTCTGGGATGCGAAGTGGTCCCGGAGGAAGTCCAGCATATTTGTATGTGTTGTAAGGGGAGTCTATTTCTGTATGAGCATAAAGGATTCTTTTTAAAGTTATATCGCCAACGGCAAATTTTACAGTTGGGTCCGCCTGCAGAAGCATTCCTTTTTTTAAACGATTGATGTAAAGTCCCGCAATAATCGGTTTTTCCGATGCTTTTGAACTCTCTTCATCAACAATAGAAGCGAGAATGGCAACTTCCGTGGGAGAGAGTCCAATATTGTCAGCTTTTTTCCGGCGCTCATCGTTCCAAAAAAGTTCGTAATAGTAGTGTAAACGTTCGCAGAATTGTTCAGCAGTAATGTCGTAAAAGATTTCGTAACTATCAGGTATAAATAATGTTAATATAGTTTCTGTATTAAATCCATATCTTTCAGCAAAAGAAGGATCGTTTAAAAGTTGTGCTAATTCTTGTGGTTCAAAAAGAAAATTATCGCCAACTTTTTCAACAAATTGTTCCTTGGTTCTAATATTATTAAAAGTAAACTTTACGGGATAATGTTGCCCGCGCATCAATCGTTTGATAAAGTAATAATTGTTTTCCTCCGCGCGAATTTCATATTTTCCAGGTTTGATATTTTTTGAAAACTTCAGCCATTTTGCAACATGTTGGAACGTTTGTGGATTTTTGACAAAGTTGTGTTTTTCAATTGAATCTGTAACGTTTTGGAAAGTTGCACCTATCGGAATTATCAATTTTTCCGTACCTTTAGGATTGCTATTAGGTTTCCAAGCAATATTGTAAAGAAGATAGATGAGTGTTGATGCCGCAAGTACTGCAACTATAAAAATGGTAAAAATGATTTTTTTCATTGATTAATAACGAGGATTGGGATTTATACATTGAAACAGATGAACATCTTTGTAGCCGTTGTCAACTTTTGTCCACTCTTTTTTTGTGCCAATTAAGGTGAAGTTATTGTTAGTGAAAAGTTTGATGCTGGCTTCATTATCCACGAGAATATTGCAGTACACTTGATGGATTTTTAGTACATCGAAGAGATAGTGTTGTGTGAGCTGGATGGCTTCCGTTCCGATTCCGTTGCGGCGGTGGTTTCTTTCAATGAGGATGCCGACACCAGCGCGACTATTATAAGGATCGAAGTCGAAGATATCAATAATGCCAATGGTTTCGCGAGTGTGGATATCATCAACCATAAGACGAACCTGCTTCGTGTGGTAAAGGTCGTCGTTGGCACACTCAACAAACATTTTTAGCGTAATGTGTGAGTACGGCTTTAGCGTTTGACTCATTTGCCATACTTCAGGGTCATTTTCCCAAAGGTATAACAAATTCACATCTTTGGGTTCAAGACCTCGTAAGAGTATCTGATTTCCTTTTAAAAACATTTTTGATGATTATAATAATCGTTTGATAATTCGCAGGTTGTGGGTATAAATACCTAATTCTCTATTGAAAATCCCTGTTCCGTCTATTGCATCGATGCGGACGTTTCCGCTAGCATGAATAATCTCTCCAGGTTGCAGAATCAGTCCTACGTGTATAATTTTGCCCTCTTCATTGCTAAAAAACGCTACGTCGCAAGGTTGTGTTTCAAAAGCGAACTCAACAACTTTACCCCATTCTACTTGTTGTGAGGCATCGCGTGGCAGTTGCAATCCGACACTTTTAAAAACAGTTTGCACAAAACCAGAACAATCAATTCCTGCAGGTGTTCTGCCACCCCAAAGGTAGGGCGCATTCAGAAAAAGAGTAGCAAAATTGATGGCTGTATATTGTGTATCAGTGAGTTGTGTGTTGTTTTCAATTTGTTTGTTTTCAGGTACTAATAGGTTGTATTTTCGATTTCCTAATGCAAATTCGCCATCTGTGGGGTAGGGGAATGAGGAGCCTGCGAAGATAGGAAATGTGAAGCCTGTGCTCCTCTCCTTAATGAAGAGGAGCAGGTCCTTCACAAAATATTTTTCGGTATTACAATAGTCGCACATTAATTCTTCCGAAATTGGATTCCACAATTTTTTGTCAATCCAACCGTCGTAATTACAATCAGCAGTTCTGATTTTTATCCAATTGTTTTCAACTTCCAGCACTTCGTATGCCTCGCCAAAAAGCAATTGAGAAACCATTTCTGAGCGATGTGCAGCTTCGCCACGCATTGCAATTTGTGATAAATGGGCAATACCGAATTTCTCCATATTCAATAGATTAGAAAGGAAGATCATCGTTATCTATCTCTCCACCGCCAAGGTTATTGTCGGGAAGCGAATTGTATGCTTCAAATGGAGCTGCTTGTACAGGAGGTTCAGTAGGGTAGGCTGCAGGTGCCGGTTGTTGTGGCGCAGCTTGCGGAACTTGTTGCGGATAAACAGGTTGTGTGTATTGCTGTGGCGCCGCTGTAGGATAACCTTGTTGTGGTTGTCCGTAATTTTGTTGTGGCATTTGCCCGTATGCAGGTTGTTGAGGTGGATATCCTGCGTAGCCTTGAGGGGCCATCGGTTGTCCATATCCTGCAGGAATAGCATCTGCTAATTCCAATTTCCATGCGCGAACGTCAGTGTACCACTTACCGTTAAATTCGCGAGATTCTAAACTGAACGACATTTTTACAACGGTACCAATCTGCAATCTTTGCAACGCATCGGTTTTATCTCCCCATAAGTTGGCACAAATCTTTTTAGGATATTGTTCAATGGTTTCAATAACAAACTCCTGCTTTTGCCAAGGTGTTCCACTCTTGCCGGTTCCTTGCTGAAGCGGCATAACCATAATTAATCTTCCTGTAATTTCCATTATATCTATATCTTTTTATTATTCAACATCAATAAAGGCAATAATATCACCTTTTTGTACTTTACCACCCTGTTTTACAACGGTTTCAACAATCTTTCCTTTGTAAAAACTTCTTACCTCTTCATTGCCATAAAACGCTTGAACAAAGCATACAATGTCGTTTTCTACAATAGGAGAACCGATGGGCTTTGGCATAGAAGCTTCATTAACAGAAAGTTCCCAAATAACTTCTCCGGAAACTGGAGCAACAATAGGTTGTGCTTTGGGAAAACGTGAAGTTACACGCTCAACAAGTTCTGAAATCACAACTTCAGGAGCTTTAATCTCTTTGACAATTACTTGAATGTTAGATTTCTCTTTTGCAGCTTTCAACTCATCTTCAAATTTCTTCTTGGCAACACCCGATTTGTAGTCGCGATATTGACGTTCGTGCATTGCAAATTCAAAGAGTTCTTCATCATCTTCACCTAATTCCCAACCTAATTCTTCCATCTCTTTTCTATACTTGTCAAGTTCGTTAGGGTAGTTGTCTTGTGGTGTGCCTTCGTAAAATTCGTAGCCGTTTTTCTTCGCTAACTCAACAATTTCAGGTGCCAATGTGCCTGGTAATTTTCCAGTTTTTCCCAAAATCATATCCCATGTGTTTTTGTCCATTTGAGTGTAGCGCTCTTTATTCTGAGCCATCTGCATTATGTTCATCAAGGCAATATTCTTAACATATTGACTGAAAGGTGTTACCAATGGTGGATTTCCAACTCTTGGCCATACATATTGAACTTCGTTGAAAAGTTCAACCAAAAGTTCATCTTCTGTAAGTTCTTTTTTGCCATTTTGGCGAAGGTACATATTGATACCTTTGTGCGCACCTTTTAGATCGGCCATCATTGATCCCATCATTCCACCTGGAAGTCCACAACCTACTAAAAGTGAAGAGGAAATCTTATTTTTAGGGTCCATAAAGTAAACCAAGAAGTCGTCCATAAACTCTTGTGTTAAGCGGCGAGCTTCCATGTAGGCATTCATATTGATTTCTGGAACATCGAAACCTGCGTCTTTCAACATCGCTTGAATGGTAATCACATCTGGGTGAACCATTCCCCAAGAGAGGGGTTCCATCGCTACATCGATAATGTCAACGCCCGCTTTCGCAACCTCTAACATAGATGCTACTGAAAAACCAGGTCCTGAGTGTCCGTGATATTGTACGCGGATATGTGGGTATTTCTCCTTGATATTCTTTACCAATTTGCCTAATGAAGCAGGGCGACCAATACCAGCCATATCTTTCAAACCAATTTCATCAGCACCAAATTCTACTAATTTGTCCACAATGCCCATGTAATATTCAACGGTGTGGATTTCTGAGTAGGTGATGCTGAGCGCAGCTTGCGAAATTAAACCAGCTTCTTTTGCATATTTAACGGAAAGTTCTAAGTTGCGAGGATCGTTAAGTCCACAGAATGAACGAACTACGTCAACACCTTGCGCTTTTTTTACTTTGCACATCAATTGACGAACGTCAGCAGGAACAGGGAACATACGCAATCCGTTCAAAGCACGCTCTAACATCATCGTTTTGATGCCTGCTTCGTTAAATTGTTTTGTCCACGCACGAACCGATTTGTTGGGGTTTTCTCCGTAAAGAAGATTTACCTGCTCTGATGCGCCACCATTGGTTTCAACGCGACTGAAACAACCCATTTCAATAATGGCAGGTGCAACGCGTACCAATTGGTCCACGCGAGGAACATATTTACCAGACGATTGCCACATATCGCGGTAGATGAGACAAAATTCAATTTTCTTTTTCATACTTGTATCTTGTTTATTTTTATTTTATTAGAACATGTTATATGTAAAAAAGTTTGCCTTTTTTATCGTGAGCGAAAATAGAATTTTTTTTCCAAATTCGCAACCTTTTTGAAGAAAAAAAAGATTTTTTTTAGGCGATTTTTTCTTCTTATTTTATTTTGATTTTGATGAGTTGAAAATGCTTGAATATGAGTTGCTTTTGAGATTACAAAGAGTCTTCGTTGAGAGCTTTTTTCTTTTTTTGGAGATTTGGGCATTCCGGCTCTTCCCTTCGCTCTAATCCATCGCACTCGCCGTCGGGCTGTCCGCTCAAATTTCGCGCCTCTTTTTCCTGCGCCTCTTTTTCCGTAAAATCCAATTTCTAAGTTCCAAGTTCTTAATTGTAAGTTCTAAAACCGGCGCTCATAACCGCTTCCATCCCTAATGCGAAACGAGTTTCGCTCATCTTTTCTGTTAGCACAATATTCTTGCTGCCTTCGTATAAACAACATAAATTCTCCACAACTTAAAAGGCGTTTGCCTAAGGTTCACGAAATGCAAATACGCTCTTGCTGCTAATTGAAGAAAAATCTTATCTTTGCCGCAAACTTTTTTTATGGCTGTAGATTATACTAAACGTGTGCTTTTTGTAACGGAAGATGGTTCTTCATCGCTACAACTAACCGATACAGAAGAACAATATCATTCTAAGTTTGGCGCTCTTAATGAGTCCCGCCATATTTATATTGAACGAGGTTTACACTGCTTTCCAGAATCGCAACCGCTGAAAATTTTGGAAGTGGGGTTTGGTACAGGTTTAAATGCGTTGCTAACTTTGGCTGAAAATCGTTCTGCTACAATAGAATATACCACCCTAGAACCATTTCCTCTTTCCATTTCTGAAGCAGAAAGCTTTAATTATCCACAACTTATAAATTCTTCTCTACAAGAAGATTTTCTGCAAATGCATCGCTGTGCGCCCTCGCAAACGTATCATATCTCGAATTGTTTTGCCTTTACAAAATTACATACTACTTTAGAAGCGTCTTCTCTTCCAACAAATTATTTTCACTTGGTTTATTTCGATCTTTTTGGCCCTGATGTAGAGCCAAAATTGTGGGAATTACCTAATTTTTTGAAGATTGCGCAAGCTATGAAATCACAAGGTGTGTTGATAACATATTGTGCAAAAGGAGTTGTAAAGCGAACACTAAAAGCGGCAGGATTCACTATTGAATCACTGCCGGGTCCCGTAGGAAAACGCGAGATTACGCGTGCTATCAAGAATTGATTATTAGTGTTTTAAATTATTGCGGTGGCGTATGTGCGATACCCTCCCGAAAGGTTATATACATTCTTAAATCCAGATTGGGTTAAGATTTTCAGGGCTACATAGCCGCGCAAACCTATACCACAGTAGAGGTAAATAGGCTTATCTTCAGGAATTTCGTCTAAGCGTTCGCGGAGTTCATCAATAGGAATATGTATGGCGTTCGGAATGGTACCTTCGGTAAACTCCTGTAGTGAGCGTACGTCAATTAGTGTTCCTTCAGGAAGTTTCTGCTCGGCAAGGTCGCGCCACGTGATGGTTGGCATTATACCATTATATACGTTGCAAGCTACGTAACCCGCAATGGCTACGGGGTCTTTGGCCGAGGAGAAGGGTGGGGCGTAGGCGTGTTCTACAAGGGTTAAATCGTGGATGGAACCTCCATTTTTGATTAGTAGTGCAATCTGATCAATTCGTTTGTCCACGCCGTCGTAGCCCACAATTTGCGCTCCTAAAATTTTACCATTCTCTGGCGAAAATGTGAGTTTTATTGCCATCATTTGCGCATTGGGATAGTAGCCTGCGTGTGAATTTGAATGGGTGGTAGAGGTTAGATATGGAATCTGTTCTTGCTGTAACTTTTTCTCTGATAATCCAGTAGAGGCAGCAGTCATATTGAAGACTTTGGCAATAGCAGTGCCAATGGCGCCTTCGTATCGAACTTTGTTACCCCATACAATGTTGTCAGCCACAATGCGACCTTGCCGGTTGGCAGGATTTGCTAAGAAGTTAAGCCAAGGTTTGCGGGTAATCGGATGTGGGTACTCAATAGCATCGCCTACGGCATAAATATCTGGAACAGAAGTTTGTAGGTATTCATCAACCCAAATTCCTCCAGTAACTCCCAATTTAATGCCTGCTGATTGGGCTAATGCTGTGTTTGGACGCACACCTACAGATAAAATTACCATATCCGCAGTGAGAGTCTCTCCATTACTGAGGACGATTTGTAGTTTTTCGTTCTCTCTATAAAATCTTGTTGCAGAGGTTCCTAAATGCATTTTTACTTGTTGGTTTGCCATCTCCATTTTTAAAAATGCAGCCATTTCGTAATCCAATGTTGGCATTAGTTGGTTGGCCATTTCTACAATGGAAACTTGAATACCCAAATGATGTAGATTTTCCACCATCTCTAACCCAATGAAACCTGCACCTATCACTACGGCTTGCTTGATTTTGTGGGTAATGGCATAATTCTTAATATTGTCCGTGTCTTCTACATTTCTAAGTGTAAAAATTCCTTCGGAATCAACACCCTCAATCTTCGGAATGAAAGGATTTGCTCCAGGAGAGAGAAGAAGTTTATCGTAAGTTTCTTCATAGATTTTTCCATTGGCGCGTTTTACTTGTACCGACTTTTTATTAGTATTTATAGATATAACTTCTTGATTATTACGAACATCAACGTTGAATCGGTCGCCGAACGAGGTGGGCGTTTGTAAAAAAAGTGCTTCGCGTTGTTCGATGGTGTTTCCAATGTAGTAGGGGAGCCCACAGTTAGCAAAGGAGATATGTTTCCCTTTTTCAAAAAGGATAATTTCAGCGTTTTCGTCAATTCTGCGAAGGCGTGCAGCAGCCGTTGCTCCTCCCGCAACACCGCCTATAATCAAATATTTTAATGTTTCCATATTGTCAATTTTTACCTTAAAAACATTTTTGTTGTAATGTTGTTCAAAATTTAGGATGTTTTATTCTATTGTAAAAACATCGCAACCATTTTGCTTTATCATCTCCTGCGCTTCTTGATTTTGCATTATCGAACCTCCAAAATAGTTGTGGTCGTATGTGTTTGGATTTTGGAACCAATTTTCGATATTCATCACCAGCTTAAGCGATGTGGTGTTATTGTGTGTTACTGAAAAATCGTGCGGAATGGTTACCAAGAAATGGTTGTGTATATATTGGTAAATGTCGGTAATTTGCATCGAATTTCCTTCGTAAAGTTGCCCAATTCCTGTGTGAAAATTCATGGTTTTAATTTCGTTGTCAGGTGTTTCCCATTTCCCATTAATCTGCATATAGTGATAGCCTCCACCTAAAATATCGGGCCAGGCAAAGTTAGCTTCTGGCGGATTGACAAATCGATGATTGATATTGTCCTCTTGGTCTAATCCAAAAATAAATGCAAAACCTTTGTAATTTCCCTCTTCTACATTGATATTGAGGCTCATCGTTTCTGGCAAACTAATGTCAACATAGTGTGGATTTTCTGTGACTCCTGAGAGCGCAATGTAGCGATTTTGTTCATCAATTAGGCAGATTTTGGAAATAAAATATTTTACTTCGTCAACCTGATAGGGATTGCCAGCCTTGTTTTCATAGATGAGTTGGTGAAGTTGTAAAGGCGCATTTTCTACGCGATGACAAAATTCTATTTGTAAAGTTCCCTCATTCTTGTTGTTACATCCACAAAGAAAAATTGCAAAGAAAAAAAATGTTAGGGTTTTAATTTTAGGTATTGTCGAAAAATTCATTATTCTGATTTTAGGCTTGCAAAAATATAAAATCTGTTGGATTTTTTTGTGTTAATTTGCTGAAAAAGTTGTACTTTTGCAAAAGTATTTTCTCAAAATATTTAATTATGAAGAAGGATAGTAATTTCTTGTCGATTTTAAAGTGGGGATTTCTCTTAGGTGCTGTAGTTTCTGCTATTGAAATTGTGAAAAATTATGCACAAAGTATTGATATAACCTCTTTTAGTTCAGTAATTAGTATTGCGATTTTGGTTATAACCGTTTTAATTTTATATGCTGGAATTAAGGAAGTTAGAGAAAGAACGGAAGGCGATGTGATTTCCTATCCCAAGGCATTTGGTGTGGGAATCGGAATGGTGTTTGTGGCCTTTGTTGTGGTGCTATTGGTGCTTACTACTCTTTTTTCTGTACGTCCGAAATTTTTGCAAAATGTGAATGATAAAAATCAGGAACTATACTACGAAAATCTGAAAAAAGATAGTGTAACTACAGCTGAAGTGAATCTATTTTTGGAGCAAATTGATAGTTTAACATCTGCAAAGTTGCAAGTGGCAACAGAAACACTCACACCAGAGGAAGCGCTGGCTGTTGACTCCAATGTTCAATTTATTATGCGTCATTATCTCCCTTATATTCAGAATGGTAGAAACGTTGATTCAACGCATTATACTTTGGGGAATTTTAATAATTTTGCGAAAAATGCTTGGGTGCAAATGTTTGAAAAATGCCAACAAGGCGCATTCCTTACCGATTCGTTGGTAACACCTATCACGCAGGTGATAATCTCTACGGCTAACGAAATGGAGAATTTCAATCTGCACGAGAAACGTTACCAAGCTACTAAAAATGAGAAGGTTTTTACACATACGAATCCGCTTTCTTCAGCCATTATGTTCTCCTTTTCATTAATTATATATGGTTTATTCTGCAATCTTTTTGTTGCGCTTTATCTTTACAGAAAGAAGGAGATTCCACAGGCAGATGAGAATACGACAACGTCAGAAATAGATTCTTCTACTGAACAAAACTAAAATCAGTCTGTTACAAGAAGTTAAATTAAAATTCTAAGATATGTTTACATTTATGATTGTTCTGTTCGTGATCGGTTATGCATGTATAGCCCTCGAACATCCGTTGAAAATTAACAAAAGTGCCTCTGCTTTGCTTCTTGCTGCCCTCTTGTGGGTTTGCGCTGTAATTGGAGGCGAAAGTTTACTGCTCAATGATGCTGCCTTGCGTGATTATCTGATGATTAATCCAGGTGCCGGTTTTTCCGATTGGCTGATTCATCATAAGTTGATTGAGATTTTGGGTGATATTTCTCAAATCATCTTCTTCCTAATGGGAGCCATGACAATTGTGGAAATTATTGATAATCAGGGGGGATTTTCGATTATTACAGAAAAAATTGCTACAACGCACAAAGTGAAGTTGTTGTGGATTATTTCAATATTATCTTTCTTTATGTCTGCAGTATTAGACAATATGACTACTGCAATTGTAATGGTCGCGTTGTTGCGTAAGCTAATTGGTAATAAGTATGATAGATGGTTCTATGCAAGTATGGTGATTGTGGCAGCTAACTCGGGCGGTGCATGGTCTCCTATTGGTGATGTTACTACCATTATGTTGTGGATTGCAGGAAAGGTTACTACGCTGAATATCATTGAAATGACTTTTATTGCAAGTTTGGTATCACTTATTGTTCCTCTTGTAGTGTTATCATTCTTGATGAAAGGTAACGTGGAACGTCCGCACAGCGCCCACGCTGGCGAAGAACATACTGCTCCTCGTTGGCAACAGATTTTATTCCTTGTTTTGGGTGTTTCCTGTTTGATTTTTGTCCCTATTTTCAAAACAATTACACACTTACCCCCATATATCGGAATGTTGGCAGGCTTAGGTGTTATGTGGGTAACATCCGAAATTGTACATAGAAAATCGGAAAAAGAGGTACAACACCGTCACTCTATTACTAATGTGCTTTCTAGAATCGATGTGCCAAGTTTGCTTTTCTTTTTAGGTATTTTATTGGCTGTAAATGCATTAGCAACAATAGGTCATCTCGAACTTCTTTCTCAAAAATTGGATGCTATCCCATTGGCAGAACCTTCCAAATACTATGTTATCAATATGATTATTGGTGTTTTATCCTCTGTGGTTGACAACGTTCCGTTGGTGGCAGGTGCTATGAATATGTATTCGTTCCCGACAGATCACTATTTCTGGGAGTTTTTGGCGTATTGCGCTGGAACCGGTGGTAGTATCTTAATTATTGGTTCTGCGGCTGGCGTTGCCGTAATGGGAATGGAAAAGATCGACTTTATTTGGTATTTAAAGAAAATTTCTTGGATTGCTCTTATCGGTTATTTTGCCGGTTGCGGTGTTTTTATCTTAGAGAAAAATATTCGTGGCGCTCATAATACTGAAGAAGTTGCAACCCAAAATATCGAAATGACCGAAGATGCTGTAAAACAATATCTGTTGGATAATACTTTCTATGTGTCTGAAAATACGGAAAATTATTCGCAAAATAGTTATATTAATTTTATCCAATATACAGATGCTAAAACACAGCAGAATTATATCGGTTTAAAGACTTTGGATAATTGGTACACACAACCTGTCGATACTCTTTTGCAGTATGGCTTCAACTCCCAAGTGATGTTAAATGAGGTAGAGATTGAAATTATGGATACTGTAGCACAAGTGCTCTGGGGCGAACTTCCTCTTGTAGTTACTCAGTCAGGTCAAGTGGGAATCTTTAATGAACAAACTTATACGCTTATTCCGCTGAATATCAAGAAGTAAGTGTTGTTTAGTACAATAAATATCTGATGGTCGGAGGTGTTCTGTAGAATACCTCCGATTTTTTTGAATGAGTTGGATTTTACTCCTATTCGTAACCTTACAATTTATAATGGGAAGAGTTTACCTATCTGTTTCTTCAATGAAAATAAAATCTGTTTGATAAGTGTAATATATTCAGAAAGAAAGATTGTATATTGACTCTATTTCTGAATAAAATTGTATATTTGCACTACTAAAATTAACGTGTAAGTTTATGGCAAAGAAAAAAGAGAATATAGAAGAACCTTTAGAGAAACAACTATGGAAAGCAGCGGATAAATTGCGCAAGAATATTGATGCTGCTGAATATAAACATGTGGTTTTAGGACTTATCTTCTTGAAATATATATCTGTTTCTTTCGAGGAACTTTATGCTCGTTTGCAACAAGAAATAGAACTTGGCGCTGACCCTGAAGACCGTGAGGAATATAAGGCAGAGAATGTTTTCTATGTGCCTCAAGTGGCAAGATGGAACAATTTGGTGGCTAACGCTAAAGATCCTAAGATTGGTAAGTTCATAGATGACGCTATGGATGCCATCGAAAAAGAGAACCCTATATTAAAAGGCGTGCTGCCAAAAGTCTTTGCTCGTCCTAACCTCGACCCTACAAGTCTCGGAGAACTTATCGACCTTATAGGCAACAGCACTTTGAATACAAATACAAACAGCGCCGACCTCTTGGGACATGTCTTCGAATATTTCTTAGGCGAGTTCGCTTTGGCAGAAGGCAAGAAAGGCGGTCAGTTCTACACCCCTCGCTCTGTTGTTGAACTTCTTGTCAATATGTTGGAACCTTATAAAGGACGCGTCCTCGACCCTTGCTGCGGTTCGGGCGGTATGTTCGTGCAGAGCGAGAAATTCGTAAAAGAACATCAAGGTATCATAAACGACATTTCTATTTACGGACAGGAAAGCAACCAAACCACATGGCGACTTTGTAAGATGAACCTCGCCATCCGTGGCATCGACGCTTCTCAGGTGAAGTGGAACACAGAAGGCTCTTTCCTCAACGACGCTCATCGTGATGTGAAAGTGGATTATGTGATAGCGAATCCTCCGTTTAACGACAGCGACTGGAGCGGCGACTTGCTTCGCTCTGACGGCCGTTGGAAATATGGAACACCTCCGACAAGCAACGCTAACTTCGCTTGGATTCAACATTTCATCTATCATCTGGCGCCGGGCGGACAAGCTGGTTTCGTCTTGGCAAAAGGAGCTCTGACATCGAAAAGCGGTGGCGAAGGCGAGATACGCAAGGAATTGGTGAAAGCAGGATTGGTAGATTGTATCGTAAATCTGCCTGCGAAATTGTTCCTCAACACTCAGATTCCTGCGTCATTGTGGTTCCTCAGCCGTAACCGTAACGAGACCGACAGATTCCGTGAACGTGGAGGCGAGATACTTTTCATCGACGCTCGTAACTTAGGACATCTGATAAACCGTCGTACTCGTGAGTTCAGTGCGGACGACATAAATCTCATTGCAGACACATATCATCAATGGAGAAACAAAAACGGCAAATATCACGATGAGCCAGGATTCTGCGCCTCGGTATCTATCGCTAAGGTTGAAGAATTGGATTATGTCTTGACGCCAGGACGATATGTTGGATTGCCGGAAGAGGAAGACGACTTCAACTTCGCTGAACGTTTTGCAGCATTGAAAGCCGAATTTGAAGAACAATTGAAGGAAGAAGAGAGATTGAATAAGTTGATATTGGAGAATTTGGAGAAGATAAAAATAAGTTAAGGTTATGAGCGAGTTAGTGAGAACAGATTTAGTTGAAAGAATGAGAAAGTTTTATCTGATATATTCAAATTCCGCAACACCTTTGCGGAATTCTAAAAAGAGCGAACACAGCATAATTTTATAGAAGAACTAAAAACTGAAGTTAAACGGTTAAATAATAATTGCTATGGATTTACAGAAAATTAACGAGTACAAGAGTAGATTCGACACCATTGCAAAACATATTGAAGATGATAATGGTGATACGATGGAGGTGTGGTATGCACGTGAGCTTCAAAACGTGTTGGGATATGCAAGATGGGAAAACTTTGTAGTAGCAATAAATCGTGCTATGGAATCTTGCAAAACGCAGAATATCAACATTGATGATCATTTTCGTGAGGTCACGAAAATGATATCTTTGGCAAAAGGAGCGCAACGTGAAATACAAGATTTTATGCTTACGCGTTATGCGTGTTATTTGATTGCACAGAATGGCGACCCTAAAAAAGAGGAGATAGCTTTTGCGCAGAGTTATTTCGCTGTACAGACTCGAAATGCTGAACTTATAGAAGAACGCTTGCAACTGCTATCTAGGTTGGAAACTCGCGAAAGACTAAGATGTTCTGAGAAGCAGTTAAGTCAGAATATTTATCAGCGTGGAGTTGACGATAAAGGATTTGGAAGAATCCGTTCAAAAGGCGATACGGCTTTGTTCGGAGGTGTGAATACCGAACAGATGAAACAAAGACTTGGTGTGAAAAATGGAGCTTTGGCAGACCATTTGCCAACACTGACTATTGCAGCTAAGAATTTGGCAACAGAAATGACCAATTACAATGTTGAGCAAAAAGACCTGCAAGGAGAAATGCCTATTACGAATGAGCATATACAAAATAATCAAAGTGTTAGAGGAATGTTGTTGCAACGTGGCATTCGTCCTGAAGAATTACCTGCGGCAGAAGATATAAAGAAAGTTGAGCGTAGAGTTGCTCGTGAAGAAAAACAATTGGAGAAAAATACCCAAAAGTTGCCGAAAGAATAGGTATGAATAGTTTACAAATGTAGTACAATATAAAATTCTGCAAAAAAATTCTTTTCTTTCAGAAAGTGGCAGAAAATAGGGTAAAATAACATATTTAAGAAAAAAGAAAGAATATAACCATTTAATAATCAACATGTTTTTATTTTATATTTACGAGTTAAAATAATGGCATAAAAAAAAGAAATAAAAAAGAAAACCATAAATAATTGATATTCAATGTACATTTCTTTTTTTATATTTTGATTTTGAAAATAGAGATAAAAATAGAAATGAAAATTAAAGCAGGCGAAGTGGAATGATGACCATTTTCGTGACCTCACGGAAATGGTCGTATGAGAAAGTGAAACAGTACGCAATAAAAGGTTTCTATATACTAAATAAACAATTGTGATATGACCGAATGGAAAGAATATAAATTGGGAGAGATAGTCACTTTTCAAAGAGGACACGACTTACCCAAAGATAAAATGATTGATGGAGATATTCCAGTTGCTGGTTCAAATGGAATAATTGGCTATCATAATCAATTTACAAAGGAAGGTCCAGGAGTTACAATTGGTCGAAGTGGTAATATTGGTATTCCACATTATTATCCTAATGCTTATTGGGCACACAATACAGTACTATATATTATTGATTTCAAAGGGAATGATACAAAGTTTATGTATTATTTACTAAAAACCTTTGATTTTACGCAATTGAATACAGGAAGTGCAGTCCCTTCGTTAAATAGGAATCACATACATGAATTGCCTGTTTCAATTCCTTCTCTCCCCACTCAGCACCGCATTGCCTCTATTCTCTCTTCTTTAGACGACAAAATAGATTTATTGCATCGTGAGAATAAAACCCTCGAAGCAATGGCAGAAACATTGTTCAGACAATGGTTCATCGAAGAGGCAAAAGAAGATTGGGCGGAAGGAAAGTTGGGGGATATTATATCTGTAAAAGGCGGAACAACGCCAAGTACAAAAGAACCTCATTTTTGGAATGGAGATATTGCATGGACTTCTCCGAGAGATGTAACCACATTGAATGGTTTGTATTTGTTTGAGACAGAAAAGAAAATTACGCAAAAAGGACTTGAACAAATTAGTTCGGGATTATTGCCAGCAGGAACATTGTTAATGTCTTCTAGAGCACCCGTTGGTGTTTTAGCTTTTTCAGAAATACCTATTGCAATTAATCAAGGATATATAGCAATTCTTGATGATAAAGGATATGACAAAGAATTCATTTATCTGTGGCTTAAAGTAAATATAGATTTAGTACACAGTTATTCAAATGGATCAACGTTTATGGAAATAAGCAAATCTGCGTTTAAATCACTTGATATACAAATTCCTTCTAGCAAAGAAGTGAACGATTTTGTTGATAGAATTAAACCTATCTTTGAAAAAATAAAGGCAAATGAAATGCAAATCCAAACTCTCATTCAGCAACGAGATGGTTTATTGCCAAAGTTGATGAGTGGTGAGGTGAAAATATAAGAAGGTTATGGAGAGTAATATATTGATAAATAAGGAAGAAAAGGATTTTCTGGAATCATTAAAACAGATAGTTCGTTCGGCACGAGGAATGGCATACGCTTCTATCAACTATGCACAAGTACAAGCTAATTGGTTGTTGGGACAACGCATTGTGGAGCAGATGCAAAAAGGCAAAGAAAGAGCCGAATATGGTGCCTATATTGTAAAGTTGGCATCAAAGGCTTTGACTGACGAATTTGGGAAAGGATATTCGGAAACTAATATCCGCAGTTTTAGATTGTTCTACTTGACTTTCAGTGATTTGCAGATTCAGCAGACACTGTCTGCTGAATCTCAAAGCAACACTGTGCAAGTATTGTCAGAGCAGCCCAAAGCATTAATTCAGCAGACACTGTCTGCCCGATTGAGTTGGTCGCATTTTGAGCGATTGATGCGTGTAGAAAGTGAAAAAGCCCGAAATTGGTATATGAAAGAGGCTTCGGAACAGATGTGGAGTGTCCGCACACTCGACCGAAATATTAATACGCAGTATTACGAACGGATGTTGCTGTCGCAAGTGAAAGAAACTGTGGAGCAGGAAATGAAAGAGAAGACAGCAGATTTCCAGCGTGACAAGTTAGAGTTCATCAAAAATCCCACGGTGTTGGAATTTCTTGGTTTGCCTGGAAATAAAGGATACAAGGAAAAAGATTTGGAACAAGCCATTCTCGACAATCTCAGCGATTTCCTTATGGAAATGGGAAAAGGCTTTGCATTTGTGGCTCGCCAACAACTTATCCGAACCGAGACGGAAGACTATTACATTGATTTGGTGTTCTACAATTATCTGCTGAAAGCATTTGTATTGGTCGATTTGAAAGTTGGTAAGATCTCTCATCAGGATGTGGGGCAAATGGATATGTATGTCAGAATGTATGATGAACTGAAAAGAAGCGAAGGAGATAACCCCACTATAGGCATTTTACTTTGTGCTCAAACTGATAGGGATATTGCACGGTATTCTGTCTTGAAAGGTAATGAACAGATTTTTGCTTCAAAATATAAGTTGCTATTGCCGAGCGAAGAAGAATTGGCTAATGAGATTAGTCGTCAAAAAGAGATTTTTCAATTGCAGTTTCAAAAATAAGAGATAATTATGTCCACTCTCACCGAATCGAAAATAGAAGAATTTGCCATCGGCTTGTTTGAACAACTTGGCTATAGTTATTTCTATGGTCCCGACATCGCTCCGGATGGCGTTTGCCCTAAACGTGCTTCGTTTGAAGAGGTCGTTATGACGGAGAATCTGCGCTCTGCCGTGTATCGCATCAATCCTAAATTGCCACAGGAGGTGTGCGACGAGGCTGTAAACAAAGTGCTGCGTATCGCTTCGCCGGATTTGCTGGCTAACAACGAGGCTTTTCATCGTATGCTCACCGAGGGCATACCGGTGTCGGTGCATAAAGATGGTGCAGAACGCGGTGAATTGGTCTGGCTCGTGGATTTCGATAATCCACAGAATAACGATTTCACTGTCGTCAACCAGTTTACGGTCATAGAGAATAATCATAACAAACGTCCTGATGTCATTCTGTTTGTCAACGGCTTGCCTTTGGTAGTGATAGAACTGAAGAATGCTGCCGATGAGAACGCCACCGTGCAAAGTGCTTTCCGACAGATTGAGACTTACAAAGAGACTATCCCTTCTCTGTTTACATATAATTCCGTCGTCGTCATATCCGACGGTCTGGAGGCTCGCGCCGGTTCTCTGTCTGCAGGTTTCAGCCGTATGATGGCGTGGAAAAGCGCCGACGGCAAGGCGGAGGCATCGCATCTCGTAAGTCAGTTGGAGGTGCTTATAAATGGAATGTTGAATAAAGAGACATTGCTCGACCTTATCCGCTCGTTTACTGTCTTCGAAAAGAGCAAGACGGAAGATAAAAACACAGGCATCACCACGGTGAAGACGGTGAAGAAGATAGCGGCATATCATCAATATTACGCTGTCAACAAGGCGGTGGAATCGACAGTGAGAGCAACAGGCATCAACCTTAATGATATTTTCGTCTTGAAAGAAGATCCTGCCGTTTATGGTCTTAAAGATGTGAAGGAACAGCCGCAAGGCGATCATAAAGCGGGCGTGATATGGCATACGCAGGGGTCGGGCAAGTCGCTTTCGATGGTGTTTTATGTTGGCAAGATTGTCCGTATGCTGAACAATCCTACCATCGTGGTGATAACCGACCGCAATGATTTGGACGACCAGCTCTTCGGAACATTTGCCGACTGCCGTCAGTTGCTGCGACAAACACCGATACAGGCGGAAGACAGAGAGCATCTGAAGTCGTTGCTGAGCGTTGCTTCGGGTGGCGTGATATTTACGACGATACAGAAGTTCCAGCCAGAGAGCGGTAATGTTTATGAACAGTTAACCGACAGAAGTAATGTCATTGTCATTGCCGACGAGGCTCATCGTACTCAATATGGTTTTAAGGCGAAAAATGTCGAGGTGCGTAATGAATCTGACGAAGTTATTGGCTTTAAGACTAAATATGGTTTTGCGAAATATCTTCGTGATGCTTTGCCTAACGCCACATATCTTGGTTTCACGGGAACGCCTATTGAAGCTACGGATGTCAACACTCCTGCGGTATTCGGTAATTATGTCGATATTTATGACATAGCGCAGGCTGTGGAAGATGGAGCTACGGTGCGTATCTTCTACGAGAGCCGTTTGGCGAAAGTGGAGCTGAGCGATGAAGGACGAGAACTTATCAGAGACTTGGATGAAGAATTAGGCGTTGATGAGTTTGATGAGGTGCAGCAAGCCAAGGCGCGTTGGACTCAGCTTGAGGCTTTGATAGGAAGTCCTGCCAGAATAAAGAATATTGCTAAAGATATAGTCGCTCACTTCGAGCAGCGTCAGGAAGTGTTTGAGGGCAAGGCGATGATTGTGGCGATGAGTCGCAGGATTGCTGTTGAACTTTACAATGCTATCGTTGCGTTGCGACCTCAATGGCATAACGATGACCTTACAAAAGGCGCGATAAAAGTTGTCATGACTTCGGCATCGTCTGACGGACCTGAAATTTCCAAACATCATACGTCAAAGGAACAGCGTAGAGCGTTGGCGGATAGGATGAAAGATACAGACGATGAACTTAAATTAGTCATTGTGCGAGATATGTGGCTCACGGGGTTTGACGTGCCTTGTCTGCATACTCTTTATATCGACAAACCTATGCAGGGACACAATCTTATGCAGGCGATAGCGCGAGTGAATCGTGTGTATAAAGACAAGCCAGGAGGTTTGGTCGTTGATTATTTAGGTATTGCATCAGATTTGAAGAAAGCGCTTTCTTTCTATTCGGATGCTAATGGCAAAGGAAATCCTACGGAACAGCAGGAACAGGCTGTCGATTTGATGATGGAGAAAATGGAGATAATCCAGCAGATGCTTTCAAAGATTGATTACAAGCCTTATTTCGATGCTGATGTCTCAACTAAATTATCTTTGATATTACAGACAGAGGATTATATTCTCGGATTGCAAGATGGAAAGAAACGTTTTGTGAACGAAGTCAATGCTTTGTCGAAGGCTTTTGCGATAGCGATACCGCATGATGAAGCGATGTCGGTGAAAGAAGAGGTCTCTTTTTTCCAAGCAGTGAAGGCTCGTCTGTGTAAGTTCGACATAACATCTTCAGGAAAAACGAGTGAAGAGATTGAGACGACGATACGTCAGGTAATCGACAAGGCTCTTGTCTCTAATCAGGTGGTTGATGTTTTTGATGCAGCTGGCATTAAGAAACCTGATATTTCTATTTTATCAGAAGAGTTTTTGATGGAACTGAAAGATATGGAACATAAAAACATTGCTTTAGAAGTTCTGAAAAAACTTTTGAATGACGAGATAAAAGTCAGAATGAATAGAAATATTGTTCAAGGACGCACCTTGATGGAGATGTTGGAAGATTCGATAAGGAGATATCATAATAAGGTCATAACTGCTGTTGAAGTCATTGACGAATTGATAGGATTGAGCAAGCATATAGTGGCACAAGATGAAGCGTCAAAAGAGCTTGGTTTATCAGAATACGAATACGCATTTTATTCTGCCGTTGCCGACAATGAAAGTGCTATGGAATTGATGGGAAAAGACAAGTTGCGTGAATTGGCAGTTGTATTGACAGAAACAATTCGCAATAACACTTCCATTGATTGGGAGATAAAAGAAAATGTTCGTGCCAAGATGCGCGTAGCGGTGAAACGTCTGTTAAGAAAATATGGATATCCTCCAGACATGCAGATGTTGGCAACAGATACAGTTATAAAGCAAGCTGAAATTATTACAGGAGAATTATTGTGTTCTTGTCATATTTCAAATGGTTGAGATACGATTAAATCGTATTTATAAGTTTTATTCTTTATTATTATTGGGAAGTTTTTGATTTTTTTAGTTTAATTTTCATTTTATATCATGAAACGTTTTTTACTCTTTGTGGTTCTATTTCTAATGCTAAGTGAAACATTTGCACAGTCCAACGCTCTGTTGACGGGTGGACAATCGGTTGTGAAAGTGCTTGCAACTTCTCGTGATGAGGTGCAAAACTTTTTTAACCTTTTTTCTGCTTCTAGGGTAGAAGCTGCTGAAACAAATGGTGAGTTTTGGGTTTCGCTATGCTTGGCAAAGGAGGAATATGATCGTTTTTTATCAATGGAAATTCCCTATATACTTGTGCCAAAGCAGAAAAATCGTGCGCTGACAATGGCAACTACGGTGGAACAAATGCAGAATTGGGACCGCTATCCAACGTTGGCGGTTTATCTTCAGATGATGCAGAATTTCCAAACACAATATCCAAATCTGTGCGATATTGATACAATTTTGGCAGAAACACCAGAAGGTCGCCCCATTTTGGTGGCTCATCTTACACAAAATGTTGCACAACCTGAAGATAAACCACAATTTTGGTACGCTTCCGCAATGCATGGTGATGAAATTACAAGTATTGTGCTGATGTTGAGATTGATAGATTATCTATTGTCAAACTACGGCTCCGATGCTGAAGTAACACAAATACTCAATTCTATAGATTTGTGGATTAGTCCGATGGATAATCCAGACGGTACTTTTTATGGAAGCGAGAATTCTACCTCCGTTTCAGATTCGCGACGCGCTAACTCACAAGGAATTGATCTGAATCGCAGTTTCCGAAAAGTGCCTTACGGCGGTTACTCTTTCGGTTCTAATATTCCTGAGGTGGTGGCTGTGGAAAATTTCGCTGCTGCCCATAATTTTGTGCTCTCCGCAAATTTCCACGGAGGAACGGAAGTTGTTAACTATCCTTTCGACTTTGCGAGCACAAGCAATGGTGGACGCCACGCCGATGACAATTGGTGGGTGTACGTCTCTAATCATTATGCCGATACTTGCCAAGCTCAAGATGAGGATTATTTTGTGTGCGAATATTCAAGCGGTATAACACAAGGTGGTAATTGGTATGTAATTGATGGAAGCCGACAGGATTATATGAATTATTATAAGAATTGTCGTGAAGTTACACTTGAAATAAGCTATGATAAACAGTTGTCAACAAATAGATTAAATGATTATTGGAATTATAATAAACGGTCGTTACTTAACTATATTAAAGAGGTGAGTTTCGGCTTTAAAGGGCACGTTTTCGATGCGGAAACTTTAGAACCGATTGAAGCTATGATATATGTTAACGACCACGATATTCGAAATTCTCACGTCTATTCATCGCTTCCTTTCGGGAGTTATTTTCGACCGATTAAGGCGGGAACTTATTCGGTTACTGTTACCGCCGATTGCTACCAACCCCATAGTTTTTCGGTGGTCGCGCAAGATGAAATGGTGAGTGTTCACGACGTTTTCCTACAGAAAATTGCCATTGACCCCATTTTTGCAAAAGATACTTTCTACACAATTGAAAATCAATCTGTATCAATCTTAAATATTAGTGCAACGAATTGTAATACAACAAATTGGTATGATTCCCCAACTTCTAATACGCCAATTTTTACGGGAAATCTTTTTGAAACCCCACAGCTCTCTACTACAACCACTTTTTATGCTGAAACAGTTGGAGTAGGGGATTTTGAAGATTGTCGAAGTGAAAGAGTGCCCGTTACTATTGCCGTTGTCGCTGATGCTTGCTCTTTCCTAACGGTTGATTCTTATACGCCTACATCTGTCATTTTGGGAGATACTTTTGCGCTTTCGGTGGTGGTTAGAAATGTTGGAACGCTTCCTTCGTCAAATGCTACGTTGGTGCGCCTTTTCTGTGATGATTCTGATTTACTGCTTCTCGATACTATTGTTAATTGTAATGCACTGGAAATCAATAACTCAATAGTTCTTGATGATTTTCTCGTTTATGCCTATTCCGATATTGCCGAAAGCAAAACGGTAATGTTAAGACTTGAATTTGAAGACGCCAATTGTCCAGTGATGTTGGTGGAATATTTGCCGTTAGAGGTTGTTGGAATTGATTGTGATGCGACAACTTCAGTAAATGCTACTGCGGGTCAGTCACACGTGTCGTTGTCGTGGCAGCCTATAGCAGGCGCGGTAGCGTATAAGTTATTTCGCGATGATTTGCTGATTGCCGATAACCTCGAAACAACATCATTTGTTGATGAAAATCTCCCTGCAGGAGTTCGTTTTGGTTATAAGGTGATGTCGGTGTGTGCGCGTGGCTATAGTTCGCTCTCAACGCCAGTTTTTGCTGCTGCAATAGGTAATGTTTATCTGGTTCCTGAAACTTCATACGAAGAGATAACTGCTTGTAATGCTACAATATACGACCACGCTGGCGCAGAAGCTAACTACGAATCTAATCGCAATGGTTATCTTATTGTACATGCTGCGGATAGTAATTCTCGTTTGCAAATAAACGGAACCTACAATACGGAAGCCGATTACGACTTTCTCTATATCTACGATGGATTGGGTGGCGTAGCTCCTTTGTTGGGAACTTTTTCTGGTAGTGGAGCAATCCAAAATCTGTTTTCTTCCGATTCTTTGATTACAATCCGATTTAAATCAGATCAATATGTTACTGAAGCTGGCTTTGAACTTTTCGTTTCGTGTGTACCCAATTGCGATACCGCTCTTACAACTATTTACGCTGTCATCGGTAGGGAAGAGGTGTACTCCGAAAATGGATTTTTTGCTTGGGAACCTGGTACTTATGTGCAAAGATTATCAACTGTTCAAGGTTGCGATAGTACAGTTGTACTTTGCTTGACAATAGAAGGTGTTGATATAGCGGAAAGTATAAATCAACCAGAGGTGGAAATTTATCCAAATCCTGCTACAAGCGAGTTTATGGTACAATCTTCATTGCCTTTCCAATATGTGCAGGTTTATAATGCCATAGGACAGATGATGACTCAATTCCCTGGAAATGGAAATTCTAAACAAACCTTTCCCATCAATCATTGGAAATCAGGTGTCTATTTTGTGAATATTGTCGTAAATCAGAAGGTTATAACGAAAAAACTGGTGGTGAGATAGTGTTATATCAGCCACTCTTCAATCTCAATAATACGACTTCTAATCTCATCAATTCGTGAGGATAAAAAGTTTTCGCTGTATTGCGATTCACAAAAGCCATTACCCCGCGCTACATACTCAGGTGCGTCAATATTACTCTCAATCTCAAGATAGTTTTGTAGCAAATTCTTGCTCCGTTGCAATTCCGCCTCCAACTCCTCACGATTGGCAATTAAGGTTTCTGAATTATATCTAAATCTATATAACTTTTTCATATTCAAAAGGTTCTAAATATATGAGATGCCCCGTAACTTGTTCGTATCCCATCTCTTTTAAAATGGAACAGTAGTTGCTTATTTGTGCTATATATTTCTCTTGGTGTCCACCCGTTTTGTAATCAATGACTGAAACTTCTCCATTTTCTAAAAATACGACTCTGTCTGGACGATAATGCTCACCTTGCGGTGTTAGTATGGAAATTTCGTTGAAAGAATGTGCCGTATTGCAAAAGTAAGGTTGTGTGTTAGTATTACTTATTAATTCTTTTAATGTATTGATAATAATATCTTTATATGTATTACTTAAAGTTTTAGTTGAAGATATTATTTCCTCTTCCGTTTGAGGAAATCGAGTTAGCGAAGATAAAAAGTTGTGAATAGCATTTCCTTTTTTTATGGCTTCGCTTTCTGTTAGTTTATCAAAAAGAAGATGAGATTTATTGGGTATAAAATCGGAATGATAACTGCAGGTTAGGTTGTTTTTAGGTTCCGAAATCTCCGAATTTTCTTGACCAAAATTAGGCTCTTGGATTACAAATTCGTTGTTGCAATAGTAAAGCTGATTACTATCAATTTCTGGATTCGATTGTTTGATGAAATTATCTAGGTGTTTTGCGTAATTTCCTTTATTTCTTTGTGTTGTAATAATAAATAAACCCTTTCGAGGCCTTGTCTGTGCTACATATATCTTATTTAATTTGTCGATAAGCGATAATTTTGTCTCTTCATTATAGTGGTCTGCATATTGGTCTGGAACTTCTTCTTTTTTTAATTTAGCAAGAAAGATAGGAAGTGTGTTCTCTGGATTTTGTGAGTATTCTTTATTATATATCCACTTTGAGTCTTTAGTTCTAGTATTGCCCCATTGAGAAAATGGAAAAATGACGTACGGATAGGCTAAACCTTTGGATTTGTGAATGGTAGTGAGTGTTATGGCATCTAAACCATCTGGTGCCGGAAGGGTAATTGTAGCACCTTTCTTCTCCCACCACTCCTTAAATTTGTCGATATCAAATGCGTTGTTGTTTTGGAGATATTTGTCAATGTTATCTAAAAAGGTGATGAGAAAGATGTCAGTTTCTTTGTCAAAGTTGAAAGATTTTATTAAGCAATTTATTTTTGAAAAAAGTGGTAGTCTTTGTAGCGCTTTGAAATCAATTTCTATTCCTAATTCCTCTTGAATATAATCAGAAAAGTTTGTGTTGAATTTAGAATCTTTCTCTATAAGTTGTTGGTGTAGTAAAGATAAATCTTTGTTCTTGTTTTTGAAGAGTTGTTGAGCTATGATAAATTTTTGGATTGTATCTTTATAATTGTCAATATATTTTATGGCAGCAATTAGAGTTTGAATTTTATCAGATTGGGAAAGCAAAAGAGAGCGTTCAGAAAGAACGGCGTAGCCTTCTGACGCTAAATATTGTCCTATATCAGCAATCGCATCATTTGCGCTACAAAGTATGGCAATGTCTCGAAGTGAAACACCTTTTTTTTGAAGATTTTGGATGATTTTCTCTGCTTCTTTGCAGAAAAATGAGGAATTGTCATCTTTGTTTTCACTATCATTGAAAAGAATGGAAACAAAACCCTCTTCAGCATTGGGACCAATTTTCTGTTTTACGTCAGCATAAAAATCCTTGCATTTGGCATTCCCATCAGGATCAAGAGCTTTAGTAAGATGTGTGAAGAAGTTGTTGTTGAAGTTGATAATGCTTTTTGAAGAACGATAATTGGTGTCTAATGAGGTGTTTACGCTGTGAAAAGATGGGTCAGCTTTGATTTGCTCAAAATAACCTTTTGCAGTGGAAAGTTGGTGAAGAAGGGTAGAATCTCCATTTCTAAATCGATAAATAGCCTGCTTGATGTCACCAAAGAGTTTTACTTCTCCTACAGCTCCCGTAATGGTTTCGCCAGCAAGTGCGTTTTGTAGAATGGGTATAAAGTTGCTCCATTGTAGTTTAGAGGTATCTTGAAATTCATCAATAAAGAAATAGGCATATTTATTGCCGATTTTTTCGTAAATATAGGGAGTGTCGTCGTTTTCTATCTGTTTGCTAATAAGATTGTTAGTTTCGCTCAGGTAGAAAAGATTATCACGTTCTCGAATCTGGTCTGAAATCTCCTTTAAATCAAACATGATCGATATTTTATCGATATTTTTAAAAATAAAATTGAGATTTGTTAGCTCATTCTGATTCGTTTTAATGATACAATAGTGAGAGTTTAAAATATCTTTTTGCTCATCACTGATTATTGATAATGTTTTTTTGAGAAAAATTCCTAAAAAGTCATCAAAAGAGTTAGAATTGAGTATTTTATTTTCTAGCTTTGTTCTTTGATTGATTTTCCATTCGTTTTCCTGAATCAATTTTTTTATGCTGTTAATTTCAGTATTGATATTATTCGTTAAGGTTTCCCGTTTTGTTTTATAATTTTCGGATAATTGTTTTAGTTTTTGGGAATCGAAGTGCTGCTGAAGGGTGTCGAAAGCTATTGCTGTTTCCTCTTCGTAGATGGTGGTTAAGGTGTTGGTAAGTACGTTGTTAATCTTCCATTTTCCACTTGTATCCATCTCCGTTTGTACAAGTTTTTCTACCTTGTAAGTGAGAGTTTCTTCTTCTTTAGAAATTCTGCTAATTAGCAGATTTATAGTTTTTTCAAATATGTCATCTAAACTAATTTCTAAATTAAAATTAAGATTTAATCCAAATTCTAGTGCAAATGCACGCACAATTCTTTGAAAGAAACTATCAATGGTACTGATGGAAAAATTATCGTAATCGTAAAGGATATTTTGAAGAATTTTTTCAGCTTTCGATTGCATCTGCTCGCTATCCATTTGGAGCGTTGTTTTAATGGTGTCAAAAGTTTTCTTTTCCGAGAAGTTAAAGTCGTTATAGCTACGAAACGCAAAGGTGTAAAGTGTCTGTACAATGCGTTCTTTCATTTCTGCAGTTGCATTGTTGGTGAATGTTATGGCTAAAATATTGCGAAAACGGTCACTTTTCTGAAAAGCCAAGGTGAGGTATTCTGTTACCAATTGCGTGGTTTTGCCAGAGCCCGCTGAGGCTTTGAAAACAGTAAATTTGTTCATAATTTAAGTTTTGATGTTTGTTCTAAAGTAACCTATCTCTCTTTTGAGGAGTAGGGGATTGCATGAATGTTTGAGAACTCTTTTCTCAAGTATTTAAAATACCCGTATGCGGCAATCATAGCTGCGTTATCGGTGGTGAGTGAGCGGTGCGGCAAGGTGAGCTCTAAGCGCTGCTTTTTAGCGAGTTGCGTCATGGCATCACGGAGAGCAGTGTTAGCAGCAACGCCCCCAGAAAGGGCAATGTGCTTGCAGTTGTGCATCTTTATAGCTTTGCTCATCTTGTCCATCAGCGATTTTACTATCGCATATTGAATGGACGCCGCCAAGTCGTGGATATTCTCTTCAATAAAAGCAGGATTCTCCTTCAACCGGTCGCGGACAAAGTACAAAAATGAGGTTTTTAAGCCGCTGAAACTAAAGTCTAAACCAGGTATATGCGCTACTGAGAAGTTGAATTTGTGAGGGTCGCCACCCTCTGCCATTTTGTTAATAACAGGTCCACCAGGATAGGGGAGACCTAATATCTTAGCCGCCTTGTCAAAGGCTTCTCCTGCAGCATCGTCAATGGTTTTTCCCAAAACCTCCATGTTGAAATGGTCGTGAACTTTCAAAATTTGGGTGTGCCCCCCAGAAACCGTAAGACAAAGAAACGGAAATTCGGGGTGCTTGCGCGGCTCTTCAGGAAAGTCTAAAAAATTAGCCAAAACGTGTGCCTGTAAGTGATCTACAACGATGAGAGGAATCTCTAAACTATACGCCATAGCCTTGGCAAAAGAGCTGCCAACTAGCAGAGAACCCAACAATCCTGGCCCATTTGTATAGGCAATCGCTGATATTTGATTTTTATTTATTTTTGCACGTTTTAGTGCTGTGTCTATCACAGGGATGATATTCTGTTGGTGCGCACGTGAAGCAAGTTCAGGAATTACTCCTCCATACTCCGCGTGAACACTCTGCCCAGCAATGACGTTTGATAGTATTGTGGTGTCGGAAATAACGGCTGCGGAGGTGTCATCACAAGAAGACTCAATACCTAAAATGTAAACTGACATATCGATTTAATTATGGGCCGCAAAATTAGTGAAAAAATCTTGAAAATCCTGATGTGGATGGTGATTGTTTTTGTCGCCCTTGATATTCTGTTGGTTACACTCCTCTTTGTGCCTCCCGTGCAAAAAATGGTGGTAAATGCCGCAACCCATTGGCTTAGCAATAAAACAGGTTCAAAAGCATATATCGAGAAAATCTATATCACCCCTGGTTTTAAATTAAAAGCCTCTGGCGTGGTAATCGAAGACCATCAACAAAATCCAATGATTGCTGTGGAACATCTGAAAGGTAGAATTCTACTCCATAGATGCTCTGGAAAGGGTATTGCCTTTGGTGAGGTGATTGTCGATAGCGCTCAAGTGATTCTCCGAAAGTATGACGATGGAAAAAGTACAAATATCTCCGTCTGGGCACAAGGCTTTAAAAAGAAGGATAAGAAAAAAAAGGAGTTCTCAATTGTTTTCGATAGAATCTTGCTGAAAAATAGTTTGCTGCTCATCGCTAACGATAAACGTTGTAAACATTATCCCGATAATAGAATGGATTTTGCCAAGTTCGAAATGAAAAATCTGAATTTGGATGCCGATGATTTTGCAGTGGTGGGAGCTGATATCTCCTGCAGAATTAATTCACTTACTTATGAGCAATATACTGGCTTTGCTGTGCGCAAAATGCACGGCGATTTTAGAATTAATAACAAGGGCCTAACTCTTGATAATGCTGTTATTAAAACAGATTATAGTAATATCAATTTCGATTTTGCTTTCCGTTATGATTCTTTCAAAAGTTACAAAAATTTTGTGGATAGTGTTAGTTTTGATGTCAACTTTAGAACTACTCAACTCGATATGAAGGATGTGCAGTTCTACGTGCCAAGCTTGAAAGGAATGGATAACAATTTTGTACTAAATGGTAAGGTGAAGGGACCAGTACAAAATATGCACTTAGAGGATTTCTATGTGAAATACGGCGCAATGACTCAGTTGTTAGGAGAGTTCGTGTTAGAAGATGTAATTCATTTTAAACAAGGTTCTTATAAGGTTAATTTGATCAATTCTAATCTATATTTGGCTGACTTTGCAGAATTTAAACTTCCTGGGGGGAAAACAATTAATCTTCCTCAGAAGGTGCAGAATTTGGGTAATGTGCGTTTGGATTTGGATTTTAGTGGCAATTTGCCCCAATTATATGCAGATGCGAGGTTGAAAACTAATTTGGGCGACGTGGACGCTCGCTTTGAAGCACAACCTAACTTATCTAATAATAAGGTGAATTTCTCGGGAAAACTCTCTTCATCTAAATTTAATATCGGTAAAATTGTAAACCAAACGAAAGTGTTGGGAAATACTACATTAGATGTTGCTTTCTCAGGTATAACTGATATGCCAAATGAGAATAAAAACTTATTGAAGACTTTGGCCGCTGATGTGAAAGGAAAGATCAAAAGCGTGAATTTGTGTAATTATAATCTGAAAAATATAGATTTTAATGCGCATTACAAAAATAATGTGGTTGAGGCAAAAGTAACTTCTCCCGACGAAAATTGTAATTTTGAGGTGGACGGAAGTTTGATATTCTCTGGAAAACTACCCCAATATCAGGCTTCCCTTTCAATAGAAAAATTTATTCCTTATAACATCTGCAAAAATTATCCATTTGCAATCGATTCTTCTCATGCAAAAGGGATAGAAAAATGGATTCTTATTTCTCAAAATAATCCTACTTTTAATTTGAATGTCAATAGTTTAGATTTTCAATTGGAGGGAAATTCTATTAATAATTTGATGGGATATCTAAATGCCGATAAGGTGAATTTCCAGAATAATAAAATCGATGCCCATTGCGAATGGATTCATTTTCTTTCGATAGATCCCTCCTACGGAAAGCATAATTATGTGCTGAGTACAGATTTTATGGATATGAATTTCTCTACTAACCATTCACTGAATGATTTAACAAAGGTGTTGAAGGAGTACGCCGCATATTATTTTCCTCAATTTATCAAGTCTAATCCTCAAAATTTGGCCTACCTGAAAAAATTAGCTGACAACAATAATAATTTTGTGGAATTTGCCGTAAATCTGGAATATATTCAAAGCTTTTTGGATGTTTTTATGCCTGCACTAAAGGTCGATAAGAGGATAAATCTAGAAGCATATTTGACAGATAATCACACAAATGATGATTTTTTAGTGGATATTCCATCGCTTTCGTTTAATGATAAAATTTATCTCTCGGATCTCTATCTCACAGGTAAAAAACAACACGATGAATCATTGCAGCTCTCTATGGAGGTTGATACTTTCTCCCTGAAAATGAGACAGAATATTCTTCCTTTCCAAAATGTAAACCTAAAAGCTCATACTGTTCAAGATAAGATTTACTATAACTTGTCGTGGATTAGTCCTGAGGCAATCTCTTCACCCCAAGTGTCTCGCTTAAATGGTTATGTAGGTGGTGTTGTTAATCAGAATGTTAATGTGAAGATTGAGGAGTCTGAACTCTATTTGAAAGATACTCGTTGGACTTTTATCGGCAACGACCTTGTTTCGATTTCTCCTCAAAAGTTGAGTTTTGACCATTGTGTGTTAGCCGCAGAAAATGTAGGTTCTATTGCTTTAGATGGTGAATATTCAACGGTGAGCGAAGCAAAATTGAATGTGATGATTGATCACGTGGATATCTCTTTGCTCAATACTTTTATTGGGGGTAAATCAACCTCTTTCGGTGGTAATCTCTCCGCAATTGCTTTCTTAAATAGCAATCAAGGAAAAGGGGCCGTTGTGGGTAAAATAATGGCTTCAGATTTTGTATTTAATGATATGAATTTTGGTAATATTTTCCTCTTAGCAGATGCGCGTGCTGGCGAAAATCCACAGTTCTTTGGAGGAATCTATCAACCCGATTCTAATCAGCATTTCCGCGGCCTTCAATTCTATAATTATTCTGATTATCAATTGGAAAATACAAAATTGGCAATGCTTTTTGGTGAGTTTGATGCACAAAAAAATGAGCTTGCTATTAAGGCTAATATCGATACATTGTCAATCAGTTTCCTAAAACCATTCTTGGCTTCATTTAGTAATGATGTGTATGGTGATGCATACGGAGAACTCAATTTTGTTGTAAATAAGGATTCTCTCTATTTCGATGGTGATGTGATGGTGCGAGAAGGCTTTCTTAATATTGCTCCACTAAATACTGTGTATAAGTTGGAAAATCAGAAAATTACACTTAATCCACAAGGAATTTTCTTTGATAATATCCGCCTCCGCGATAAAGATTATAATTTGGCATTTTTAGATGGTGCAGTATATCATGATAAGTTTAGAGATTTTCGATTGAATTTGCATATCAGTTCAGATAGAATTATGGCACTGAATACGCCTAAAACGACTGACGTTTCTTTCTGTGGAGATGGTTATGTGTCTGGAAATATCTATATCGTGGGTGATACTAAAAAATTGCGATTCTATGGCGATGACTTGAAAACATTGTCAGGTTCACAGCTAATTTTTCCTGTTTCCTCTGCAAGCAAAGTGAGTACTTCAGAAGGAATTCGCTTTAAGGCTTCCTTGAATGAAGTCAAAACGATACCTACTAAGCGAAAATCTTCTACCGAAATGGATTATGATTTTACTTTCGATGTTACCCAAGATGCCAATGTGCGTATTGATTTAGATGTAATTGATGGTACCTTGGCATGCAAAACTAACGGAAAGTTGCGCCTAACTTACAACTCAACAAAATCTCTCAGTTTAGACGGAATGCTAACTGTAGCCTCTGGAAGTTTTAATATGTCACTGCGAAATTTAGTGCCACGCGAATTTGATATTGTAGAAGGCGGTACAATCAATTTTACAGGGCCACTAAGCTCTTCTATTGTAGATGTTACCGCACGATATGTGAAAAATGCTTCCTTAAATAATATTAGTAATCAGTTGAATATTGGAAGAACTGAGGTAAATGCATTTCTCAACTTAGATGGCTCTCTACTCAATCCACAACCTTCATTCTCATTCTCTTTCCCAAAATTGAATAGCGAGGAACAAGCGAATGTATATGCTGCATTAGATACTTCAAATACGCAAAATGTATTGCGTCAATTCTTCTCGTTGGTGTTCTTCAACTCATTCGTAGCTGGTGAAGCGCAAACGGGAAGCTTGGAAACACAAGGCCTCCAAGGAGGAATCGGAATGGTGGCAGACTTGTTCAATAATTTCTTGTCTCAACAATTTAAGAATTTTGACTTGGGACTCAATTACTACTCTTCTGATGCTAATTATCGAGAATATTCTGTTAATGCTTCAATTCCATTGTATAATGATAGAATTTTAGTGAAAACAAGGTTTGGCTTAGCAGAAAATGTGTCCGCAGGATCAAGCGGAAATAACAATAACTTGGTGGGTGATGTTAGCTTTGAATATAAAATTAATGAAGCCGGAAATTGGGTTCTGCGATTATTCTATTTTAACGATCAGTATGAACTCAATCAAGATGCTTCGCGACCACAACAAGGCGGTGGCGTCGCACTAATTTTTCAACAAGAGTTTAATGGAAAACAGGATTTGATAGAAGCTTGGCGACTCCACGCTTTCGGTCCTTCCCGTAAAAGTAAAAAAGGAAAGAATTATGAATATTAATCGTACGATTTCAATCTGTATTCTTCTGTCTTGCTTCCTGCTGGGGGCTTACTATTTTACTAATGTGTTGGTCTATGTGTTTTTGGCTATGATTCTCTCTATCGTCGGATCTCCACTGATGAGGTTACTCGATAAAGTCTCTATTAAACACCGGAAAATCCCTCAATCGGTAGCTGCTATGATTACGTTGATAGTGCTTGTAGGTGCTATTGGTGCAATACTTTTCTCTATTATTCCGATGATTTTTAATGAGTTCCAAATTCTTGCAGCTATTGATCCAACAATGTTTCAAACAGAAATCGATTCGTGGCTCTCAAAAATTACGGTTGCCCTCCAAAATTGGGGGTTACTAATTGATACTACTCTCAGCGATTTAATTGCATCCAGTTATAACTCTTTTATTGAAAATTTGAAAATTGTCAATTTCGCTAGTAATATCTTCTCCTTTGTGGGCAATCTTTTTATCGGGGCATTTTCAGTTATCTTCCTCTCTTTCTTCGCATTGAAAGATAGAAGAATATTTTTTAAAGTGGTGAGAAAATATATACCACTCTCATTTCGTGAGAATTATGACCATATTTTGCACAATACAAAGTCACAATTGGTACGCTATTTCTCAGGAGTTTTTGCAGAGATGATTGTGGTGGGGTTGGCAGAAGGATTGTTGTGCTATCTGTTGGGAGTTCCTAATCCTGCCTTGATTGGATTAATCGGCGGTGCTCTAAACATTATTCCGTATGCTGGTCCTGCCATTGCAACTGTAGTAAGCGTAATTATATCAATTACCAGCATGTTACCATTAGGTGTAGAAACCTCTGAATTAACAATCGTGGCTGTTAAGGTGGTTTCTGCTATTCTTTTTGTCAAAATTATTGATGATTTTGTCATCCAACCCGTACTTTATGGAAAACGAGTGAATGCTCATCCTATCGAAATTTTTATTGTGATTTTGGTCGCAGGATATGTAGGCGGAATTTTTGCAATGATTTTGGCTGTTCCAGCATACTCTTTTGTGAGAATTATCGTTAAAGAGTTCTTTGGAGAATATTTCTACGAAACTCAAAAACGAGTAAAGACAGCCATTGAGTCTCAAGAGGTACAAGATAATGATGAGGTTACTGAATCAAAAGAATAGTATGAAAAAAATATTGAAAGAAGTGACAATCTGGGGAGAAATTAGAAGGGGAGTGGTTTTACTTCTTCTTTTGTTATGCAATTTCAGCCTTTTTGCTCAATTTTATAATGGTTCTCAAATCTCTTTCGGTAAAAATCGAGTGCAGTTCCAAAAGTTTAACTGGACCTACTATCGTTCACCACAATACGATGTCTATTTTTACCCCAATTCTAAAGCATTGGCAGAATACACTTTCGCTATAGCACCACAATATATTCGTGAAATCGAAAAACGCCTTAACTATTCATCGCCTAAAAAAATTCAGTTTATCGTTTATAATACCCAAGGCGACTTTAGAGAGTCTAATTTTGCTTTCGATAATGAGGATTTTTATAATCAAGGCGGAATTACAAATGTTTATGGTACAAAGATTTACCTTTATTTCAATGGCGATCATAATCATTTTGATAGAATGATAAAAGAGGGTATTGCCAATACTTTTGCCCACCTTCTCATTGAAGGGCAAAATTTGGGTGCTAATATTTCATCAGAATATCTGATTGATGTGCCTAATTGGTTCTATAGTGGTTTGGCTGCTTATATTGCTGGCGGATGGAGTAGCGAACGCGATGCTTATATTAAAAGTGGAATTTTAAGTGGAAAGTTCGAAAATTTTGATAATCTGTCGCTCGTGGAAAGTACCTATGCCGGTTATTCGTTCTGGCGTTTTATCGTGGAACGTTTTGGTGAAGCAGTAATCCCGAATATTCTCTATAGTACAAGATCTACTCGTAGTGTGGAGAAAGGTTTTGCTTATGTTGTCGGTGTGCCTTTCGATGATATGATGGAAGAGTGGTATAGAAGTTGCTATGTAGCTTATAAAAACGATATTAAGCGCGATAAACCCGAAGATGATGGCGTGCTGAAACACCCTAAGTCCTCCCGAAATTACAGCAATATCTCACTCTCTACTGATGGCGAAAGTTTCGCCTATGTAACCAACGAAAGCGGACAATTGCGTGTTTGGTTCAAAGATGCCAGCGCTCAACGCCCTCGCACTATCTTCCAAAAATACGCTAAAACCGAAGATAATCCAGACCTCTCTTTCCCAATTCTCCATTTCCACCCGAATGGCCGCGCGCTCGGCTTCACAATGGAAAGTAAAGGTCGTTGCTATTTCTATCTCTATGATTGTGATGAGAAAAAGATGGAAAAACCTCTCCTCGTTGATGTAGAAAAAGTTACAGCCTGGAATTTCGATAAAAAAGGTAGAAATATGGTCTTCTCCGGATACCAAGGTGGACAATCCGACATCTTCCTCTATAATTTCCGCTCCAGAACGTTCCAAAATCTTACTCAGGATTTCTATGACGATTTCGACCCGCACTATATGAACGATAAAGGAGATATTATTTTTGCCTCTAATCGCCCTTCCGATTCTCTATTCCCTAATGCTAAGTTCTTTAATTGTAGAAATCGTGAATATTCTGATCTCTTTGTCTATAATTATGAAAAGAAAAATCCTCAGTTACTGCAAGTTACTTTTACTCCCAATGCTAATGAGTCTGATGTCCAAATAATCTCTTCTAATAAAGTGATTTATCTGAGTGATGAAAATGGAATAGCAAATAGGTTTGAAGCTGTGTTCGATAGCGCAATTACTAAAATTGATACGATTATTCATTATGCTTATTTCGCTAAAACTAAGCCACTTACTAATAATGCTTACTCTATTGCTGATCAAGATTATTGTGCAACAACGCGTAATGTTGCTGAAATTTTGCTTCGAAAGGGCGTGAAACGGATCTATATCCACCCACTTGAACAAGATTTAAATACCGATTCATTAATGTTATCAACCTATAAGGCTGAATATCAAAAATATCAGCATGCAATGGATAGTGTAAAAGCTGAAAAGAAAGTTAGTAATATCAGTCATAAGAATGTGCGAAAGGGATTCCGTCAAGCGTATAAAGGTGATATTGTATGCCATAAAAATCCGTCCGATACTTTGCAGAAAAATAAAATTCCTGCCCCAATTTTTACAGAAGGTTTTGAATATAAGCAGATAATACATCGAAATTATGAGGTCCAATATTCTATTAATCGTTTGGTAACTCAGGCTGATTATGGATTTTTGAATACTGCTTACCAGCAATTTGCCGGAGGCACTTCTCCCATCTATCTCAATACGGGAATGAATGCTCTTTTTATGGTGGGAATCAACGACTTGTTCGAAAATTATCGAATTACAGGTGGCTTCCGACTCTCTTTCGATATGTCAGGAAAAGAGTTTATGTTAAGCTATGAAGATCTGTCAAAGCGTGTTGATCATCAGATAGTTGTATATCGACAGTCACTGAAAAAAGCTGTAGATTATTATATGTTCAAACAGCAGTCAAACAGCTTTTTCTATATTGCTAAAATTCCATTTAATAAGTTTCATGCCCTCCGATTCACGCTCACAGGACGTCTGGAAAATTTAATCGTTTCAGCATTAGATGATGCCTCACTGAAAGCCCCCAATCAATATTCGTTATGGACGGGTGCAAAGATGGAATATGTATTTGATTCCTCTAAAAAGTTGGCTACCAATTTATGGCACGGGTCTAAATTGAAAATATTTGCTGAGTATAATCAGAAAATTGCTAAACAACACGATAACCTGATTGTGTTAGGGTTCGACTTCCGAAAATCTGTACACTTATTTAGAAATATGACTTGGGCGACCCGTCTTGCAGCAAGTACAAACTTCGGTGTTTCTCGTTTGGTTTATTTTATGGGTGGGGTCGATAATTGGATTGCTCCTAAATTCAATAGTACCATCTGGGTGGATCAAACTAAAAATTATCAGTATCAAACTCTGGCAACCAACATGAGAGGCTTTTCACAAAATACACGAAACGGAACCTCTTTTGCACTTCTAAGTACAGAGTTGAGAATGCCTGTAGTACAGTTAGTTACAGGAAAAAAGATCTCTCGTCCTTTCTTTAATTCTATTCAATTGGTTGCTTTTGCTGATTTGGGCACGGCTTGGACAGGATTAACACCCTATTCCGACGAGAATTGCCTCTATACGCGCTATATTGATAGCGGAAATATTCATGCAGTGGTAAAACGCCAAGTTGATCCTTGGATTATTGGTGTGGGCGCTGGGTTACGTGCTTCTCTTTTAGGATACTTCCTCCGTTTCGATTATGCTTGGGGCATCGAAAATTTCCAAATTGCAGATAAAAAAGGAATGTTCCTCTTTTCTATCGGTACTGATTTCTAAAATATTCAACAGAATATCTACTTGATTTTATCAGAAATCTCCTCGTGGTTGGAATTTCAACCATAATTTTTTATAATTTTGCAAAATAAAATCAATAATTGTAACTATGAAAGAAAGAGATTCTTTTGGTAACCATTTTGGCGTTTTAGTAGCGTTGGCAGGTTCTGCTGTTGGATTGGGAAATCTTTGGCGTTTCCCTTACCTTGTCGGTACAAATGGTGGCGCATCATTTATTATTATTTACCTCTTCTTCGTATTTGTAATATGTCTTCCACTTATGTTTACAGAGTTTGTAATTGGGCGGAGAAGCCAAAATAATGTCTTTGGCGCTTTTAGAACCCTTACCCAAGGAAAAAAGCCTTTCTGGGGCAAAATTGGAGCAATATCTGTGCTATGCGCTTTCGTTATTATCTCTTTCTATTGCGTCGTGGGTGGTTGGACAATCAATTATTTAGTAAAATCTGTACTGATGCAGTTTACCGAAGGAGTGAATTTTCAACAGATGTTTGAACACTCTTCAACATCAACAACAGTTCCGCTAATTTATACACTTATTTATGTTTTTCTTACTGCGCTTATTGTGATTATGGGAGTGAAAAACGGAATCGAAAAATACTCGAAGATTATGATGCCACTCCTTTTTCTGATGGTTATTGCAATTGCAATTCACTCGCTCACACTTCCTGGTGCAAGCGAAGGAGTGAAGTTCCTTTTCTATCCCGATTTCTCTAAGGTTACTGGAGATACCGTACTCGCAGCAATGGGACAAGCATTCTTCTCTTTATCAATAGGTTGTGGAACTATTATTACGTATGCATCGTATGTGAAAAAAGATGAAAACATTATCTCCTCTTCTACAGCAACAGCTATTATGGACCTGATATTTGCAATGTTGGCAGGTGTCGCAATTATGCCCGCAGTGTTTGCATTCGGATTGTCACCCTCTGAAGGTCCTGGTCTGTTATTTGTAATTATTCCTCAAATATTCTCCCAAATTCCCTTTGGATCTGTTCTCGCTATTTTATTCTTTATTGTACTATTCTTCGCTGCCTTAACTTCCTCTATATCACTGCTCGAAGTGGTGGTCGCTTTCTTGAGCGAAGAGTTTAAAATGAAAAGAAGTTGGGCAACCTTTACCGCTTCTCTCTCCGTTACGATTGTGGCCGTCCTCTGTTCCCTCTCTTTGGGATTACTCAACGATTGGACTATCTGCAAACTCCCACTTTTTGAATTCCTCGATAAACTTTCTGCCGATTTTCTTCTTCCTATAGGTGGCTTGTTGTTCGTGATCTTTGCAGGATGGAAAATGTCAGATGAAGAGTATTTTGATGAACTTTCAAATGGAAATACACTGAAACAGAAAAGATGGCTTCTTTACGCAATTCGTTTTATAGTAAAATATATTGCCCCTATCGTAATTCTAATTATTCTGATATCAGGTTTGTTAAAGTAATGATTAATAAGTAATTATACATATAAATTAAAGTTTAATATCTATGAATACACAAAGAAGATTAACAAGAAGTGTCATTGATAAAAAAATTGCAGGCGTTTGCGCAGGTTTAGCACGCTATTTGGGCGTGGATGTAACCGTTCTTCGTATTATTTTTCTAATCTCTATCTTTTTTGGAGGTCTCGGATTCTGGACTTATTTGATTGTGTGGCTTGTAGCTCCAGAAGAATAAAACTTTAGTCTAAATTTTCTTTCCTATTTATTGGCATTAATCTAATGCCAAGTTTTTATTGTACCCATTTATGAAGTTTTTTCACCTTTCAGATTTACATCTCGGTAAGAGATTGAATAAGTTTCCTTTAATCGATGATCAACGTTTTGTGTTGGAACAGGTGATCGCCTATATGGATGAGGAAAAACCTGATGCAGTGATAATAGCAGGTGATGTTTATGATAAATCAATTCCCTCTGTAGAAGCTGTGCAACTGTTTGATTCCTTTCTGGGAGAGATTGTTAAACGAAAAATTACAGCTTTGGTCGTTAGCGGAAATCATGATTCTGCAGAACGAAATGCTTTCGGAGCACAATTAATGCAGTTGAGCGGAGTTTATCTATCACCTGTTTTTGATGGAAAACCGCAAAAGATTACACTACACGATGAAATCGGAAAAGTTAATTTCTATCTGTTGCCCTTTCTGAAAACGATTCAGGTGGAACACGCATTCCCCGACCAAAATATCTCGGATATCACCTCTGCAATGCAGATAATTATCTCAAATATTGAACTAAATCGAAATGAGAGAAATGTTTTGATAGCTCACCAATTTGTTGCTGGTGGTGAAATTTGCGATTCAGAAGAGGTTTTTATCGGAGGTAGCGATAATATTAATGCTCAAATCTTTATGCCTTTCGATTATGTAGCATTAGGTCACTTGCATAAAGCACAATTTGTGGATAATCCGAAAATAAGATATTCGGGAACGCTTCTAAAGTATTCATTTTCAGAAATATATCATCAAAAATCATTTACCATAGTAGAACTGAATGATAAGGAAAATCTGAAAATTAGGACTATTCCTATCACACCAAAATACGATTTGCGTGAGATTAAAGGCAATTTCTTTGATTTGATTGAAGTGGAGGATAATTCCCCTAACGATTATCTTCTCGTTACACTTACCGATGAGGATGAAGTGCCTGATGTGCTGGCAAAGTTGCGTGAAAAATATCCTAATATTATGCACTTACGCTATGATAATAGCCGGACTCAGCAGACGCAAACGATAGAACAAGGTGCGGAAGCGGGGAAAAAGTTGCCTTTGGAACTTTTTGCAGATTTCTTCCAAATCCAAAATGGTAGAGAGTTGTCGCCAGAACAGTATGAGTTGGTGGAAAAATTAATAAAATCAATTTGGGAGGAGTAAAATGAGACCTTTAAAATTAATAATTTCAGCCTTCGCTTCCTACGCCGGTAGGGTAGAGTTGGATATGGAAAAATTGGGTACAAATGGAATCTATTTGATAACTGGAGATACGGGTGCGGGAAAAACTACTATTTTCGATGCAATATCTTTTGCACTTTTTGGCGAACCTAGTGGAAATATGCGAAATGCTAATGCGTTACGCTCTGAATATGCACCTATTAATACACAAACCTTTGTCGAGTTGTCTTTCCAATATCGCGAAAAAGTCTATACCGTAAAGCGAAATCCTGTCTATATGCGAAAAGCTTTGCGTGGTGATGGCGTTACACAACAAAATGCCGATGCAACACTATCTCTGCCAGATGGAAAACAGATAATTGGTGTGAGAAATGTGGATGTGAAGATTGAAGAGATTCTAGGAATAAATCGATCTCAATTCTGCCAAATTGCTATGATTGCTCAGGGCGATTTTATGAAGATTCTGCATCAAGATACTGCTGGAAGAGGAGAGATTTTTCGGAAGATTTTTCAAACCGATAACTATAAAAAGTTGCAAGAAAAAATCAAAGAGTTGACAAAAGAGGCTTCAGAAAATTGTACGTTGCTGAAAAATAGTGTGAATCAGTATATTGATGGATTTTCTTATCCGCCAAGCTATCCTTCAGATTCTCTTTTTAATCTCAATTCAATAGATAAATTCTTGGAATTATCATGCGAAATTATGCGTGCCGATGAGAATGAAAAGGAATTGTTGAGTAAAGAGTTAGAAACTTTAGATAATACAATTACTGACCTTTCTAATCGAGTACAACAGGTTGAAAAACAGTGTGATATATTGAAAAATCTTGAGGCTTCTAAAAATCTGATAGCGAATGACAGAGCGTCGGAAAAATCTCTTCGTAGTTTGTTAGAGGAAGAAAAATTTAAAGTTCCCGCAATGGAAGAGGATAGAAAACGATGTGCCGAATGGGAACAAGAATTGAATTTGCATGATGAATATAAGAAGAAATGGGATGAAACTGTTGCTAAACAAAATTTTATCAACGAAACAAAAACAAGATGCGAAAATGGTACTCTTGTCGTTAAAAGAACTGCAGCAAAGTTGGAAGAGTTGAGAAAAGAACTTCAATCTCTTGAAAATGTCGAAGCCGAAAAGGTTAAAATAGAAAGCGATATTCAAATTAATAATAGTTTTATTGCGCAGCTGACAAAACTGAATTCAGATATTATAAATCAGAAAGCTTTAGAAAGTAGCCTTGCATCTCAACAAAAACGCTATTTAGATTTGCAAAATATTGCGGATGATTTGCAAGGACGATTTGCAACTCTGAATAGAATTTTTCTACAGGAGCAAGCGGGTATTATGGCAGAAAATTTGCTGCCAGAGCAACCTTGCCCCGTTTGTGGCTCTCTCTCTCATCCGTTTTTGGCACAAAAGACGGAAAATGCACCTACCGAAGCGCAACTCAAAGAAGCTGAAATAGCAGCGCAAAATGCCCAACAAAAAGCGGTAGAAGCTAGCCAAAAAGCTAATGAGATGAGTGGGAATTGTGAAGCACAGAAACGAATCCTTCAAGAAAATTTGCTTGCAATATTTCCTAACTATTCTCCAGAAAATGAGGCTAAACTTTTGGAAGATAAAATGTTAGAACTTCAAAATGCTGCAAATAGTTTGAATAATACATTAGCTGATCTAAATCAGCGTATAGCACGTAAGGAAAAGGTCGCGAAGGATATTGTTGTAGAAACTCAAAATGTTGAGAAATACCAAAATGCATTGACAGATTTTACTCAGAAATTAACGATTGCGCAAACGGAATTGTCGGGCTTGCAAACACAATTGGAAGAACTGAAGCAAAAGATGAAATTCGCTTCTAAAAATGAGGTTCAACAAGAGATTGCGGCAGTTACTCAACGGATCAAGCAACATGAGAAGGTTTTGAAAGATAATACTGAGAAGTTGCAGGACGTAGAAACACGAATTGCGAAGAATGAAGGCATTGTTAATGCTCTCTCTCAACAGATAATTCCAGATTTAAGTTTGGATATTGAACAAGAAAAATTGAAGCTTGAACAAGCAAAAAATGAAAAAGTAAAAAAACAGACTCAGAAAGAGCAGGTG
>JAEZOU010000002.1 GCA_023413895.1 Bacteroidota bacterium | reverse complement strand
TCGTTCCCATCAACAGCACTAGGAGTTTCCGAACGCACAAAGGTCAACAGATTTCTATTTTTAGTTTCAATCCAGAGATTCGGTTCACCTTTCACGGCTTACGTTATCCTGTTAAGGATCGTAAATTCAGTTATTTATGGGAAGGAAGTCTGAACGAAGCGATCGGGAAAGAGATTATCATAGAGTGCGATGGCGGAGACGCAGCGGTCTATTTTGCACATAAAAAGGAGTGGTAAAAAAGATATATTTTTGCAAAATCTTTCGATAGGTAAACTACGCATAGTTGCTTTAACAAATATAATTCTACAATTATGGGAACAAACTTTTTTACAAATGAAAAGGGAAACACTCTTCTTGAAAAAATAGAAGGTGTATTCAAATACAAAAAAGTACACTTCTTTGATGCACTTGTAGGATATTTCAGAGCATCAGGATATTTCCGTATTAGGAAGTTTATACAACAAACTCCAAAAATTCGGATTTTGGTTGGTATAAATGTAGATAAACTCACTTATCAAGCAAATCAGCAGGGTTTACTTTTCAATCCTAACGCAGAGCTGTCTCAGGAGGAGTTCTTCAATGATATAAAGCGTAATATACAGGAGGCTGAATACGATAAAGAAGTTGAGGAGGGAATGTATCAGTTTATTGAAGATATTGTGACTGGTAGAATAACGATGCGCATCCATCCGAAACAGAATATCCATGCCAAAATATATATATTCCGAGAAGAAGAATATCATCCTCATGGTTATGGCTCCGTAATTACTGGTTCTAGCAATCTGACAGAAGCTGGTCTTGAAAAGAATTTTGAATTCAATGTTGAGTTGCGCTATGACGATGATATAAAGTTCGCTACCGAAACGTTTGAAAAACTTTGGGAAGAATCTGTAGAAATAGACATAACTCATATCGATAAGATTAAGCATGATTCCTATCTGAATCCGAACTTTACTCCATACGAAGTTTATCTGAAATTCTTGTTAGAATACTTTGGAAAGAGCATCGATTTTGATCCAAATTCGGTATCTGACATGCCTCCAGGTTATAAAAAATTATCTTATCAGATAGATGCTGTCAATGATGGTTATTCTAAGATGATGAAATATAACGGATTCTTCTTGTCTGATGTTGTCGGATTGGGAAAAACTGTCGTATCTGCTCTTATAGCAAAGAAATTCTTCTTCTCTAACGGATTTCCTACACATCGTTCTCATACATTGGTGATTGTGCCACCTGCAATGAAAGACAATTGGGACGGGACCCTTTCTGAATTTAAGTTGGACAACTTTAAAGTTGTTACAAATGGAAGTCTTCATAAGATCAAGAATCCGGAACTTTATGATTTGATTATCGTTGATGAGGCGCATAAATTCAGAAGCGATACAGCATCAATGTATAACGAATTACAGAAATTGTGTAAGACTAAAACCAAACGCTATGATGGCAGTCTGCACGATAAGAAACTGATACTCGTAACTGCAACGCCATTGAACAACAAACCTGAAGATATTGCAAATTTGGTTTATCTGTTTCAAGATTCTAAAGACAGCACTTTGGAAGAAGGTAATTTGCAACGTTTCTTCCGTGAGCATATTGACAGATATAACAAACTGAAAAAACAAAAGAACTTAACTCTTATAGCTGACGAAGTTAAGGCGATTTATGAGAGAATTCGCGTCAAGGTTGTAGAGCCATTAACTGTACGCCGAACTCGTACTGACTTAATGGAGAATGATGCATATCGCAAAGATTTAGAGGAACAAAACATCCACTTTCCTGATGTAAAATTTCCTCGCAAGATATATTATCAACTTGATGCAGAGTTAGAAGCTTTGTACGATAAGACTATAATGTATCTCAGTGATAAAATAAACGGTCTTAAATATTACAGATATCAGGCGATAAAATATCTAAAGTCTCCTAAGAAGAGCAAGTATAAAAAAGCAGATATGATTTCTATCCAATTGGCAGGCATTATGAAGACACTGCTTGTCAAGCGAATAGATAGTAGTTTTTATGCCTTCAAGCAATCATTGCGTCGATATTATGAGGCCAATAAGGTGATGCTTGATATGTTTGCCAATGGCACTATATACATTGCCCCCAATTTGAAAGTCAATGAGCTACTTAGCGAAGGAAAAGAAGACGAGTTGATAAAGTTGATCGAGGAAGCAAAATACACCGACCCTACAATAGAAGTTTGTACGCCAGATGATTTTGAAGATGGTTTTGAAGATGGCATAAAGGCTGATAATGCAATATTGAAAGAGTTGGTTTCTATGTGGGATGCTGTTAATGCAGATCCTAAGTTGGATATATTTATTCAATATCTTAAAGATACGTTATTGGATAAAACCATTAACCATGAAGGGAAATTAGTTATATTCTCAGAATCAAAAGAGACCACCAAATATCTCTATGACGCTCTAAAAAATCATGGTTTTGATAAGATTATGACCGTACAGAGCGACAATAGAGATACACAAATGCCGCTCTTAAAGGAGAACTTCGATGCAAACTACAAGGGGGACAAGAAAAACGATTATAACATCGTTATCTCTACCGAGGTACTTGCCGAAGGAGTAAACCTCCATCGTGCCAATGTTATCGTAAACTATGACACACCTTGGAACTCTACAAGGCTTATGCAGCGTATCGGTCGTGTGAATCGTATCGGCAGCACTGCCAAAGAGGTATATATTTTCAATTTCTTCCCTACATCAAAAGTTAATGATGACATTGAGTTGGAGATGAAGGCGAAAATGAAACTCTTTGCTTTCCATGCAGCATTGGGCGAAGATAGTCAGATATATTCTACCGATGAGAATCCTGAAAGTTTTGGTCTGTTTGACAAGGATGTAGATGAGGAGCGTGATGAGAAATTACGCTACCTGATGTGGCTCAGACAATTAAAACAAGATGACCCTGATTTGATTAAACGAATCAGCAAACTACCTTTGAGAGCACGCACAGGTCGCAAGAGTAAATTTATACCGGGTAGTACCATTGTATTTATTCGCAATAAGCGGCGTGATGCTTTCACATTTGTGCGAGATGACGGCAGCATCGAGGAACTTACATTCTTAGAAGCAGTAAAAGAGTTTGAAGCCCGTATTGACGAAAAGTCAGTACCGCTTCACGATATGCACCACGAGCAAGTAAAAACAGCACTTGATGCTTTTGCTACACAAGAGGAAGCGACTAAAGCAACAAAGCAGAAGGTTAATCCGGCACAAGGCCCTAACGAGAAGAAGGCTTTAGCTTTTCTTGATAGTTTTGTCAGCATCCCAAATATTACTGAACACGAACTAGAATTGATTAACAAAGCAAAGCAAGCGATAATGACTGGTAGATTCCAACAGTTGCAGCGTGATGTAAACAAACTGAATAATGCGACAAAGAAAACAACTATCAAGCAGGTGATTATGCTTGAGCAATTGATAAAGATTATATCAGCATATCCATTGGAGCATGTCCAAGGTGGGAATGTTGATAAACAAGCAGATGTGCTTAAAGTGTCGAAAGATTTTATGCCTGAAATTATTATTTCAGAGAGTTTTAATATGTAACATATTATGAAGAATTTGACAACATCAGAAATTGCACGACAAAATGTGCTTAATAATAAATATGCTCTTGAAGAAGTTCAAAAAGCAATCGGTTTACAAGGTATTATCTTTGAAGGAGAACTAAAATTCACCAAACAACAATTATCTTCATTCTTTGAGGTTAGTGATAGAACTATTAATAGTTGTTTGACTAGAAATGAAAAAGAACTTCGAGATAATGGCTACGAAGTTATTGTCGGCAATAGATTGAAAACCTTTAAGTTAGCTTTTACCATTAATGATGATCGGGAAGTTAACTTCCTAATCAAATCTAATAAACTTGGTATATTTAACTTTCGTGCATTTATCAATATTGCGATGTTATTAAGTAAGAGTGAAAGAGCTCGAGAAGTTAGAAGTCTTGTTCTAGATATTGTTATTGATACAATCAATAAACGTACAGGAGGGAACACAAAATATATCAATCAACGCGATGAGGATTTTATATTTAATTTGCTGAATAATCGAGATTATCACAAAGAAATGGTTTTTGCTCTGCGTGATTGTGTCGATTTGGGAAATATAAAATATCTTCTTTATAATGATAAGGTTTATCGTAGTGTTTTTAAAGAAGATGCCGATGAATATAGAAAAGTTCTTAAATTATCAAATGAAGATGACGAACGTCATACTATGTATGCAGAGGTTTTGGATTTAATCGCAAGTTATGAAGCTGGTTTTGCGGATGTACTTCGTAAAGAATACATACGTTTGGGTAGAAAATTGACACAAATGGAAACTGATATTTTGTATGCAAATTTTGAACAACAAAGATTATGGGTGCCGCTTGTCAACAAAGCAAGGTCTAAAATGGCAAGTCGTGATCTTTGTTTTAGAGATGCCTTGCATGCAAATTTAACAGAGTATATAGGTGCTGTATCAACTGATGATTTTGATAGATTTATTGGTGATAAAAGTATGGAGTTAAGTCAACGCCTTGAAAACTACATAGAGGCATTGAAACGCTTAAAAGACAGAAATTGATTATGGTAATATATATATCTAAAGAGCAAGCGATCGAAATACATAAAAAAACCATTGAATATAGCGGTGGTGGCAATTATGGCATTCTTAATATCGGTTTTCTTTATAGTGCTCTAGAACATATTCAAAATGATGATTACTATCCAACATTTGAAGACAAATTAGTACATTTGATTTGGTCTATAAATAGAAATCATTCATTTTCAGACGGGAACAAGAGATTGTCTATCACATTGGGAGCACAATTCCTTCTGTTAAATGGGTATATGTTTTGTGTCAAACGCTTTATGGAGGAAATGGAAAATATCAGTTATCATCTTGCGGCTGGACGAATCGATAAGGAACTGTTGCATAAACTAATCCACTCCTTCTTGGAAGGGGAAGATGATTTCGATGAAGAACTTAAGTTAGAATATTTGTTAGCATCTGCTGACGGAGAAATAGGTTTTAATGAATAAAGACATAAACAACTAATAGAATATATTATTATGAATCAAGCATATTTGAAAAATATACTATCTGCACAATTTGATTTTGATATCTGGAAAGATTTGTTGGAAAAGATCTTCCCCAAAGTCGAAATCTTTACAAGTATTGCTAAAATTACAGATTCACATGTGAAAGATGGTGGTCATGTAGGAAACATCCGTTTAGATGACGGACGTTCATTGGCTATATTCCGCTTTGAAGTTGCCGACAATGTGCAAATATCACGCAACCGTAAAAGTTTGCGCGATATTGCTGCTAAGTATGTAGATCAAGGCTTGATTCATGGAGCTTTGGTTTTCTATTATTCGCAAGGCCAAGATGACTATCGCTTAACATTTATTGCCAAACAGACCTATTTCAATGAAAGCGGAGAATTAGTAAAGAAGGAAACAGCTCCTAAACGATATACATTCTTGTTAGGCAAGAACGAGCCTTGTACCACAGCAGCAAGCCGACTTAAAGAATTGGCTGATAAGAGGACCTATGGCTCCATTTATTTAACAGATGTTACCGATGCATTCTCTGTTGAACGACTCAACAAAGAGTTTTTCAATGGATACAAAGTGCAATATAAGAAATTTGTTGATACGCTTTCTGATACCAAGCCACATCGCGACTATGTCAAGAAGTTATTAGGCCGTTTGGTGTTCTTGCAATTCTTACAAAAGAAAGGCTGGATGGGTGTGCCTGCTTCAAATGTTAAATGGGAAGGTGGGGATAAAAAATTCCTAAGTAATCTTGTTGAGAGACATATCGATAATGATAGATTGTTAAGCGATGTGTTTGAACCATTATTCTTTGGCATTCTGAACACAAAGCCAGAAGATAGAGAGACATTATTCATTAATAAGAATTGGGATATACAACTCTTGGAAGATTTTAGTGGCATCCCGTATCTTAATGGCGGTTTATTCGAGGCAGACGATGTGGATAAACAGCCTATTGATTTCTCATATACCCACTTTAATGATTTGATGGATTTCTTCTCTCAATACAACTTCACCATTGACGAGAACGACCCTGATGATAGCGAGGTTGGTATTGATCCTGAAATGTTGGGACATATTTTCGAGAATCTTTTGGAGGACAACAAGGACAAAGGTGCCTTTTATACTCCTAAGGAGATTGTTCAGTATATGTGCCGACAGAGTGTGATTCAATACCTAAAGACACATGAGCCATCAGAGCAATATGCTGAGCCTATTGGGCAACTTATAAATGACGGTGTAGTAAATCCTGTACTCCAAACAAAGAGTGTGGCTACACGTTTCACACAGTTACTAAAAGAGGTTAAGGTGTGCGACCCTGCTATTGGTTCAGGTGCATTCCCTATGGGTATTCTTTATGTGTTGTATCACGCTATACATCACTTGCATTCACATGCAGAGCCACATGGCAACTTCGATTCCACCCAAACCAAACGTGACATTATCCAAAATAATATTTTCGGCGTTGATATAGAGCAAGGTGCTGTTGATATTGCTCGTTTGCGTTTCTGGTTGGCATTGGTTGTTGACGCAGAAGAGCCACAGCCACTTCCTAATTTGGATTATAAAATCACTTGCGGTAACTCACTATTGAGTCGCTACCCTATAGATGCTCCTATTGAGAATGTTTTTGTGGAGTACAACAAGGTCGAGAAAGAGAAAGCCCACAAAGAGAACAAAGAATGGAAGAAATTCACATTAGATAGCTATAGAAATCTTGTGATGGATTATACCGAAGAACATTCGAATAAAGATGGTTTAAGGAATAGAATTAACGAGATTAAGAATTGTTTCAAGACAACATTGGCAATAGGCGATATAAAGAAACGCCAACAAGCAGAAGGTAAGGTTATCGATTATGAAACTGTTACGCTATTTGGTAAACGAAAAGCTGATGAAGACCCAGTCGGATACGCTAACGCCAAGGCTGCACTACGCAAACTTAAAGAGAAAGAATCAGAGATTCTAAACAATAAAATGTATGAGAATTCTTTTGAATGGCGTTTTGAGTATCCTCAGTTGCTTGACAGTGATGGTAATTTTGTGGGTTTTGACATAGTGATAGCCAATCCACCATATATAAAGGAAGGTCGCATGTCTAAAACGTTCTTTGAACCGTATAAAGATTCTCCTTATTACAAGGGCAAAATGGATATATGGTATCTATTTGCATGTAATGGAATGGATTTGCTAAATGAGAATGGTATCTTGTGCTTCATTGCGACAAATAACTGGGTAACAAGTTTTGGAGCAAGCAAATTGCGTAACAAAGTGATAAAAGAAACACGCATATGTAATATTGTTGATTTTGGGGCTGTGATGATGTTTGAAAGTGCAAGTATTCAAACCATGATTATGTTATTCCAAAAAGACAGTATTACTGACGATTATTCTTTTGATTACCGGAGATTGAAAGCATATAGGGCGACGGAAAAAGATGCTGCAGCAATCCTTACAAAAACAGCCAAAGAAGCTGAATACTTTTCTCCGACCATCCGACGTGCTAACTTTATTGATAAGAATATTACCTTTAGTAGAAGTGCTGATATTCTTGGTCTGATGGAAATGGTAAATGGAACAATACATTTATTTGATGAAGAAATCGCTCAAGGTATTGTTCCTAATCCAGACGTTATCAATAGTCGCAATATCAAAACTATACCAAGTGACGAGATTCTTTTAAACGACATTAAAGTTGGAGATGGGGTTTTTGTTGTTGACGAAGGGAAGTTTGTCGGTTTGAATGAAATAGAATCTAAATACTTGAAAAATCTCTATGAACCAACCAATTGCCATAAGTATTATTTTGACGACACTACTACAAAGAAGATTATTTATATCACAAAACAGAATTACAATCACGATGCCCCAACATTATTAAATCATTTAAGTAAGTATAGGTCCGTGATGGAACAGCGGCGAGAGAATCAAAATGGAAGATTGGAGTATTATCATTTGCATTGGCCAAGAAGTGAATCCTATTTTAAATCAGGAGAAAAAATTTTAGTTCCACGCAAATCTGCAACACCGATTTTTACATACACAAAAAAAGAAGCATATGTGATGATGGCGATTAATATCATAAAGACCAATCGGGTCAACATGAAATATCTAATAGGCCTTCTGAACTCCAAGTTAATTGAATTTTGGTTGAAAAACAAAGGCAAAATGCAAGGAGCAAACTATCAGTTAGACAAAGAACCGTTGATGCAGATACCTATTGCGGTTCCAGATAGAGAAACGCAAGAATTGATAGCGAAATTGGTTGAAATTATCATATTGTTGAAAAGCAGTAAACAGCGTGCCAGCAATTTGGTGACTAATGATTATCTTGCAAATGAGTTTAGCCACATTATTGATGGATGTGTGTACGAGATATATTTCCCAAATGAGATGTCGAGTTTAGACTTCTCATTTGTGCGTAAATTATTAACTCAAACAGAAGGTCATCCTATTGATTTAGAGTCAGTGTGGCAGTTGTATTCTGCAATTGACAAATCAGGCATAATTGGATCTATTAAGTCTTTATCATTTTCAAAATCAGAAGTTTTAAGAACCATTTCATTATCATAGTCCTATGGCAACAATATCAAAAATAGAAATAGAAGGATTTAAGGCTTTTCCAAAACTCTTCTCATTGGAATTAGGAGAGCACAACCTTTTAATGTATGGTGAAAATGGAAGTGGAAAGTCTTCCATCTACTATGCTTTGCATGCCTTATTACAAAGTGTATATAAAGATGATAAAGGCACCAAATATTTCAAAACAATTGAAGATAGTTCAACGGGAGAAGGCAGTTTCGTAAGTGATGAGAATTTGGTAAATATATATCGTTCTGAAGATGTCAAAAAAAACTTATTTCAACCATACATTAAGATAACTCTTGACAATGGAAATGTGTGGAAATTGGACAGAGGTGGATTGCAATCAGCAAGCGGAGAGAATTATAGAGAAATAAGGAGACTAAACACAACTGCAGTTTTTATCAATCATTCATACATTTCTCGGTTTCACTCTGCAAGGAATTCAGAAAATATTGATTTGTGGAATGTATTTGTCAAAGATATACTTCCTTTTTGTGCAAAAAGCGACGAAGAAAAAAGCCTTGCTGATATTTATTATGAAATAATTGCAGAAAGACCTAAAGGAAAAGCAGAGATTGACAATCTAAAAAAACGCATACAAAGTTTCAATGGCCGTTTATTTAATGATGTTATTGGAGAGATAAACAAAAAAGCGACTGATACATATAATCAATATTTCAAGAACGAAGGTGACTCAGAATTAGTTATTACTCTTCGATATTTTGCTGATGATGACGAAACAAACAATCCTTTGCACGAAGAGTATTATCTTGCGTTTGATAAGTTTCATGGCTCACAGTACTCTTTACGGTATCCTAGAATTGGAATTGATGTTGTTTCAGACAGTCAGCCCATATACAAACCACAATCTTTCTTTAATGAAGCTAAATTAACAGCAATTGCATTGTCTGTCCGATTTGCATTATTGAATTTAGATAAACCTTTAGATGGTAGATTCTTAGCTCTTGACGATATGTTAATAAGTCTAGATATGAGTAATCGTTCAAAAGTTGTTGATTTTTTGTTAAAAATATCTGACAAGTATAAGATATATATGTTTACCTACGACAAAATGTTCTTTGAGTATTTTAAGCATAAGACAAAAAAGAATCAAGATGCGTGGGTGTATAAAGAAATATATATGGATGATGAAAAGACTCCATATATTAGAAATAGCGAGGATTACCTTGGGCAAGCCGAACATTATATTAAACAGCATGAATATGAGATTGCAGGTAACTTTTTAAGAAAAGAAGCAGAATTATTATGTAAAAACTTTCTACCTAATAAATGGCAGTTATCTCCTGATTATAGCAGATTAGATCTAAATGGGTTAATCCATAACAGCAAGAGATATGCAGAGGAAAGTGGAATGACGGATATTTCTGTTTTTGAAGAGCTAGATAGTTTTCGTAAATTTATATTAAACCCTGCTAGCCACGATAGCTATGATGTGGTTAAATACAGATATGAAGTTGAACTATGCTTGCAGACATTGATGGTATTTAAAGATATAGATAGTGTGCCATTCTTGAATAGGGGAGATAAATTATGTTTTGAATTAAAATGCAAAGCACCCTCAATTGATATCTACAAATTTGAATTAATTCTATGTGATAACTTTAGAATTATCAAACAGCCAGGAAAGACACCTCTCTTATCCAAAGGAATGATTAATTATAGAGTAATCAAGAATGGCGAGGTTGGAACTATGCAATCAGATAATACAACCATTAAATCCTTCTATGATAAATGCTATGAAAAATCTGACAAAAGTAAAGATGCCAACTTTTTCAATAGCGTTATAGAAGCAAAATCTGGGAATGCAATCTGTACATTTATTTGACAATATAAAAAACATTGATATGATTAAGGCTAAGTTTGGAGCATATGATGGTAATACATGGGAGGAACTATGTCAAGTATGTCTCAAATTAAAATTTGAAAGTGAAGGTTATCAAGAATTGCCAGCTTGGCAGGGTGATATGGGTATTGAAGGTTTTACCCGTACCGGGAAAGCATTTCAATGTTATTGCTCTGATGAAGACTATGAACCTAGAACCTTATATGAGAAACAAAGAGATAAGATAACAAAAGACTTAAATAAACTTGAGGTAAATATAAAAGAACTCAAAGATTATTTAAAAGATATACGTATCGTACAATGGATATTCCTTACACCATTATACAGAAACAAAGAGTTGATTAGACACTGTCAAAATAAAGTTGCTGAATATAAAGCAAAAAACTTAGAGATATTATCAGGAGATTTTGATATATTGATATATGATGAGGACTATTTTACAGCCCAAATACCAATAGCACTAAATGCGAATGGACAAAAAATAGAAATAAATGTAGAACAAAACAGCAATGTTGATTGGAACAAATCGAATATTGATTTAATAGAACATGCTATTGAGAAACATGGAAAACGTTTGCATCCTCAAACTAAAAATAAGGAGGATAAAGTTAATAAATTAACAGAACAGACGGTAGGCGATTTTTTACACCAACAGCAGATTCTTAATAAATGGAAGGAACTAAATCCTACAGATTATGAAAAATTCATTCGTATTATCAGTGACTATGAAAGTACTGTGGAAGAATTATGTATAACTCATACAGATAATAACAATCAACTATACGAGAGAATTCGAAATGAGTTAAAGAATAAATTGAAAGATAATTTCTCTTGCTATGATGACTTAACTCTAGAAAAGCTAACAAAAGGTGTTATCGCAGATTGGATTTTAAGATGCCCGATTAACTTTGAATGATATGGATAATAAGATTATATTTAAGAAAAAACCGATACCATTACCTGCAGAATATAGACCAATGTATCAAATTGCACTCATTGTACTAATTCTAAAGTATTGTTGCCGAGCCAATACTTCAAGTCTACTCAAATTGCACTTGTTTTCGTGGTGTCTTTATTCTGAAAAGAATATGACTATTATAAGACAATTTATAGCAAATAGATTTAAAACAATGCCTCCTCATTGGTCAATTGATCCCGTGGTAAACAGAGCTTTAATTTTAGCCGTTGCTGATGGTATTTTTGAAAAAACCACCAATAATAAATACAAATTATCTCGTAAAGGATTAGACTTTGCTACTAAATTAGAATCAGATAAAGAATTATTGTGCAAAGAAAAGGTATTTTTACAATCAATCGGAAGAGCGCAAATATCAGATACCATAGTTGAAAAAATAACAATTAAGGAATTAGGTTTATGATAAAACTAAATGCAATAAAAATTAAAATTGTGACGCCAGATGGTCTTTATGGTTTTGAGCAAAGTTTTCAAAAAGGATTAAATATTATTCGAGGTAATAATAGTTCTGGTAAATCCAGTTTATTTCAAGCAATCTTGTATGCTTTGGGATTAGAAGAGTTATTGGGAGGAAAGAATGAAAAAACAATGCAATCTGTATTGAAGGACCAAGTAGAATTTCCAGACTCTGATTTTCACAAGATACTTCAATCTGAAGTTTATTTAGAAATAGAAAATAATGAAGCCATTACCGTAAGGAGGTCTATTATTAGTCCTACTGATAGTCCCAAATTGGTAACCGTATATTATGGGAAGTTACTAACTGGAGAAAATAAGAATCTTAAAAAACAATCAATGTTTATACATGATAAAGGCGGTGCTGTTGATGATGTATATGGCTTTCATGCATTTCTATCTAAGTTTTTAGGATGGAGTATGCCCGAAGTTATAAACAATCAAGGCCAATCATCCCATCTGTATATTCAACAGATTGCACCAACATTTATGATTGAACAAAAATCTGGATGGTCGGATTTCTTTGCAACTATGCCTTATTATGGAATTAAGCAAGCGACAAGCCGAATTATAGAATATATCCTCAATATGGATGTGTTTGAAAATCAAAGAAAAAAAACAGAATTAAATTACAGAGAAGAACAAATTAAAGAGGATTGGAAAACGATATTTATTCATATATCTAACATTGCAAGAGATACTCGTTATAATTTGCAAGGTTTAAACGAAACTCCATCAATATTAGATATCAATGAAGTACTTCTTTTGAAAGATACTGAAACTGGGACAATTGATATTCAAACAGAATTGTTTACATTCAAAAAGGAGTATGCAAAACTAAACACTATTGAAGTTAAGTCGATTGGTGATAGTGCAGAGTTATACGAAAACCAATTAAGTGCTTTACAAAATAGTTTAGCTCAGAAATCTATATCATATGATATGATGAATTCCGATTTATTATTATGTGAGCAACAGTTAGAAGAATATAGAGAACAACTTCAAGATGTTAATTCTGACTTAAAGAAAAATAGAAATGCCTTAAAAATTATAGACTTAGGAGGAGAGATTCAATCTGAGGTCTCATTTTTAATATGTCCTACATGCCATCAGCATATAGAAGATTCTCTTTTGCCTAATAGCATACAGGAAATTCCTATGGGCATCAATGAGAATATACAATACTTGGAATCTAAGAAAAAGATGATTGAAAAATATATTGAAGGACAAGTCTTGAAATGTAGCAGTCTTCGTAAAAATCTAGATTCAACACGATTGGATTTAGCAAATCTTCGTTCACAAATTAGATCAATAAAAAAAGATTTGACCGAAGACAATAGATTGCCTTCGATTTCCGAAATTGAATATAGGCTAAACTTAAAGAAAAAGATTGAACTCTTTGATAGGAAAATTAGTGAGTTCTATGAATTAAAAGACAAACTACGTGATTTATCAAAAGAATATACAAAACTCGTGCATCAAAAAAAGAGTGTAGCAGCGAATTCTTATTCGATAAATGATATAAATAAAATAAAAGATTTAGAGAGTTTCTTTAAAGCCGCTCTTACGGATTTTGAATATGAAAGTAAACCTATATCTACAATTAAAATCTCAACAGATGATTATTTGCCATTAACTCAATTAGAAACAGGTGAAAAGTATAATATCCGATTCGATTCTTCTGCGAGTGACTTTATACGGTGTCTATGGGCCTATTATATTGCCTTGATGCAGACCTCTTTAAAAGACAATGGTAACCACCCTTATTTGCTAATGTTTGATGAACCTAAGCAACAAGATATGTCTGAAGATGGCTTTAGAACTTTTATGCGTAAATTGTCAGAGTTTACATCGGAGCAAATTTTGGTTTTCGCATCATTTGAAAATAAAGAAGAATCATTCTTATCTACGACAGAAGGTTTAACATACAATTTGATTCATATTAAAGAAAAACTAATAAAGCCATTAGCAGATAATTAAGGTCTGAATAAAAAGATTTTATACACAGAATGCATAAAAATAAAATAAGTAAGCATGTCAGAAACCAACCGCATAGAATACAAAAGAGAATTGACCTCGGAACTTGATATTGAGAAGGAGGTTGTGGCGTTCCTTAACTACAAGGAGGGTGGGTACATCTATATTGGAATTGATAAAGATGGTTCAACTGTGGGCGTTAGTGATGTGGATGATTGTATGTTGAGGTTGAAAGACCGCATCAAGCACAACATTTCACCTTCTGCTATGGGCTTATTTGATATTGCCGAGGAGCAAAAGGATGGATGTAGTATTATCAAAGTTACAGTAGCGAGTGGAATTGAGAAGCCATATTTCAAAACAAAGTATGGTATGACTCCACGAGGTGCGTATATGCGTGTGGGAACATCTGCAGAGCCTATGCCGCAGGAGCAAATTGACCGTTTATTTGCTATGCGTACCCGCAACTCTATCGGGCGCATTGTGTCCAATCGTCAGGATTTGAGTTTTGAGCAGTTGCGTATCTACTACGATGAGCGAGGTAAAAGACTTAATGATAATTTCAAGCGAACACTGGAGTTACTTACGGATGATGGCAAGTACAACTATGTGGCATATCTGCTTGCTGACGAGAATGGCAACTCAATCAAGGTGGCAAAGTATTCAAGTCTTGACCGTTGCGATTTGATTGAGAATA
>JAEZOU010000075.1 GCA_023413895.1 Bacteroidota bacterium | reverse complement strand
GCCCTAACAGGTGGAAGAGTAGGTCGTCGCCCAATACCATAACCGCCCTCAAACGAGGGCGGTTTTTTTTTGCTATCCATTTACCTGAAAAAATATATCTTTGCCCAAACAATCTTTACACACTTTTTGGGACAGTATCTTTTGCGTTAAAATATTTTATATTTTTGCAAATGATTTGATGATAGTGATACACCAAAATACAAAAAAATCTTAAACGAAGGAAACTGACAAACTTGGTATGATCTTCTGTATTGTATATTTTTCAATATCTGAATCACTAAAGTAAAGTCCCTAATCCAGTTTGAGATAGTAAAGAGCAGTAATTTTATGGCAAAGAAACTACCCAAAATAAAGAGCATAGAAGAGACCTTATGGGAATCAGCAAATAAGCTACGTGGTTCTGTTGAACCTTCTGAATATAAACACGTTGTACTTAGTCTTATATTCCTGAAATATGCAAACGACCGTTTTGAAGAACGTCGCAACGAACTCATCGCTGACGGCAAAGCAGCGTTCATAGACCAGGCTGTGTTCTACAACGCCAAGAATGTGTTCTACATAGAAGAACAAAGCCGCTGGAGTTTCATTATGGAGAACGCCAAACAAAATGATATTGCCATAAAAATCGACAAAGCATTGTCTGCTATCGAAGACAGCAACCCTACTCTCAAAGGCGCACTCCCTAGCAACTACTATTCAGGATTGGGTCTTGACCGCGCCAAACTTGCCGCACTGCTTGACGAAATAAATAAAATCGACACTCTCAAAGATCCTGAGAACGACCTTATCGGTCGCGTATATGAGTACTTCCTAGCGAAGTTCGCTATTGCCGAGGGCAAGGGTAAAGGTGAATATTATACCCCAAAGAGCATTGTAAATCTTATAGCCGAAATCATCGAACCTTATCGTGGTAAAATCTATGATCCTTGTTGTGGTTCGGGCGGTATGTTCGTGCAGAGTATGAAGTTTATCGAAGCTCATCACGGTAATAAACGCGATATCTCTGTCTATGGTCAGGAGTACACAAATACGACTTATAAGCTTGCAAAGATGAACCTCGCTATTCGCGGTATTGCAAGTAATCTAGGCGAGTTGGCTGCCGACACATTCCACAACGACCAGCACAAAGATTTAAAAGCCGACTTCATTATGGCTAATCCGCCATTTAATCAGAAATCGTGGCGTGCCGATAATGAGTTAAAAGATGACCCTCGTTGGCATGGATACGATGTGCCTCCTACAAGCAACGCCAACTATGGTTGGATTCTAAACATCGTGTCTAAACTATCAGCCAATGGCACCGCTGGTTTCTTGTTGGCTAATGGTGCATTGAGTGGCGATGGTATCGAACTCAATGTCCGCCGCCAGTTGCTGCAAAACCACCTTGTAGAGGCTATTATTATCCTGCCTCGCAATATGTTCTACTCTACCGATATCAGCGTTACACTTTGGATATTGGCAGGCAATCGTAAGGCTCGTACTGTTGAGCAGAATGGCAAGATGGTCAAGTATCGTTATCGCGAGAACGAAGTGCTCTTTGTCGATTTGCGCCAGTGGGGAGAACCTTTCGAGAAGAAGTATATTCAGTTCTCGGCAGAGCAGATTGCCGACATCGCTCGTAATATCCATAATTGGCAGCGTGAAGGCTACGAAACCACATATCAGAATATCCCTGAATATTGCTATTCGGCATCGCTCGATGAAATTGAGCGCAAGGGTTGGAGCCTTGTGCCAAGCAAATATATCGAGTTTAAGAACCGTGATGAACAAATAGATTTTGACACTAAGATGAGAGAGTTACAATCCGAACTTGGAGAACTTTTGAAACAAGAAGAAAAAAGCAAAAAAGAGTTGAAAGATTTGTTTGAGAAATTAGGGTATTCACTATAAAAGATAGCATTATGGCAATTATATCATCAGAATATAAAAGTTGGATTGGCGAATTGAAGCAACGTATTCGTCACAGTCAAATCAAAGCAGCCGTAAAGGTAAATACCGAGTTGCTCAGACTATATTGGGAATTGGGTAACGACATTGTAGAAAGACAGAAAAATTCTCAATGGGGCGATGGATTCTTAAAACAACTTAGTCAAGATTTATCTGCTGAGTTCCCTGAAATGGGCGGATTCTCTGTTAGAAATTTACAATTAATTTGCAAATGGTATAATTTTTATAATCAAGAACTTACAATTACGAAACAAGTTGTTTCGCAATTACAAGAAGACTTCTTTTCCACTCCGTGGGGACATCATATATTGATAATGCAACGTTGCAAAGATATTGAGACAGCATTATTCTATGTTCAACAAACAGTGGAGAACAATTGGAGCAGAACTGTTCTCGATTGGCAAATTGACAGTAACTTGTATAAACGTCAAGGTAAAGCCATCAGCAATTTCACTAAAAGATTACCATCTCCTCAAAGTGACTTAGCACAACAAATTACGAAAGACCCATATATTATCGACATAATGGGGATACGGCAAAATATGGAAGAAAAAGAAATAGAAGCACATTTAGACGCTCATATCTCTCAATATTTGTTGGAATTAGGCAAAGGCTTCACATATTATGGTCATCAGGTACATTTAAATGTTGGCGGAGAAGATTTTTACATAGACCAACTATTTTATAATGTACGCCTACATTGTTATGTCGTAGTGGAATTAAAAACCGTAAAATTCAAGCCAGAACACATCGGGCAACTAAACTTCTATGTTTCTGCCGTTGACAATCAGATGCGAACAGACAAAGACAACCCTACAATTGGATTGCTTATATGCAAAGATAAAAATGATGTTGTAGCAGAATATACATTAAGAAATGTTGATAGTCCTATAGGAGTATCTTCAGTTAAGATATACGACCAACTCACTGCCGACTACAAATCTTCGCTTCCTACGATTGAAGAGATTGAAGCGCAATTAAAGGATAGGGAGGATTGACAGATGAATGAGTATAAACGATTAGGCGATTATATCCGTGAAGTGAATGTTCGTAACAGAGATTTAAAGATTACGAAACCAATGGGTATTAATATTGACAAACATTTTATGCCATCGGTGGCGAATGTTATTGGCACGGATCTCTCTAATTACAAGTTTGTATCGAAAAGACAGTTTGCTTGTAATTTAATGCATGTCGGGAGAGATGAAAAGATTCCAATGGCAATTCTGGGGAGTGACGACCCTATTATTGTTTCTCCTGCCTATTTTGTATTCGAAGTATCTAATCCCGACATCCTATTTCCTGAATATTTGATGATGTGGTTTTCTCGTAAAGAGTTTGATAGAAATGCTTGGTTTTATACTGATGCAGACGTTCGAGGAGGAATGGATAAAGATGCATTGCTTGATATGAAACTTCCTATCCCATCTATTGAGCGACAGCGTGAGATTGTTGCAGAGTATGAGACTTTAAGTAAGCGCATTTGCCTAAATGAGCAGATGATTTCCAAGTTGGAAGAAACAGCCCAAACCCTCTACCGCAAGATGTTTGTAGAAGGCATTGATAAAGAAAATCTGCCAGAAGGCTGGAGAATG
>JAEZOU010000061.1 GCA_023413895.1 Bacteroidota bacterium | reverse complement strand
CTTTGAAGTGTGATGAAACGGAGGCTAGCCGAAGTGAAAACACACTTCAAAACGTAAAAAATTATAAAATTACTCGCAAATGTCAAAAAAAAATATATCTTTGCACAAACAATTTTTACACACTTTTTGGGACAGTATCCTGGTTGCGTTCCTATATTCCAAGTTAAACGCTATTTTTTTGCGCACACATTTTTTGCCGCACTCTCGCCGTCGGGCTGTCCGCTCAAATTTCGCACCTATTTCTCTCACTACAATTTCTACTAAATCCAATCTCCAAGTTTCAAAAATTAAAGTTTCCAGTTCTAAAACCGGTGCTCATAACCGCTTCCATCCCTAACGCAACCCCAATGCGCACACGCCACCGAAAAAAAGAAAAGGAAGTTTGCAGAAGTCAAAAAAAGATATATCTTTGCAACCTAAAACAACAAAAATGAGTTACATTCCCGTTCATCCTGTTAAACCGAAAGAGGAGATTTGCTATTTCAACGCTTCTGCTCCCTTGAGTTATATTTTAGCATTTCCCATTAGCCAGATAACGGTCTGCTACTTCAGTCCTACAGGAGGAACACTTCGCGTGGCACAAATCGTTGCAGAACAACTCGGGGAAGCACTGCAAGTACCGATAAAGTATCACTCTTACACACTACCCTCGGAACGTCGGCAGTTGCCCACATTTTCCGACAACGAACTTATAATTTGGGCTACGCCCACCTACGCAGGACGAATACCCAACAAAACTCTTGACTTTGTCCGCTCTGCAATAAACATCAAGGATTTACCCTGCATTGCGCTCGTCACCTTTGGCAATCGCAATTTTGACAATGCGTTAGCAGAGTTAGCTGCACTGATGAGAGATAGCGGTGGCAAATTACTCGGTGCTGCCGCAGTGGTAACACGTCACGTTTTCTCTGAATTGGTTGCTACAGACCGTCCTAATACGCAAGACCTTCAACAAATTACAGCTTTTGGCCTTCAGATTTTAGAGAAACTCAAGAGAAGCGATAACCTTCCATTCTCTATTCCTGGTGAGGAGAATCCTGCAGAATATTATACACCATTGCGAGAGGATAAAACACCGGCAAATTTTTTGAAGGCGAAACCTCAGTGCGATCTATCCCGCTGTGATGGTTGCGGAAGTTGTTTCACCATTTGTCCAATGGATACAATTCAAGAACAGGATGGAAAACCAAATTTCGACGGCATCTGCATAAAATGCCAAGCGTGTCGCCATATCTGCCCCCAAAATGCCATTAGATTTACAGATAGTGATTTTCTATCACATATTGCTATGCTGGAGAAGTACCATTCTTCACCCCAATCATCAGAATTTTTCTTTTAGAACTTCTAACGGGTAGTATTGTACAACGCCACCCGATTTAATATTGGCGCTGCCAATGCCGAATCGATGATAATTCGCAGATGTTCAGTTTCAATAAGTTTACCTCGAAGCAGGCGTTTATAACCGATAGTTGTACCCTCACACCAGGGAATCCAACAACTTTGGGGATCTTCATTTACCAAATCGTGAACTTCCACTTTAAAATGGGCAACACGTTGTCCTAATGGAATATACTCTTGTAGCATTAGCAAATCGAACTTTACAGATTGTTCAAAATCGAGATATATGGTATCGGTTCCATCTCCATTAGAGGCCCAATAGGTATGGTAGGCGGTATCTAAAAGTTGTTGCGCACTATAGCGTTTTCCGCGCAAATGATCTGCACGTACCTTTGCGTATTGTGCGAGGTCGTGAGCGAAGATTCTGTCACGCTCGGCACGAAACTCAACAAGGCGCAAGGAGTCTTCCGCAGGAATCAACCCACGAGCATCGGGAGGAACATTAAGCAACAGTAAGCCATTGCGGCCTACGGAGTTAAAGTAGATTTCCATCAGTTCCTCAACCGATTTCGGATGTTCATTAGCATGCCAGAACCAACCTGGGCGAATACTCACATCAACCTCTGCAGGAATCCATTCTGCGCCATTCTGCATTCCGCAAGGAGCTTTATCAGTACTCCGAGCGCCATTAGCAATAGTAATTGGACTCCAATTCGTTTCGTCAGCATACCCGCGTTCATTTCCTACCCAGCGGCAACCTGGCCCTACATCGCTAAAAATCACAACATTAGGATTCAATTGTGCGACAGTATTATTAAACAAAGGCCAATCATACTCCTGCTTACGCCCATTCGGACCTTCACCACAAGCCCCATCAAACCATTGTTCGAAAAAAGGTCCATAATTTTGATGCACCTCTTTCAAAGTATTAACAAAAACCTCATTGTATTGTGGTGTTCCATAAGTAGGATGGTTCCGGTCCCAAGGTGAGATATAAACACCTGCAGCAACTCGGCCAAGGCAGGCTTCCACAAACTCTCGTAGCGGATTGCCCTTACCTCCGCGCCACGTAGTTTGCGCTACTGTATGTGTACTATATTTCGACGGCCACAAACAGAAACCATCGTGATGTTTTGCAGTAATGATAATACCTTTCATACCTGCCTGTTCTGCTACCTCTACCCATTGGCGGCAATCCAAACTTGATGGATTAAAAACCTCGGCAGATTCGGTTCCACTTCCCCACTCCATTCCAGTAAAGGTATTAGGACCAAAATGGCAAAACATATTTATCTCCATACGTTGCCAAGACAATTGTGCCTCCGTGGGTACGGCTCCGTAAGGTTCGGGGGTTGGTGCTGAACATGATACGCACAGCAAAATTCCGCAAATGGCTGCAAAAAGGTTCTGTTTTTTTCTTCGATTCATATTTAAACACTATGCTTTACACTTAATGTATAATTATTTTCAATCCATTGTCTTACAGGTAATTCTTCTGTTTTAACAAGAGAATTACACTCTTTTTCAACTACATCTATCCAAGTATTATAAATTTCTTCTATTTTCGATCCATTGTCCAATAAAGTAGGATTAAATTCTTTAACTAAGGATAATATTTCATCGAAAGTATCATTAAGTAGTTTTTTTATTGTCGCAGAGGTATTAACAACTCTACCTATAATTGCAGGCACGGGATTTTTTAGTTTGACTCCATTAACATATTTCATTTTACCTCCTGCCGAGAAATAATCACGCAAATTGCTTGCTAATATATAGTGATAAGTACATAGCCAAAGAGAAACATTTATAAATTTATCAGAACTTGTATTCCCTATTATTGATGGGAATAATAAGAACATTTCAGCAACAACTTGGTGTTTTTCACTTTGTGTTAATGATGAAAAATGTCGTACATTGAATGCGCTTTCAGCTGCGCTACCCGATAACCACCAAGGCATTTCTTTTTTATTTTCCCTCAATGCTTTATTTCTATAGTAATTACGAACTTGCTCTATTGAATCTGGCGAAGTTCTTAGATCATCATAAGTCGTTCCCATTTTAGAGAAAATCGTTTCGTTTTTCTCTAATTCCATATTTATTAAATAACGAGGTGAATGAGTAACAGCTATATCGTAAAGACAGTCTTGATATGGCTTGCACTTAAATTCGGGAGGAGTTCCACCTAATTTTCCAAAAAGCATATAGATGTTGTCAACATATTGATTTCGTGTTGATTCGACAATGCTACTACCTGTTGATGTCCAATGATTTTGTCTAGTGGATTTTACCTCAACACCATAATATTTTTCTGCTATAATATCAGGAAAAGTTTGTGCTGATACTAATTGTATTTCATCGCTTCGAAAAGGTGTTTGTGGTGCAATTTCTTTCATTGCAGACACTGACACTTGCTCTAATTCAGAGCTTGTTAGATTAGCAAATGTCAATGGATCATTTTTGGATAATTCATTCAAATGCTTCTCTGTTAACTTCATGAAATCAAAAAATGCATTATCTGCTATCAGTTTATTTTGATTTCTTATTGATATTATATTTTCATCCATATCAAATTGATTTAAAGTATAATGACCATAATTCTTGTAATCGCATGGCTATATTATAAGCCAATACAGGCGGTACTGCATTCCCAATAACTTTGTATGCTCCCGAGGCACTCAAAGCAAAACCTTTGCGTGAATAATCTTTATATCTAACAAAAGTATAATCAGGTGGAAATGTTTGAATTAATGCGCATTCTCTCGGAGTTAATCTACGTTCGCTCATTCCTAAATCTAATTCTTCAGTTATCATACCGCCATGCTCTTTAGATAGTCTGCGAAATTCAATATTTCCATGATGCTCAGAACGAATGGTTGGACCTATTTTATCTAAACATATCTCTTTCTGCCCTTGACAATGAGTTCCCATGTATTTAGCTTTAGAAAGATTAGCTTGGGATAAATCTTTAGATTCTTCAGGTTCTTTTAGCCCATTAAATATATCACGACAAACGACTGTAGGCATTAACTCACTATCTTTAGAAGAAAAATCGTGAGTAGGATTTGGGTATGGATTATATTCGCTAGGAACTTCTTTTTCCATTAAAGCTTTATATGCTTCTTCTTTTAATTCACTTTTGCGAATACCGATAAAAATAACCCTCTCTCTTGATTCTGGAACGCCATAATCTGCGGCATGCAATACTTTAGGGTCTAAAACGATGTACCCATTGTCATCTGCCGAAGAAAAGTCTTTTTGTATAATTTCCTTTACTTCTCCTAAATTAACCAAACCTTTCACGTTTTCAGCTATAAATATTTTTGGTTTAACAATGTCAATCACTTGTTTCATCCAAAAATATAATTTACCACGAGTTTCTTCTGTTGGTTCGGTATTTGAACGTAGTTTTCCTTCGTGATTTTTTGTAGAATCGAAACCCTTTCGTTTTCCAGCTACACTAAAATCTTGACAAGGAAACCCACCTGTTACAATATCAACATTTTCAGGAAATATATTCACACCCTGCTTATGTAATTTAACTAAATCAACAATACTTTGAAAATGATAAATATCATCATCATAGCCTCTTTTTTGCATATAATTAAGCCATGCTATTCGTGCTTCACTTAAAATATCATTTGCAAAGACTGTTACAAATTTAGTTTTTTTCAATTGAACCCAATCATTATTTATAACGTTGTCAATCCAATTTTTTTTAGGATCAATTGATTTTTTATGACAAATAAATCCTCCTTCAAAACCAATATCCATTCCACCGCACCCAGAAAATAAAGAGAGCATTTTCAAATCATTCTCTGATGTTTGTGGCTTATATGCAAACATTGGAATTTGACTATCAGACAACACATCACAAATACCATTTTCCACTAAATCATATCTATCCATACTCAACTATCTAAAACATTTAATTCATTTTTAACTTACTACGCAATACACATTGACACAATAATTATTTTAAATCTTTTCCTTGCAAAAATATAATTTTCAAACCACAAAATCAAGTGACAATTATTTCATCTTCCAGATTTCCATCAAAAAAAACAAAATCTAATATTATATTCGCTATTCACTCAATATTCCGGCATAGCCTAAAGAATCGAGATCTTGAGCCAACTTTTTAGAAAAGAGATTTGCTCCTATCGTATTCAGGTGCATTGTATTGTAGAAATAGGTTGTATCATAACTCAAATTATCATAAGTGTAATCCAAATATGGAATATCGAAATCTGCAGCTAAATCGGCAAACATATTGTGCATACCTGAAGAATCTTTCATCTTCTGAGTTCCTCCAATATAAAAAGGAGAAGTAACGAGCACCACTTGAATTGAATCGCGACGACATTCTGCAAGAAAATCTCGAAATTGGCAGATAATAGCAGTATCTTTCCCATAAGAGATAGTTTTCTGCTGACGGAGTCCGCTGCCGTCCCATTTCTTATTATTTCCTCTAAAACCCTTATATAAAGGTGTATCATAAGCACCTTTATCAGAAGTACGAAGAAGCTCTTTTACAAACTTTTGTTGTCCTAAAAATCGCCAACTTGGCAAAACGCAATCGGCAAATGAAAAACCCTCTTGTTTAGAACACAATTCCCAAAGATAGAGATCGTGGAGATAAGGTAGAAACTGAAAACGCTCGTATCCATTACTTACCTGCATCGTACCATGACTTACCTCATACAGAATCAGTTTCGGTTTTTTATTCCCTTGGTGACGAAAAAC
>JAEZOU010000011.1 GCA_023413895.1 Bacteroidota bacterium | reverse complement strand
TGAATTTGGGTCTGCATTTTCCAACCAGAAACCCAAATGATTTTGTGCAAATGCTAAATTTAACATTGACACAATGCTTAAAAAGCAAAAGAGTACTAGTTTTTTCATAAGATTTTGAATTATTTGTTTGTTTTTAATTTGATTTCTATTCTCGTTATTACTAATTTTCAAATAGTTACAACTTGGAATCAAGTTTTCTACACTTCACTCCAAATCATCGTGCAAAAATACTACTTTTTTTTTTATCATCGTGAAGTTTTTCATTTTTTTTTTGTTTTTTTTCTACAAGATAGAATTGATCATATTCTATTAATGTTCAATATTTTAAAGTAAAAAATACTAACACTTTTTCTTTTAAAAGAGAAAAAGTAGAAAATAGTATGCTAAAACGGTGTATTAAAATTGAAGAAAAATGCAATATGTAATGTATATATATAAACGAAAGGGCAAAAAAAATAATAATGAACGGCTATTAAAAAAAAATGTACTTTTGCAGCCAAAAGAATAGACGATGAAAATAGCAATAGTAGGCACTGGTTATGTCGGACTTGTTACTGGTGCTTGTTTATCAGATGTTGGCTTTGATGTTACTTGTGTTGACATTAATGCAGAGAAAATTGCCCAATTACAGCGTGGGGAATCCCCTATTTATGAACCCGGCTTAGAAGACTTATTAGAGCGCAATATTTCAAAAGGCCGTTTGCATTTTACGACAGACTTAACTACCGTATTAGATGAGGCGGAAGCTATATTTTCTGCGGTAGGGACACCACCCGATGAAGATGGTAGTGCAGATTTACAGTATGTATTAGATGTTGCAAGAACAATTGGTCAGCATATCAACAAATACACATTGGTTATTACAAAGAGTACTGTCCCTGTTGGTACTGCAAAACTAGTGAAGCAGGCCATTCAGGAGGAGTTGGATAAGCGCAATATTGATATTGAATTTGACATCGCCTCTAATCCTGAATTTTTAAAGGAGGGGGATGCAATCAGTGACTTTTTGCGTCCAGATAGGATTGTAGTTGGAACGGAGTCTGATCGTGCGAGAGCTATTTTTGAGAAGATTTACAAACCATTTGTACTTAATGGTCATCCTGTTATTTTTACGGACATAGCTTCAGCCGAAATGATTAAATATACAGCTAATGCGATGTTAGCAACTCGTATTAGTTTTATGAATGACATTGCCAATCTATGTGAAAAGGTTGGAGCCAATGTCAATATGGTTCGTAAAGGAATTGGCAGTGATAGCAGAATTGGTAATAAATTTCTCTATGCAGGAACTGGATATGGCGGTTCTTGTTTTCCTAAAGATGTAAAAGCTCTTATTAAAACTGCTGACAAAAATGGATATTCATTAGAAGTTTTAAAAGCAGTTGAACGTGTAAATGAGAAACAGAAACATATTCTTTTTGACAAATTAGAATCTCATTATGGAGATACACTTTCTGGCAGGAAGGTAGCATTGTTAGGTTTATCGTTCAAACCGAACACAGATGATATGCGAGAAGCTCCATCCTTAGTTTTGATAGAGAAACTTCTGGCAGCAGGTTGTGAGATCAACGTTTATGACCCAGTTGCGATGGAAGAGTGCCAGCGAAGAGTAGGTAACGTTGTCAACTACTGCTCTGATAGTTATTCTGCGATGGAGGGTACCGATGCTATTTTACTAGTAACAGAGTGGAGCGAATTCCGCATTATTAACTTTGAAAAACTTAAGAAGATGATGCGTACTCCATTAATTATTGATGGTCGTAACATTTACGATCCAGAAGAGATGAAGCGTCAAGGAATAAGATACTCTTGTATTGGAAGGAAAATAGAATAGGGATGAAAAAAAGGGTATTAATTTGTGGATGTAATGGACAATTAGGCAGGACATTACAAGACCTTGTTTCTGATTATCCTAAATTTAGTTTTTATTGTACAGACATTGACACTTTAGATTTGCGAAATTTTGATGCTGTTAATTCATTTATCAATGAGTACAAGATTGATATTGCCATAAACGCATCGGCCTACACAGCAGTTGAGAGAGCGGAAACGGAAACCGCATTAGCATATCAAGTAAATGAAAAGGCAGTAGATAATTTAGCACGCATTATGTATGGGCGTAATGGATTTTTAGTACACATCTCAACAGACTACGTATTTGATGGGGAATCAAAAGAGGCCTACAAGCCAGAGGACACCCCAAATCCTGTATCAGTATATGGTGCATCGAAATTAGCGGGGGAAGAGCGAATGCTTGAGAGTGGTTGTCGTGGCGTAATTATTCGAATAGCATGGTTATATTCTATTTATGGCAATAACTTTGTCAAGACGATGCTCAAGTTATCTTCAGAGCGTGAAGAGATTCGCGTAGTAAATGATCAGTGGGGAGCACCTACCAACGCAAGAGATTTGGCAGAAGTAATCATGAAGATTATTTTATGTGAGGATAATATATTGGGGACAAAGATTTACCATTATAGTAATGATGGAGTAATTAGTTGGTATCAATTTGCGAAAGAGATTATTCGCTTATCGGGGCACAAGTGCAGAGTATATCCGATCAGTTCTGAGGAGTTTGGTGCAAAAGTAAAACGGCCATCATTTTCGTTATTAGACCACACTAAAATAGCGAAAGAGTTTGGTATTTTCGTTCAAAAATGGGAGGATAGCTTAGCAAGAGACCTTTCAAAGATAAAATATTGAACTAATAATCAATGAAATAGAAAAAAAAAGAAAAAAAAGAAAAAAAGGAGTTGCAGTTTAAAAAAAAGATGTATTTTTGCAGTCCTGAAATTATGCACACCGTGTATAGTCAACAAGCCGTTGTAGCTCAGGGGTAGAGCACTTCCTTGGTAAGGAAGAGGTCATGAGTTCAAATCTCATCAACGGCTCACATTATTAAGAAATAAAGTAAAAACCCTTAATTGATAAAAAAATGGCAAAAGAAAAATTTGATCGTTCGAAACCACACGTAAACGTTGGTACAATTGGTCACATTGACCACGGTAAAACTACCTTGACTGCTGCTATCACAACTGTATTAGCAGAGAAAGGTTTATCAGAACTAAGAAGCTTTGATTCAATCGATAACGCTCCAGAAGAAAAAGAACGTGGTATTACTATTAATACATCACACGTTGAATATCAAACTGCAAATCGTCACTATGCACACGTTGACTGTCCGGGCCACGCTGACTACATTAAAAACATGGTTACTGGTGCTGCACAAATGGACGGTGCTATCTTGGTTGTAGCTGCTACTGATGGTCCTATGCCACAAACAAGAGAACACATTCTTTTAGCAAAACAAGTTGGTGTTCCAAGAATGGTTGTTTTCATGAACAAAGTTGACATGGTTGACGACCCTGAATTGTTAGAACTTGTAGAAATGGAAATCCGTGACTTATTGTCATTCTATGGTTTTGATGGTGATAACAGCCCAGTTATCCAAGGTTCTGCACTTGGTGGATTGAACCTCGAGCCAAAATGGATGGACAAAGTTATGGAACTTATGGATGCAGTTGACACATGGATTCCACTTCCAGCACGTGACGTTGATAAAGACTTCTTAATGCCAGTAGAAGACGTATTCTCAATCACAGGTCGTGGTACAGTAGCAACAGGTAGAATTGAAACAGGTATCATTCACACAGGTGATGCAGTTGACATCATTGGTATGGGTGCTGAAAAATTGAAATCTACTGTTACTGGTGTTGAAATGTTCCGTAAGATTTTGGACGAAGGTGAAGCTGGTGATAACGTTGGTTTGTTGCTTCGTGGTATTGACAAAGACGAAATCCGTCGTGGTATGGTTATTGCAAAACCAGGTTCAATTAAACCTCACAAATTATTCAAAGCTTCTATCTATGTATTGAAGAAAGAAGAAGGTGGTCGTCACACTCCATTCCACAACAACTATCGTCCACAATTCTACTTCCGTACAACTGACGTTACTGGTTCTATTACACTTCCTGATGGTGTAGAAATGGTAATGCCTGGTGATAACCTTGAAATTAAAGTTGAATTGCTTTCAGAAATCGCTTTGAACTTGAACTTACGTTTCGCTATCCGTGAAGGTGGTAGAACAGTAGCTTCTGGTCAGGTAACTGAAATCTTAGACTAATTCAATTTAGCCATAGTAAAGGGTTGAAAGACAACCCTTTACATCTTAGGGGAATAGTTTAATGGTAGAATGACGGTCTCCAAAACCGCTGATGGGAGTTCGATTCTCTCTTCCCCTGCAAAACGCAGCACATTGATGTTGCGTTTTTTTTATTGCTACACCTGGGATTTAGCATAAGAGAGATGAGAGGGAAGAGCGAGTTTGGTAGAGCAATTGTGAAGGGTTAGGAAAAGGATTAAAAGAACAGAAAAAATCTGGCGATTAGAATACAGAGACGAAGAAGAGTAATGTGAATAAGGTTATTGCAACTCGAGATGCGTGAGGGATAGAAGCGGTTATGAGCGGCGTCTTAATATCTTATAAACAATGATTTATAATCAAATTACAGAGCAAATTAGGAATTGAAGTAAGAGAAGGCGCCGCGAAATTTGAGCGGATAGCCCGACGGCGTGCGTAAGGAATGTGGGAGGGGAGCCGGCACGCCCAAATAAAAAATAAAAAAAAGAAAAAAGGGGAAATAACGTATGAATTTCCGTAAAAAAATTGTACCTTTGCAGCCATAATAACAAAATTAAAGATATGGCAAAAAACACTCCAATACCCGCAGAAATTGTTGATAAAATCTACGCAGAAAGTGGAATATCAAGTATCGTAAAAGCATCGATACGTGAAATCAAGAAACTTATTAATGACATAGAAAAAGCTAGTGGGAGCAAATTTATCCGTATGGAAATGGGCGTTCCAGGGCTTCCAGCTTGTCAAATTGGTGTTGATGCGCAAATTAAGGCATTACAAAATGGCTGTGCGGCCATTTATCCGGACATTGACGGAATTCCAGAATTAAAAAGTGAAGCTTCAAGATTCATCAAGAACTTCATAAACTTAGACGTTGATCCTTCAGGATGTATTCCCACAGTAGGTTCGATGATGGGAGGTATGGCATCGTTTATGACATTAGTACGCGCACGCAAAGAGAGAGACACCACATTATTTATAGATCCAGGTTTTCCTGTGCAGAAGAATCAGCACAAAGTAATGGGATTAAAATATGAAACTTTTGATGTATATGATTATAGAGGTGAAAAATTAAGAGATAAATTAAAAAGTTACCTTGAAAAGGGAAACATCCACTCAATCATCTACTCAAACCCTAACAACCCTGCATGGATTTGTTTGACAGAAAAAGAGTTACAAATTATCGGTGAATTGGCTAATGAATATGACGTATGCGTGTTAGAAGACTTAGCATACTTTGGTATGGATTTCCGCACGGACATATCCAAACCAGGAGAGGCACCATATCAACCGAGTGTTGGTCACTATACCGACAACTATGCGTTGTTAATATCTAGTTCCAAAGCATTCAGTTATGCTGGTGAGCGTATGAGTATTTTGGCGATTTCGAATAAACTTTACAACCGAGAATTTCCTGATTTAGTTCCATACTTTGGCACTCCAAAATTAGGAAGAGCCATCATTTACGGTACAGTTTATGCGATTAGTTCAGGCACATCTCACTCTGCACAATATGCATTAGCAGCAATCTTAAAAGCTTGTAATGATGGTACTTACAATTTCCGTAACGATGTAATTCAATATGGTGAGAAAGCTAAATTGATGAAAGAGATTTTCACTGAAAATGGTTTCAAAATTGTTTACGACAAAGATGAAGACCAAGCTATTTCAGATGGTTTCTACTTTACAATTTCATACCCTGGTCTTTCAGGTGATGAACTATTGAAGGAGTTTTTATATTATGGTATCAGTGCGATCTCGTTAGCAATTACAGGAAGTTTGCGTACAGAAGGACTTCGTGCGTGCGTATCGTTCGTACCATTTGAAGCAATTCCTATCTTAAAAGAGAGATTGGTTCAATTCAAAGCTAATCACTAAAATTCCATAAATGAATTTTATCTGAATTTTGGCAATAAAATAATGGTTAACAAGCATCGTTTGGTGCTTGTTAATCTGTATTAAAAGGTAGGTAAAAATCAAAAAAAAAGAAAGGAAATTCAAATGAAAAAATATGCGATTTTATGGATATTTCTCATCAGTTTCTTAGGTCTTGATGCTCAACACTTTGATCATTTTTTTGAAAACAGGACATTAAGAATCAATTATTTACATATTGGGAACAATAATTCTGAAAAGATTGAGATTGACTCATACTATCAAGGTGAAGGCTGGACCGGTACACGTGAATATTTAGTTGAAGAGCAAAGATATGGAGATATGCTATTTGAAGTTTTCGATGCTTCATCACAGAAATTGATTTTCAGCAAAGATTACAACTGTTTATTTACAGAATACAGATCTACAGAGAGAGCAGAGAAAGAGGTTGGAAAATTTGAAGAGTGCATGCTTCTTCCCTACCCTAAAGCAAAGATCAACTACAGATTTAGCAGTTTCACACGTTCACATCAAAAAACAGTTTTATACGAAGGAAGTTTTGACCCACAAAAAGAGAGCGTAAAGCCTTATACGAAAGAGTATAAAGTTCTGAATTTACACAAAGGAGGCAATTCTGAAGAGTGTGTTGACATTCTTTTCATTCCTGATGGATATAGTAAAGCGGACAAGAAAATATTAAAAGCAGATATGAAAAAGTTTGCGGATTATATCATCAATTGTGCGCCATACGATGAGTATAAGAACAACATAAACATCAGAGCGATAGAGGGTTATTCTGAAGAATCAGGAATTACTGACCCTAATGCAAACATCTACAAAAACACACTACTCAATAGTAGTTACAATGTAATTGACGTTGACCGTTACTTAATGTGTTTAAATGTTTGGAAGATGAATGACATTGCGGAAGATGCCCCATACGATGTAATTATCATTGTTGCTAATTCACCCAAATATGGAGGTGGTGGCATATACAATTTCTATGCAACAGTAAATAGTATTGGCCAACACAGTGATTATGTTATCGTACACGAATTAGGACATCTATTCGGCGGATTAGCAGATGAATATTACAACTCTGAGGTATCGGTACGCGATTTTTATCCAGAGAATGTAGAACCTGCAGAGCCTAACTTGACCACAATGATAGACTTTGCAAGTAAATGGAAAGATATGTTATCAGCAGAAGTACCAGTACCTACACCAGATAACAAGAAATATGACAACACTTTAGGTGTATTTGAGGGTG
>JAEZOU010000082.1 GCA_023413895.1 Bacteroidota bacterium | reverse complement strand
TGGGATTAGCTTTGAAGTGTGATGAAACGGAGGCTAGCCGAAGTGAAAACACACTTCAAAACGTAAAAAATTATAAAATTACTCGCAAATGTCAAAAAAAATATATCTTTGCACAAACAATTTTTACACACTTTTTGGGATAGTATCTACATTGATATGTAGTATTACCGACGTGACCCAGATTGATTCCATTGATGTGAACCTTTCGCAGGACATCCAAGAGTGGATGGACTACGTTTGTTCTCCAGCAAAGTTCCACACTTCTTGCAGTTATAGTTCTCTTGTCCTACTTCTACTAATTCATGCCACTGATGTGAGCCATCTGCTCGGCAGTTGAGGGTTGATGGTGTGCGCTCCGATTTCACCAAGGTGGCACACTTGCTGCATTGGTAGTTTCTTAAACCATTAGAATTATGACTACATAATCCCCCAATCATTAACATTGCGATTAACAATAAAGATTTGGTCATAATGTCGATTTTTCAGCCATGGTATCATTTATATAATTATGAATCTTAGTGTTAAATGAGGCCACATCATCTCCCTTTTCCAAAATAATATTGCTATCGTATTCAATGTTATCGCGTAACTCAACAACATCTCTTTCATATAGTCTAAACATTCTCCCACCATAAGAAAAGTCCACATAGAGTCCACGATAATGCCTATTCCCATTTTCTTCTATATAATCATCACCCCAAGCGTTAGAAATCATTATGTCAGTAACATATTGATTATTATATAATAACTCATTAATAAATCGATTTCGCGGTGTATTAACTACATACACATATCCGTTCTTAAAGACATCGCGTCTTTGATTATAATTTGTCAGTACCATCTTGCAATTTTTCCAATCATGCAAAATCTTCATGCTTGATTTGGTTCGCAACAAAATCGCCGATATATCTTTGTTTAATCTCGTATCTTGAGTCGATCCATCTTGCATAAGGAAATGGTGAATTATTACAGAATTGTTTATGTCAAACAACCATTTTCTCCAAAAATCATCATTTGCCGTGAACGAATCATGATAATTCCTTAATACCTCTGCACCGATATATCCAATAAGATTGCAAATAATCTCCCAATTATCAACCGTGTTCAATAGCAGTTTAGTCGCATTCTCCCATTTCTCGTCAAAGTAATCCCAATTTTCTTCGCCCTTTTCATCCATATATAAGAAATGAATGGTTCCCCTAAAGAACGCGAAATTTTCTGCTTCAACAATAACATCCTCCCATGTTTTTCCTTGGTATTCTGGAATACTTCCATCATATTTTCTCAACGAGCCATCCTCTTCAACCATCTTCCTCGCTTTAATCATCTCATTCCAGCATCTAACATCAAAAGCATCCGTATTATTTACTTTTTTTTCTATCAGACTTTCATATACATTGTGGCTATTTAAGGATTCAATAAATTCCATTGCCTTGCGCATGGCCGTTGTACTTCTGATTTGCGGCGTACTACCTCCATCCTTAAAATCAGATACCAAATTCCACACAACTCTCATCCACCGACTCAATTGAACCAAACTAATGTCCTCTCCATAATCAAGGTCTTTAAAAAACTTACAAATTGAATAAAAAACAACTCTCTGAATTTGAGTTAATGATGATATTGAAAAGCCTTCTTTTTCTTTATACCCAGGGATAAATTGGAAGTTTTTATCCCAACTACACGAAGGTAAAGCGGATGTAAGTCTCATGTATCCGTCCAGCACTTTCTCAAGGTTCTTGAAAAAATCAAACGGAATGCTTTTGTTATAATAACAATATGGCTCAAAACCATTGTATAACTGTGGATTATCCGCATTAAATAAACGATATGACACATTTTTGTTTTCAGAGGAACTTCTTACTCCATCACCTCCAACCTCTTCTCCTACTTTCAGAATGTATTTGCCATCTTTATTCTTGGCATTAAATAATTCATTCCAAAAAAATCTTATTATGAAAACAAAGTACGCTTCATCAATTCTATTGTTTTTGCTCTTTTTGCGCCAAAAAATATCAGTCCATGCCGTATCAAGTTTGGTCGGTAAACCGCGACCTTCATCTATTAGGTTATTCCATTCTTCACCATCTTGCCCTTTGACAAATCCAATTAAGTCGGCCTTGAAATTCTCAAATGCGGACAGCTGTTTACCTCTGGCATTCATTTTAATGTATAAGTCATCGGAAAGACCAAATTTTTCTAAAGGAAGGTGGTAAAAAACAATTGGGCTTTTTTTAGTCAAAAGATTCCAGTAATTGACAAAAGCATCCCTATTATTATTGTTGAATAACTCCTCAATTCCATCAACGAAATCTTCTCCTGCCTTATTTTTTTCTCTTGTTCCTTCAAGCATACGGAGCATTGATTGAATTGTTGGATCCTGCTTCCATGCGGAGTAAAACCATATTTGTTTTTCTATGTAATTTACAATTGAATTGTGTTCAGGCTTATAATCCTCAAAAAAAATGGGATTACACATCCGTTCGCAAAACTCTCTGGAAGACACCCTCGTTTCGTAAGAGAAACGGCTTAAAATTTTGCAATTAGCCTCATTCAATTCTCCCGCCCTCAACGCAATAAACCAATGCAATAGCCACAATGTTGTCAGCCTTTGTTGCCCATCCAACGGATACAACACCTCGTCATCTGTGGCTCCATATACAAAATCCAGTTTTAAATATTCTTCGTTATTTGGTAGTTTGTTATCCAATGCCTGCTTTAGGTTTGTTAAAAAGCCTTTCCGTAGTTCCTCTTTCCCTTTTCTTCCTTGAGCATAATCCCGCTGGATGATTGGTATAACAACCTTGTGTGTGGAGATGAAGTCCCAGAATGATATTTTCGCGTTATTCATTTTTACTATTTTTTATAGTGATACCCCATAGTCTTTTAATGTGTCGTAGATGTTTCGTCTGTAGGCATCCGCATCAGCTTTGGTCCAATAATTCATATCACCGGCAGCCGAGGAATAATATTTCATGAACACCTGCTTTGTACACGGAGGAATAAATGCAGATGGTGCAAGTGTTTCCTCTCCAATGACTAATCTATTTGCTTTTATTTGCGGGATTGGAAGGTATTTTCCGCTATCTTTTCCAATAATAATTCTTCTTTTTGCCGGGAATATTGAGTTACCGTAACTTCTGTTCGTTGAAGAATCAAGAAGAGTAAAATTGCATATTTGGTTCTTCTCCTCATCCGACAATGAATCTTCACTTTTTACGTAGAATTTTTCAAAAGGTGAAAAATCGGTTTCGTTTGGGTTATTAACAAAACGCTCTATTAACTTCTTTTCCTCCTCGTTGGCTGCTTGATAGATATTAAGAAGAAATTCATTTTGAGCCGATTTGTCAACCAATTCATTTTCGGTATTTGAGTCTATATGTTCTACATCCCATCCTTCCTTTTTGTATAGATGAAATGGAAACTTGTAAAAAACAGATTGTTGATATTCTGATACGTTAATGTTTGCCTGGTTGATGACAGTTTGTATATTATGTAACAGCAAGATATTTCTACAGTTTGTTTTATTAACTGCTCCTTGTTTGATACCTTGTTCGTTTTGGTATTCTATTTCATATTGCTGGCTTAAACTACAATAACCTTTTTTTATTAGCTCGCGTATTTCTTGGTGTAATTTTTCAACGAAAACCTTCTTATTACTGGATTGATTCCATAAATCCAACAATGACTTCAATGACTTCAATGGCTTTTGGGGATTATTTTTTTGGTTAATTAAATATCCTACATAATGATACAACTCCAAATCATCATACCACTCTCTAAAGATATTATAGTAGTCTTTCACTTTTTTCCAACAATCAACAATGGCTTTTTCCGAATTATTTGAATTAACAAAGCCATAAAAATATCGGAATGTTCTATATTCATCTGTGCCGATATGCAAGCGTGTTTCCTCTGGAATATTGAGAGCGTTTTGTTCTACAATCAAATCAAAGATAAAGTCGATTCGAGTTGGCCTATTATATCCCAAGTTATGGATAAAAAGCCAGAATTCCTCATTTTGCAACGTATATTCGATGTTATCCCACTCCATTGCAATTTCTTGTTGTTGGAGTCTAATTTGGCTAACTGTACCTCCAAAATTTGAGCGATTTAGAAGCAAGGCTTTTATTAGTTCCGCATTTGTCAGTGCAATCTTACCTATATTCAATCTGGTGAACACTTTGATTGGGTTCTCTTCAACAGCCTCATACCAAATAAACTCAACTTTATTCAATAAGGTTGCTTTAATATCGCTGTCAGGTTTATACTCTGCGATTGCTTTGTATGCACAAAAAACATGGAAGAAATCAATATTGTCATAATCATCCAAACCCTTGACCAATTCCGAAAATTCCTCGATGTCGGGATGTTTTTTTAGTGTGTTTAGGAAATCCTTAAAATTGCTTCTTGTCTCGTATTCTAACGAAAAAGGCATATCTACTCCCAAATACGACAAAATAATAAAAATAGTCGTCAGGCGTTGTTGTCCATCAATAACCTCCCATGAACAATTCCGTATTATTTTCTCAACTATATCAACAGAATTGGCATTTTTTATGGAAGCCAATATATCATCACTCCATTTTTTTTTAACAACCAGAGGTTGTAAGCAGTAAAAATCTTCAGAGTCGGATTTACGAATCTGAAATTCTCTAATATCATTTAACAAGTCTTTGACTTGTTGTTCTGTCCAACGATACCCTCGTTGATAACTGGGGATATAAAACTTTTCACCCAAAAGGCTTCCAATTGTTCTTCTCTCAATTTTATTGTCCATGTCTTTTATAGAAATATCTGTATTTGCGAAAGAGCCTCCGCTGAACTACAATGATAATTATTCAAACTGTCATAAGCGATCTGCAAACCGAGCACTTGTTTCTGGCATCCTTTACGGGTTAAATTGCATATCTCTTTGATTTTCTCCCAATTTCCTTCTGGTGTTTTATCAATTACATAACCACTCAACACCATTTGCGCGAGAGCCGTTCCTACTATAGTTTCATCACTATCATTAGATGCTATACCAACAAGAATGCTCCCCATGAGGTTCATAGTATTGTCATCTACATCAATACCAAGTGTTCTCAATGCACTTTTAGCAATCTCTTGAAGAACCGCTTCATATTCATCCGCCTCATTCTCCATGTCCTCCTCATCCTCACCGAAGATAGAGTGAATAAGCTCGTCGTCATACGAATCTTTATAGGCTTCTTCAATAGGTTCCATACCAAATTTAATTCTGATTCCTTGTATTAGGGCATCGGCACGGATAAAGGATTCCCCAAGTTCATCTAATTGACGTGTTGTTCCCTCATCAGGCTCCCCCTTGCCATAAATCTCATCCAAAAACTCGTCATGCTTCTTATCCAATTGTGGCAAAAGGTTATACTCAATGTCATCAACTTGTTCTCGTATACTGTCTATATCAGGAACCTGGAGGTTTTTAATATCTTCCAGCCTTTTTATTACAGTCTGTATTTCATCTTTTAGATTCATTGTGTGATATTTTACAAATCTTATTTTAGTATATGACAAAAAAATGAAGCTCTAGTCTAACTTGTTTATATTTAGGAAGTTATCGACAAATTTTGTTGATAACTTTTTGTTTTATTCTTGATAAAGTGATTAATTTTCAGTATTTTAGAAGCAAAAAACTACCACATTTTAGGCTCTATGAAAATCAATCACGACTGCAAAAATAATCACTTATCCGACACGTTGAGCACTTTTTTGAAAAAAACATCAACTTGGCACACTTCAAGCTCATGAAGTGGAGCGTTATTGTTAAAAAGACTAATCGATCTCTTTAAGCAGTTGATGGTATCTTGATGGTAATAACTTTTCGAATTTCGCTCTTGCACCGCAAGGGATTGTGATTTGTTGCAGGTTTTCGCAGCGCGTAAACGCACGATCACCAATATGAGTAACGGAGTTAGGGATTGTGATTTGTTGCAGGTGAGAGCACTTAGAAAACGCACTATCACCAATGTGAGTAACGGAGTTGGGGATTGTGATTTGTTGCAGGTTAGAGCACCAACGAAACGCAGAATCACCAATATTTGTAACGGAGTTAGGAATTGTGATTTGTTGCAGGCTTTCGCACCCATTAAACGCAGCATTACCAATATTAGTAACGGAGTTAGGGATTGTGATTTGTTGCAGGTTTTCGCACCCAGAAAACGCAAAATTACCAATATGAGTAACGGAGTTAGGGATTGTGATTTCTTGCAGGTTATAGCACTCATTAAACGCAGAATTACCAATATGAGTAACGGAGTTAGGGATTGTGATTTGTTGCAGGTCGGAGCACCAACTAAACGCCCCATCTCCAATATGAGTAACGGAGTTAGGGATTGTGATTTGTTGCAGGTTTTCGCACCCAAAAAACGCATCATCACAAATGACTTTTGTGCCAGAAAGAATGGAAAAATCGGAAATATTATTTCCTATAAGTTTAAGCAGTCTTTTCTTATCTCGGCTATATTTAGCACCATCAATAGTAATTGCATTTTCTAAATCTTCATCTGTAACCTCAGTGGAGATGGGAATGGTATCTATTTTTTTTTCCAATTTCATAATAAAATAAATTAGGGGACTTCTATTTTTTATCTTTCTACATCATTACCCTTAAATTTTGCCGAAGTCCATTAAACAAAATCCAAGAGAATGACTTTGCAAATTTATGATTATTTTTTATATTTTAGGCTTTAGTATATGACAAAAAATAAAACTCTAGTCTAACTTGTTTATATTTAGAAAGTTATCAACAAATTTTGTTGTAACTTTTTTGTTTTATTCTTGGAGCATGACACTGTCGGTATCAAACTGAAAATCAAGTGCAAAAACCGACGTTGCCTCATGTTCCATGTCCGTTATGAAAAGATGGAACAATTTCTAAAGATTCTTGACGAGCTGCCGAAGACCATCCAAACCATCAATGCTCTGCCATTCAATGCGTTGGTTTCCATTTACGGAAACGATGTGAAATGGAAGAAATCGGAATGAATATCAAACTATCTTGTGCTACTTCCTTTCCCCTTATGATTCTTCGCAATCTCTTTTCCGATTCGCTCCATCTCCGAGCGCAGGGAGGCGGGTTCCAGCACTTCCACGGTTTCGCCCATGGAGAGCAGCTCTTGCACGAAGTCAAATGTGGGACGCAGGTAATAGCTGAAAATGGTGTGCTCATCGGTGCGTTTCTCCTCTTTCTGTGAGTGATGCAGAGGAAGCGAGCGAAGATAGTTTGCCTGATAGTCAGCCACTTTTAACCTGATACTCTGTGGTTCTTCATCGCCAAGGATAATGCCGAAACAGGTGGAGAAGTAGGCATTTGCATTGAAGTCTTGCGGCATCGTAAAGTCCTCGAATTCGATGTCGATGTTCAGAAAGCGGTCTAGTGCATATATCTTCAAAGGTGAGTCGCCGTATTTGCCCAACAGATACCAGCGGCGTTTGAACACCTTCAGAGCATAAGGCTCCACATGGTAGTAGCTGGAATAGTTTTCGGCCTCAAACCAAAACGGACGATAGTCAAATGTGATCATCTTTCCGTCGCGCATCGCCTCCAGGATGGTAGATAGGAACTCACCACCAGAGGGATTGTCCTCCAGCAAGATACGGTCACGCAGCCGGGCACTCTCGTTAATATGGTTGTTTACGGCTAACGTCTCGAACATCCACCTACGAAAACCCGACGAGTCGGAAATGTCACCGCTATCCACAATATAGTAGCAATTGGTGTGCTTGTGACAGCCTATTTCAATGCCGAAGATGTCCCAAATGACTTTCTTGTGGTTCATGAAGGTACGTCTCGCATACTCCTCTTTCCCAGACATTCGCCAGTTTCTTTCCCATTTCTCCGAAATTTCTCGGAGTGTAATGCCTGAAAAACCAGCTTGATAAATGGTGTCTACCAACCAAATATACCTGTTGATCAAATTCTTGCTCATGACAATTTCTTTTTGCGGCAAAGATAAGCAATTGATGTGAAAAAATGTGGCACAGTCCGCCAGCTAATATAACAATTTTATACAGAGATTGCTTTTCGTCGAATAATACGTGCTCTACTATATCATATGCTAAATTTCGGCGTTTTTTTGTTTTTAATTCCAAACTCTTTTTTTATCTTCTGAACAGTCCGCACGCAATGTCCTGTCAGCTTTGCAGTGTCTCGAATAGTTGTTCCCTTTTTCAAGTGTCGAATCACCTCACTGTATTCTACCTCCTTTACTTCCTTCGGCTTTCTGTACCCAACCTTTCTACCGACCTTGCCTCCATCTGCGATATATTTCTCCTTACCGCTGTTGAGGCGATAGTAGATAGATTCACGTTCTAATTCGGCGCAAGTACCTAGAACCGCAATCATGATGGTAAGAAATGGGTTCTCGGTGCCATCGTGATTGAAGATACTTAGATTCTCCTTCTGGAAATAGATGTTCAGGTGGCGATCCTTACAGAATTTCACGTTCTCAAGCACTTCATCCACTTTTCGCCCAAGACGACTGAGTTCGCTGATGAGAAGAATATCAATATGGTTTGAAATACAATACTCCAAGCATTCACAGAGCATTGGGCGTTCATGGTTCCGCTTGGCTCCGCTGACGTGCTCAGCATACACCTTGCAGACCTTATGACCTTCATGGTCTGCATAATCCTGCAAATCTCGAATCTGCCTTTCGTTACTCTGGCGACTGCCCACGCTACTGACACGTGCATATATTACAGCTTGTTTCATACCATTGATTTTTGGAGCTACAAAGATATAAAAATTTTCAACATGTAATACTATAACTCAAAGAATTAAATATATAACAAATATATGAAGTAAAATAAAAGTTCATCCGAGTTAAAGTATAACAAAATGGAAGTAGTACAACCGTCCACATGTTGCAGCTGTTTTTCCTCAATAGACAAAAAAATAGCGAAAAACTGCAACAATTGGGCAAATTAAATTTTGGCAAATTGGCAGAAAATAGCACAAAAGTGGCATAGGAACGGGGAAAAGTGGCGCGATTTGGTAAATTTTTGCAAAGTGGTACATTTTCCAATTATTATGGTGGTACACTTTTCGTTTTTATTTTTCTCGATGGTGTCAAAAACAGTCATGAAGATGCTAAAAAGATGCTGAAAACTGCAAATTTTCATGGCATCATCAGAATCAGAATATTGCCATAATCCTATATTAAATGACATAAAAGCCTATAAAAGTAGCAAATATCCGTGTGTTTTTGAAATTGTGCCAATGATAATCGGAAAAATTTCCCTGTTTCCCGCTGTTATAAATAAATAAAATCCCTCCTGTATTGCAAGCGGGCGGGTTGAAAAAGAGATTAAGGCGGGGGGCTTCTCCATCCATCTGTGCCGCCCGCCCGAACTCATAAAAACAATCAGATGGACATGGAACATAAACAGACGATGGAATTAACCACATTATTATTGGGACATTGGGGGAAGAACTCCCGAATAAAAAAAGGCTCACGGATAAACGAGGAGATAGCCACAGAGGACTTCATGCATTGGCTTATAGACAAGTCGGAGGAATGCCCGTACACCAAGTACAAGGCTGACAGCTCGGTTGACAATGTACTGTGAACCAGATGTCATCGAGTGGATAAACCAGCACTTAAGAGGACGAAAATGTTAGTCCTTTTGTTAGTCCATACAAAAAAAGCACTCACAAATTTCTTTGTAAGTGCTTGATTTTTAGTGTGGGAGCAATAGGAGTCGAACCTATGACCCTCTGCTTGTAAGGCAGATGCTCTAAACCAACTGAGCTATGCTCCCTTGCTTGATTGCGAGTGCAAAAATACACTTTTATTTAATATGCTCAGCCTAAAAAATGATTTTTTTGCAAAATTATTTTCACACTGATTATCAACAAGATAAATTATTAAAACTGAAATCCTAAGACTAAATTTAAGAAATTTGGTCGTTTTCCAGGTTTATTAACGTAAAAATCTCGGAGCAAATGACGATAATTTAACTCAAGCGAGAAAAAGTGAAAACGAAATCCTAAACCAGCAGTAAACACAAATTGATGGGTTTGAATAGTACTTTTATTATAAAAAGAATCATTGTTTTTCAATGCTACCAAAGGTTGGTAGATAATACCGACATTAGGCATAAATGCTACTTCATCACCTACTGGCAAGTAAGCTAGTGCCTTAATCGGAATTTGAAGGTAGCGAAGTTCAGCAAAGGCGTCAATTGGAGCGCCATCCATAAAGGTATTGAATGTAGTTTTGTGAAACATATAATTAAACCCAATTTCACCATACACATATTTTCCAGCACGGAAAAAAGCACCAAATTCCGCAGAGATAGAATTTGTCAAAGTATCAGAAAAAGAGTACTGTTTCTGGAAAGGTAGGTTATAACCTATCTTAAAACCATACATTACCGAAGGTTGATCATGAAAATATCGTTGCGCATTAAGTGTACATAGAGTGCAACATATTAAAATTAAGAAGAAAAATCGTTTCATATCTATTTTGTATTAAACTGATTCATAGTTCTTTGTAATCCAGCTGTAGCAAATGAGATACATATTTCCGCACATCTCTCTAATGCAGGCTCAATCGTTTTCAATTCTTCCGAGCTAAACTTTCCTAACACATAATCCACTTGCATTCCTTGAGGAAAATCTCTTCCGATTCCAAAACGCAAACGAGGAAAGTTACTATGTCCTAACACATCAATAATATCATTAAGGCCATTGTGTGTGCCTCCACCACCTTTAGGTCGTATCCGCAACGATGCCAACGGAAGGTCTAAGTCATCAGAAATTACCATAATATTTTGAGGTTCAACCTTTTCTGTTTCCATCCAATATTTCACAGCCTTACCACTCAAGTTCATATAGGTTGTAGGCATAACTAAAATTAGAGTACGACCTTTATATTTTCCGCGCGCCACATAAGCAAATCGCTCCGTAGAAAAGGTTACATTTAACCGTTTAGCTAAGGCCATAACAGCCTCGAAACCAATATTATGACGAGTACCCGCATATTGATTTTCTGGATTTCCAAGCCCAATAATGATAAACTTCTTATTATCTTCCACAGTAATTAAATTTATTCTTGTTCTTTCTCATTTGAATCTTGTTTATCAATTCCTTCTACAAGAAAAGTAAAATTCAATTTTCCATATTTTCTATGCTCATAGAAATTAGGATGTTGAGAAAAATCATACTCTTTGGGATGTTCCATCACCAGCCAACCATCAGGTTTTAGCAGTCCATTAGCAAAAACATTCTCTACAATCTTTTCAAAACCTGACAAATTATATGGAGGATCTGCAAAAATCACATCAAATTTCTGACGGCATTTTTCTGTAAACTGAAAGGCATCTGCTTTCAGTACTGAAACATTGTCGAACTGCAATTGTGAAGCTGTCTTTTTTATAAAATCTACACAAGGTTGATGTAAATCAACAGCCAAAACAGATATAGCACCACGAGAAGCAAATTCGTATGTAATATTTCCAGTTCCTGCAAAAAGGTCTAAAACAGTCAAATTTTCAAAGTAAAAATAGTTGTTTAAGATATTAAAAAGGCTCTCCTTGCCTAAATCTGTAGTGGGGCGCACAGGAAGGTTGGTCGGTGCATTAATATGACGTCCTTTATTTTTTCCGCTAATAATTCTCATAATTACAATAGATTTCGGATGGGAAAATATGATTTCAAAAAATTATCTCGTTTACTATCCGAATATAGAAAATATAGGACAGATTCTTCGATTTTAAGTTCAAATTGCGCTATTACATTCAGTAAATAGTAGAGCATATCAGCATCAGAATGATGTTCAAACTGATTGACCACAAGCAATTCGCCTTTAGAGAATAATATCAAGAGAAAATAATTTTGGGTTGGAAAGACCACCAAAGCATTTTGCTCAAAAGCGTCTCTAAAACGAGAGTTTAACAAATTGTAAGAAGCCGTTAAGAGATGTTTATAGTGAGGTTGGATATTCAACAACGCCAACTTCTCTGCAGCCGAAGTGGGTACGGAATAGATTACTCGATAGTTTTGAAATTTCTCTTCCACAACATCACCTACTTCTGCATCTGGATTTTGTAAAAAGAGAAATTTTTCTGCAGGCTGTGCAAACTCCTGTACATCAGGAACCAGTACAGGCACAGAACTTGCAACAACTACCATCTTGGTAATCATCTCCTTCTCTACAATGGGCTGAAGTTCCTTATCTTTAAAACAATGGAATCCATTTGCTGTTAAACAAATGGATTCCAAAATATCAAGATTGTGATTTTCAATCATAATTATTTACTTTCCCAACTTCCAGATACTGAAGCATTATCTAATGCACCCATCCAGATATCACGATATTGTACACGATATTGAGTTTCATCTTCCAAACCTCTGTATAACAAACTATTCCAGAATTTAGCAATAGCTGAACTATTTTCAGGAGTAATAGTTTTTTGCATATTTGCTAAAATATCATCTACTGTTAAATAGATTCTATATACTGGAATAATTACACCTGCAGACTCTACAGAAGCTGTATCAATTTTAAATTTATTACCTGTTTCTGCTATGTAATTAAAATTCTTCAAAGAACTTTCAACCAAATTTTTATCGTTTTCCATCATTCTTCTCTTAGCAGGAATCTTAACAATAGTTTTTTCAAGATACCCTTGAGCGAAAGCATCTTCTTCAGACATATTCTTAGGAACTTCCTTCAACATCTTAGTTTGCTCAACGGTAATTGTTCCATTTTGAACAAAATTGTATAATTCATCAATATCACCAGAAACTTTTCCTGTTTCTTGCTTATAAACGTTCTGTGCATTACGAATAATTTCAAGACATTCGACTATTCTGTCCTCTCTTTGTTCATAAACAGATCTGAATTTACCTGGTCTCATAATACTTCTATAAATCATAAAAGTAAGAAATAATATTATGATTACCAATACAATACGAAATAAACTTTGTACTTTCATAATTATTTTTGTTTTACTAATTTTAATTTCTTTTCAGGAGAGCAAAAATAGAAAAAAAATCGGTACAAATAAACAACAGACGAAAAAAATTTTAAAAAGTTATTCTCGTAATCCCTGTTGGATATTTTTGTGCAAAAAGTGCTTTGATTTTAAGATAATCATCAGGATTGTGAACAAAATCAAGTTTGTCCGATTCTACAATCAAAATAGGAATATTATCGTGCTCTTTTAAGTATGTAATATATCTATTTTGGATAGAATTTAAATATTCTGCAGTAATATCTTTTTCATATTCACGGCCACGATGCGCAATATTTTTTAGCAATTGTTCAGAATTATTATGTAGGTAAACCAACAAATCAGGACGAGGAAGGTAGGCTGCAATTATGTCATATACTTTGGTAAAAAGGGAATATTCATCACTTTGTAGATTATTCTTAGAAAAGATTACACATTTATCAATAAAATAATCTGCAATTACCAAATTGGTAAAAAGGTCGCGTTGGGAAAGTAACGTTTTCAACTGCTGATAGCGATCGGTCAGGAACGCCATCTCAACAGGAAAAGCATAATGTACCGGATCTTTGTAAAATTTAGGTAGAAAGGAGTTATCAACGAATCGCTCTAAAATTAGTTGAGCATTATAATCTTCGCTCAACATCTTGGACAGCGACGTTTTTCCAGCACCGATACAGCCTTCTATTACAATATAGTTATAGTTAAGTTGATTCATATCATTTTTTAGTTTTTCCTTTACTTCTATCAGCGGTTTCCAAACAAATTCGCGCTCATAAATGCGCGGATGTGGAATTTCAAGATGTTCACTCCGACAATGAAGATTCCCATATTCTAGAATATCAATATCAATAGTCCGATTATGATAAATTGGCGCCCCATCTTGATAATAGGTTTTACGATCTCGGCCCAAAATTTTCTCTATCTCCTGCGTAACTTGCAATAACTCCATCGGCGGTAATGTTGTGCGCACCGCTAATACCTGATTCAGAAACGGAGGCGCATCAAAGCCCACAGCATCTGTTTCGATAACTTCCGATTTTTCAATCACTTCACCAACTTTTTGCGTAATTAACGCAATAGCTTCGCGCAGATATTCTGCACGATTTCCTATGTTACTTCCTAAAGCTAAGAAAACCTGCTCCATTGTCTCAAAATTCGGGTAGCAAAAATATATCAATTTTCAAAACTAAACGAGCAGAATCGCCACTTTCACACGGAAAAAAGAAGAAAAACAATCTATTAATCATAACTTATTGAAAATGAAAGGAAGTTATTTTCGCATAAAAATTTTATATGGCATCGTTGATACTGACGCAACCCGCGCGTTAAGGATTGAAGCGGTTATGAGCGCGCGATTTTAGAACTTAGAATTAAGAACTTAAAAATTAGAAACTTATGCTTAGATAATTTTGAAACGAGAGCATGAGCGGGCGAAATTTGAGCGGAAAGCCTGACGGCGAGTGCGCAGCCTTTTTCCGATGAGGAAGAGAGTGTGTGAAACTACATAAAAGTAATATTCCGTAAAGAACTTGCGCAGAAGTGCGGGCGGAAATCGCCGGAACGCCCAAATAAAAAAGAAAATAAATGAACAGTAATAAATTCGGGACGTTTACATTGAATAAGTTTGTACTTTTGCAACTCCAATCAAACGATTAAGTTTTTAGAAGTTATGAATATCGAAAAATACAAGAAAATATTACAGGAAATTCCTGAAAATGTTACACTTATCGCTGTTTCAAAAACCAAACCTGCTTCCGATATCGAAACTTTATATCAATTAGGACAACGCGTTTTTGGTGAAAATAAGGCGCAAGAGCTAAAGGAAAAATATGAGATTTTACCCAAAGATATCCAATGGCATTTTATCGGACATCTACAAACCAACAAAATCAAATATATTGCTCCTTTTGTTTCGATGATTCATAGCATTGATAGTTTTAAACTTTTACAAGAGATTAATCGCATAGCAAAGAATCATAATCGCGTGATACCATGCTTATTACAATTTCATATTGCTGAAGAGGAGAGCAAGTTTGGCTTCGACTTGGGCGAGTGTGAAGCAATGCTACAAGACCCGCAATTTGCCACTTTAGAAAATATTCAAATTGCTGGCGTAATGGGAATGGCTACTTTTACCGACAATCAGGAACAAGTACGCCAAGAATTTCATCACTTGAAAGATATTTTTCAACAGCTAAAATCTAATTATTTCTCTGATAATAAGGAATTTAAAGAAATATCAATGGGAATGACCGACGATTACCCAATCGCCATTGCAGAAGGTAGCACGCTCATTCGTATTGGCAGTGCAATTTTTGGTGAAAGACAATATAATCTTCCTTAAACGACTAAAAAAAATTATAAAACTGTCAAGCTTCCTTTATAGATAAACTTTCTTCCAGAATGGTTGTAAAATACAATCACGTAGGAAACTATATTATTTTCCATAACCTTACCATCCTCTTCGCCAAACCACTGAAAATATTTATCATGCGAATGAAAAATTAATTTTCCCCAGCGATTATAGATATAGATATTGAAATCGGCAATAGATTCTGTAATTTCCTCGGGCATAAATAGATAATCATTTAATCCATCTCCATTGGGTGTGATGGCATTAGGAAGATAGAAATCGCGAACACAATCTTTCAGTCGCAGCCGAAGTGTCACAATCGAATCACAGCCCTCAACAGAGGTATAAGTTTGCACCAGTTCACCCGCTTCCGAGAAGAGATTTCCGTGCCATTCAATAGGTAAATCTGCTGCACAAACCATTGTATCACGAAAAGTTATAAAATCTGCTTGCTCTAAAAGGTGATAATTTACAATCGAATCGCAACCAAATTCGGTAGTAAAATTTTGTGTTTGTACCCCTGTTGAAGTAAAGGTTAGCCCGTCCCATTCCAATGGAAGTTCACCAGAACAAACTGTATCGTAAAGGTCAATATTGAAATTAGGATGGATTTGAACATTCACCAATGTATCATAAGTACAACCTGCACTATCTTGCACAGCTACCCGATAAGATGCCAGCGTGTCGATTGATAACTCATACGGTGGCGACACCGAGTGAAGTGTATCTAAAACTTGTTGTGTCCAAGGACCTTCTAATATATGCTGCGTAATCGGAAATTGAACACCTGAATGAAGATTTCGGCTCAATGCCAACTCCCATTCAACCAAATATCCATTATCATTCTCCCATAAATCATGAATTTCTACCGACCAAATTCCGTTGAGTGGACAACCTATCAGATTGGAAAAACTTTGATACGGATGATATAGATTTTGCATGGTTGCAACATTACTTGAGTCCACCATATAAGAAGTAGAACCAGCGTCCCAATAAGGATTTGGACGGGAGTGAATATTGGCTGTTTCAAAGCAGTACGCGTGTGCTCCAGCGGCATAGTCGTAACCTTGCGTAGTATTATTCGACCAAATATAATTCCATGGAACTCCAATCGAATTGAGCGTACTATCACAACTCACAACCTCCTCTTGTCGATTAGCTATACCAAAGTTTGTACGAAAATAATGAGACTCACCATCCCAGTTATTAGATTGATAATCTGGCAGAATAATACTTGAACTTCCATTCGGACAAACCAACGAAATCTCCAAATCCTCAATCGCAGAGTGCTCAATCTTGAGGCGCAAATAGAGTATATCCTCTACCGATTCGATAACAGAATTGGGTGGAAAGTTAGCAAAATTAGCATTTGAGATATAAGAAGTTCCGTATGGTGCGCACGGAATTCCATCGGGTATAAATATCACATCTCCAAAGGTTTGACGCGCTTCCAAATATCCCAACTGCACCGACATATCCTCATTATAGCCATAGGTAACAAAAAACTGATCACCTGCACACACTTCCGTAGGTAAAGTAACTGATGTTATCGGATTGCGAGATACTGCCACATTCATCACCCATAGCGTATCTTGAAACGAAACTTGTGCAGTACTATCATCGCGAAAAGTAACCCCACGCCAAACAAAAGGCAAATCATGCTCACACACCGCACGACTTTCATAAATGGTATCTACCTGTGCCGAAAGCGAAAAAGTGGAAAGAAAAAATAGCAGAAAAACGAAATTCTGAACTAATTGGAAGAAAAATGGATTAGATTCCACCCTAATTTTCTGCTCTTTCAAATACATAACCTATTAATTTACAAATAAATAAACCATTTCCCAAAGCTAATAATGGAAATGCAAAGTTACAACTTTTTGTATTATATGCAAAAAATTTTTAAGATTTTTTATTTGGGCGCATCGGCTCTTTCCACCACCCGAAGCCGCCCGCTCGCCGTCGGGCTATCCGCTCAAATTTCGCCGCTCTTTCGCTCGCTTCAATCTTTCCCTAAATCCAAGTTCTAAACATAAAACACTAATTTCCAAATACTTAATCCGCGGCTCATAACCGCTTCTATCCCTTGCGCAGCCGCTGTGCGCTCAATCTGGCTCCTGCGCAAGTGCATTTTACTTCACTCAATATTTTTCCAATCTCAGAGGATAAATTACCTTCCAGATTTTATTGTTTTACCAATTTTAAGTAGTGGATTTGGTTGTCGGCGGTAGGTTCGGTTCTATTATCGAGCTGTGGGTGTATTGAGGAACCCGACATTAATCATATCCTCAACTTTGCAGCCATAATTATCGGTTACCACTAAAACGATATAATCTCCTGTTTTATACACTGTGCGCCGACCATTTGTGGTTACCGTTTCATTAGGCCTCCAATAGTAATGGGCGAGGATTGTGGCAACTGCAAATGGTTGCTGATATGCTATTACTCTTGCTTCTCCCAAACAAACATCATTTCCCAGTTTTCCCAAATTTCCTCTAAGTTCAGTTC
>JAEZOU010000053.1 GCA_023413895.1 Bacteroidota bacterium | reverse complement strand
CATCAGGGAACCGCGCAACTACACGATAACAATACTCATTCCCGTGCCGTAAAGGCAAAACTAAACCCTCGTCAACAAAAACAGTATCATCAATAGAATTTGTTGAACCAATCCATTGATAACCAGTATATTCTGGCAAACCTGTTTCGCAATTTTCAGGTTCAAAATTATAACTTTGCGTTCGGCGATAAATATCATATCCCACCGCATTATTGCAAAGCTCCTGATTCCAACTAAAGCGTATTGTATTTCCGATTGGCAACAACACTGGATTCTCCGGACTCGGAGCAACAACTCTGATATTCAATGTTTTAAATGTTGTTAGCTCAACAATTGGACCGTTATCTTTTGCTTTCAAAAAGATCGAATAACTTCCTCTTTTCACGTGTTCACATTGCGTATTCCACACAAAGAGAAACGTATCTGGTGGCGTACCACTTTCTCCACTCAATTCAGCAGGTGCAATCGACAATTGGAAAGGTTCTCCAGTTGCCGTCAACGAAACCTGAGTGGAATTGGGATCAGTCACTATTACATCAAAAGAAAGTTGTGTTCCTGCTAAAACACAGGTATCCTCAATTGTTTCAATTTCAGGCGGTTCATTATCACAAGCCACAACCGAAATTTGCATATCGCGTACAATAGTTCCTATTAATATTCCTTGACGCCACTCCGAAATCAAAATCGCTATATTATACTCGCCTACCAACATAGGCGAATCCCACATCAAATCTCCCGTAACGGGGTCTATCTCAATAGTGTTAGAAGCCGCTGGTAACGTATAACCAGGTATCACTTCACCATCATATCCTAAACAACTTACTAACTGATACGAAAGGCTATCGCCATCTGGATCCACCGCCCCTGGATTGTGCATAAAAGGCACATTTACACACCCATTATCAATGGGCATATTGAGAAGATTAGGTGAGCTGTTCCCCCCCAAAAAAGGATTAATAATCAACTCTGTCTGTATAAAAAATGGCATCTGAACCGAGTTGGGAATATTCACAATTCCCGCATTACGATTCTCATCTTCATACGTTATCGTATAATTTCCTATCGATGGAAAAGTGTGCGTGGCATAATATACATTTTTACTAATTTCCTCTCCTACAGAAGTTTTACTATGCCTTTCTATAATTGATGATGTTCCATCACCCCACAATATCTCAATCTCAGGCCTATCCGCTGGACTCGGTGTATAGGTGTAGGTAATGATAGTAAACTCATAGGTAAAGTTGCTCACGTGCCTATAGGTAATCTCCCCCGCGCGGTCGTGCGTCGCATATAGCGCTGTAAACAATCCCACACTTATGAAAAGAAGTAGTATTTTTTTGAACATAGGCAACTTTTATGCAGTTTATTGGTTAAACTATTAACGTAAAAATCATATTCTATTGTTTAAACGAGCTCTTTTATTTTTATTCTTTCAGCTTTCTTACCCTTTTTAACATATTAAAGAGAAAATTTTATGCTGTACAATCTATACAACTAATTCAAAATCAAAGATATACATTTTTACGATTTAATTGGACAAAAATAAAAAAAATAGTATAAATTTGCTGCCTAAATTGTATAACCTTAAATTATTAACAATGAGCATTATAGATGAAATTAAATTAAGAGCCAAAACGGCTAACAAAACTATTGTTCTTCCAGAAGGTGAAGAAGAAAGAACCCTTAAAGCTGCTGATATTATTCTTCAAGAAGGAATCGCTTCGCTTGTAATTTTAGGAAATAAAGCGACTATCGAAAGTAAAGCTGCAGAATGGGGACTTAACAACATCTCCAAAGCTACTATTATCGACCCTATCGAAAATCCTAAAAAAGAGTTTTATGCTTCTATGCTTTGTGAAATCAGAAAAAGCAAAGGTATGCAAATGGAAGAAGCTATGAAGTTGGTAGAAGACCCACTCTATTTGGCTACTCTTCTTATTAAAAATAAAGAAGTTGATGGAGAAGTTGCTGGTGCTCAAAACTCTACAGGAAACGTTCTTCGTCCTGCATTCCAAATTGTAAAAACCCTTCCTGGTGTTAGCGTAGTTTCTGGCGCTTTCATTATGGTTTTCCAAGACAAAAAATGGGGAGATAATGGCGTTATGGTTTTTGCAGACTGCGCTGCTGACCCTAATACAGACGAAAACAAATTGGCTCAAATTGCTGTAGTTACTGCACAAACTGCACGCAATATTGCTGGCATCGACCCACGCGTGGCTATGTTAAGTTTCTCTACCAAAGGTTCTGCAACACACGAATTGGTTGACAAAGTGGTAAATGCTACTCGTATCGCTAAAGAGATGGATCCAAACATCGTTATTGATGGCGAACTTCAACTTGACGCCGCTATTATTCCTTCTGTAGCTGAGAAAAAAGCCCCAGGAAGTCCTGTAGCTGGAAAAGCTAACGTTTTGGTTTTCCCATCTTTAGAGGTTGGAAATATCACGTACAAAGCTGTACAACGTTTCGCTGGTGCTGATGCTGTTGGCCCAATTATGCAAGGTATGGCAGCACCTATTAACGACCTCTCCCGCGGTTGCTCCGTTGAAGATATCGTTAGCCTTGTAGCAATCACGGTTTGTCAAGCAAACGCATAAATTAACTATGAAAAGGTTTTTCACCATCTTGACCATTCTTACTATTGGTTGTTTGTTAACAACCCCAAAAGTTTTTGCTCAATATGATGTTAATCCTAAACCATTTAGTTTACAAAAAGATAGATCCCAACAAAGAAGGCCGAAAATTCAATTCGGAGGAAATTTCGGCCTTCAATTGGGAACTTATACTGCTATTAATATCTCTCCTCAAGTAGGAATCTATCCTACAGATTGGCTCTTGATGGGAGGTGGTGTGAGCTATATGTTCGTTAGCCAATACAAATACAGCCGAAGCCACCTGGCTGGCGTAAACCTCTTTATCCAACCTTTTATTGCAAAACGCGTTATTATTCATGCAGAATATGAATACTCGCGTATTTATACCTCTTTCCTTGACGGAGACCGACAACAATTTGAAAACCACGGCGTCGCAGCGGGCGTCGGTTATCGTCACTACCTCAACGACAAAATAAGCATTTACGGATTATTGCTAATAAACCTCTACCAATCCTATTGGATTAACAACTATATTCCCTATTTTCGTGTCGGCGTAAATGTTGACATCTAATAATCACATACTATTGATTATCAACTGTAAACAATACCAAAAATAGGCTTTCTTCCCCTTTCTACCAAGGAGTAACTATAATCCTCTTTTTTCTTTCTAAAAATATTCTTTTTGAAGAAGATTTCTCATTTTTTTTTATATTTTTGCACTTCAAATTTTTAATGATGAAATATCAAAGAATTTTACTAAAATTAAGTGGTGAATCCTTGATGGGAAACGACACTTATGGTATTAATTACCAAGCAGTTTCACACTTTGCTTCAGAGATAAAAAGCGCTGTTGACCTCAACGTGCAAGTGGGAGTTGTTATTGGCGGTGGAAATATTTTCCGTGGCGTAAAAGGTGCAGGTAAAGGTTTTGATCGCAAACAAGGCGATTATATGGGAATGTTGGCAACCACCATCAATGCAATGGCAATTCAAGCCGTATTGGAACAAATGGGCGTTAAAGTAAAACTTCTTTCTGCACTCAATATTGAAGGTATTTGCGAAAAGGTATTCTTCAAAAAGTCTATCCAATATTTAGAAGAGGGTTATGTGGTAATATTCTCTGGCGGAACAGGAAACCCATTTTTCACTACCGACTCTGGTGCAGCATTGAGAGCCGCTGAAATCAATGCAAATCTTCTACTAAAAGGTACGCGTGTAGATGGAATCTACTCCGCAGACCCAGAAAAAGATCCTTCCGCAACCAAATTTTCTACATTAACTTTTGATGAAGCTTATCGCAAAAATCTTAATATCGTAGATTTAACCGCATTTACAATGTGCAAAGAGAACCATATCCCCTTGTACGTTTACAATGCAAATGAAAGCGGAAACCTCCGCAAAATCTTAAATGGTGAACATATCGGAACCCTCGTTGAATTATAATCAAAACATTATGACAGATACAGAAAAAAATGTTCAACTTTATGTAAAAGCTAAACAAAGAGTGAACTTTAAAATTCATATCACTATCTTTATCCTCCTTATGGCTATTGCTTGGCTCATTTGGGGATTCATTTTCAAAGATAGCGAAAACCAAACCTTTCTAAAATGCTTATCATTTGCAACTTTAATTTGGGGAATTTTTCTTATAGCTCACTATCTTATTGTTTATAAATGGAATAAATCTTTAATTGATAAAGAGTTGGAAAAACTCATCAAACAAGAAAACAAGAAATTAGAAGAGATAAAAAGACTGAAAAGTCAAAACACAGAAAATAATACAGAAACTGAAAAAGAATAATTACTATGGAAGAAACAGTAAAATGCTTAAATCTTGCCAAAGAGGGAATGCAAGGTGTTATTACCTTCTTTGAAAAGGAGTTGCAAAAAATCAGAGCAGGAAAAGCTTCACCTCAAATGTTGGAAGGATTAAAAGTAGATTATTATGGAAATCCTACTCCCATAGAACAAGTGGGAAATATCTCTACCCCAGACGCACGCCAAATCATTATTCAACCTTGGGAACGTAATATGCTTCCTGTAATTGAAAAAGCAATTTTGGTGGCTAACTTAGGATTTACCCCACAAAATAATGGCGAATTTATCAGAATAATGGTCCCTTCTCCAACGGAAGAAAGACGTAAAGAGTTGGCAAAAAAAACAAAACAAGAAGCAGAACAAGCTAAAGTAAGTATCAGAAATATTCGCCGTACCGCCAATGACACTGCAAAAAAATTGAAAGATAACGCTATTCCTGAAGATATGATTAAAAAGTTGGAAGGCGATATCCAAAAAATGACAGATGATTTTATCGCTCAAATTGACAAAATCGCTGCCGCTAAAGAGAAAGAAATTACAACAATCTAAAATAATAACCTTTAAAATCAAAAAAAATGAACGTACCTGAAAATTTAAGATTTACAGAAGAACACGAATGGATTAGAATGGATGGAGACATCGCATACATCGGTATCACAGCTCATGCTGCAGACCAATTAGGCGAACTCGTTTACCTCGAAGTTGAAACCGTTGGCGAAACCCTTGCAAAAGGTGATTGTTTCGGCGTTGTTGAAGCTTCTAAAGCTGCTTCTGACCTCTACTTGCCTATCAGCGGTGAAGTTTTGGAAATGAACGAAGAATTAGCTGATGATAACTGCAAAATCATCAACGAAGACGCTTACGATAAAGGTTGGATTATCAAATTAAAACCTACAGATCCTTCTGAAATCGAAGAATTACTTACAGCAGACCAATACAAAGATTTGATTGCATAATAAATTACAACTTCTATCGTTGTAGTTTATAAAACTGCAATGTTCATATTCAAAAAATATCTATCTTTGCAGCCTCAAATAAATAACAATTTTAAATCATACAACTATGATTGAAAAGAAAACAACAAAAGGAAACTTGGAAAAAAGACGCGGTACTTTTCTCCTTGTAGGTTTGGCTGTTGTTCTCGCCGTGGTATATACCGGAATCGAACTCTACGCTTCTAGTGATAAGCCTGAGGTTGTCGAAATGGTTGATGACGATATTTTCGTTCCTACGGAAGACAACGTATTAGCCACTGATGCACCACCCCCACCACCCCCACCACCTGCTCAAGAACAACAAGAGGTGATTTTGGAAATTGTGGACGACGAAATTGAAATTGAAACCGATTTCGATTTCTCTGCTGAGTTCGATGAAGACGCTGTAATCGAAGAGATTGTAGAAGTTGAAGTAATCGAAGAGGAGGAAACAGAAGCTCCTGCAATGCGTTTCGTTGAGGTTATGCCTGAAATGCCAGCAGAATTCTACGACTTCTTAAGAGAAAACCTTACATACCCACCTGCAGCATACGATGCTGGCGTTAGTGGTGTTGTTCAAGTTGAGTTTATTGTTGAAAAAGATGGTCGCGTTTCTAATGCTAGAGCCCTTAACTCTGTATTCCCTGAAATCGACAAAGAAGCTATCCGTATCGTTATGCTCTCTCCAAAATGGAAACCTGCAAAACAAAACGGTCAAGCAGTACGCTGCTACTTCCAAATCCCAATCAGCTTTGTAATCAACTAAGTTTATACATTTCTCATAAAGCCTCGCAATTTTATTACGAGGCTTTTTTTATTTTTAATTCTCATATTATGAATAAAATTATCCCATTTATAATCATTTCTAGCCTTTTGTCCTTATCATTTTGGGGTTGCAAAGAACCAGAACCCGGAGAAACCGATGATTCTGAACCCACTAAAACCTATAGAATTGGCTCACCCTACAAAGAAAATGGAATTAAAGGTATCGTTTTTAGAGTTTGGGACGAAGGAAAACATGGCCTAATCTTCTCTATAGAAGACGTAAAAGCAGTTGAATACCCTTGGGCAACTATTAATGAAAATACAGGCGCAGTAAATGAAAATAATGGGGAAATTAATACGCAAACTATTCAAGAATTAGAAAACTGGGAAAACCTCTACCCTGCTTTCAAATATTGGACCGATAATGGTTGGTACATACCTTCTATCGGTGAATTGCGTGAAATTACCGAAGCCGTAACAGAAGCCGATATCTTAGTGCTTTTTGATAACTATCTCCCCAAAAATAAACACTACTACTCCTCAACAGAAATCACTGATAACAAAGTTCATATCGTCCATTTTATTGATCGCGGCGAATATGAATTCTACCAAACCGGAAAACAAACATTGGACACGAATCTATATTTTTGTGGCGTAAGAGAATTTTAAAAACAACTACAATTTACACATTGCTTTATCCGCTACGACAATAGTCAAGATTATATTGAATTTATCTATTTAGTTCAGAATGAGGATTTAACAAACGAAATAGTTCACCTATCTGTGCCTAAAAACTATCTTCTCAATTAGCTTATATATAGCATAATCAATTGATAATATTGATATTCCAATAAATATTCCATTCCTCAGATTTATATCTTCGCCCATAAGTTGCAAACAATATTTTGCAAGTGAAAGCAGCGATGAAATCATAATTATATCAACAAATATATTAGGAGAAAAATCTCTACCATTTTTCTTACTATAGGCACTAAAAAAACGCAGAAAGATGCCTATTATGAGCATAATGAGACCGACAATCAAAGTTCCTATCATAATGCGTGAATAATCTAGAATAACTATTTTTACTTTTACACTTTTCTCTCAAATTCACCTAAAATCCTTTAGGCAAAACAAAGAAAATAGTCGCGCAAAGATACAAATTTTTACATATCTTCATTGTTGTGAGATAAAATAAAAAAATAGACAATACGCTATACTATCCTAAAAAAGGATCTCACAATAGTGTGAAAAAAGTATATTATTTGATAATACGATCTTCGTTTTGTGAGAGAAAAGCGTCCCAATTGGAGTATTTACTTGTAGGAATTGGGAAACGGTTTTGCAGATGGTAACAAACTGCTGCAGCAAGAGCATCAGTGGCATCTAAGTAACTTGCATTTTCGTGGATTAACTTCATCTGCTGCAACATTGCTGCAACTTGCTCTTTAGAAGCATTTCCATTCCCAGTTATGGATTGTTTGATATAGCGTGGAGAGAACTCGAAAATCTCCAATTCTTTCTGCATCGAAGCAGCTATAACCGTACCTTGCGCACGCCCCAACTTCAACATAGATTGAGGATTTTTACCATAAAAAGGGGCTTCAACAGCTAAAACTGTAGGCTGATATTTCTCGATTATCGTTGTAACACTGTCAAAAATATGTTTTAATTTTTCGTACGGAGATTGCAATTTTGTCATCTTTTCCACACCAAAATCCAACACTGAAAGCCTCTTATCCTCCACTTTCAATAGCGCATACCCCATAATTAGGGTACCAGGGTCCACTCCTAAAATTACAGTCATCTATACAATATTTAATATTAGTTCCTTATTCAAACAATCGATAACCGCATTATAGGATACAAAGAAATCGCTGCCCAAAATCATCTGAATGGGAGGAAGATTTACCATTTTATAGGCTTGATTAATGGCATCCATATCGACAATAGCAACATTAAAATCGGGTAGTTTAAAACGCCCAATAGATAAATTTTCTATCTGCGACTCGAAAACCTCCAAACTTGTTGTACCTAAAGTTGCATTAATAGCCGATTCTGAATTATTCAACTCTGTACTAATATTATTCAGAAAAAAATCCTTGTCAATACAAGTGCGAGAAGCTCCTGTATCCACACAAATATTTAAGGCCTTTCCATTTTGCTTTCCTTGAACGAAAAGATGAAAATTACCAAACTCTAAACTTTTGATTTTCAGCTTAATTTTATAAGATTTCATAACTACATCCACCTTTTCCTTTTAAATGAAATCAGTAGTAGAACAATTGTTACGATACAGCAACCGATGACTGACCAAAAGGCATATTTTGCACCTCCCAAAGGCAATGCCACATTCATTCCGTATAATCCTGTGATGAATGTTAGAGGAAGAACAATTGTAGAGATGATTGTCAGCACACGCATAATTTCGTTGGTTTTATTAGCCATCAACGAATCGAAAGTACTTGACAAACCTGCCACCAATTCACCATAATCATCAATCATATCCCACATCTTCTGATAGAAGTCTAGGATATTACCCCAATAATCCTCCATATCTTCTGCAAAGCCTTTCACTTCACCAGATTCAAACTTATGGAAAAGGCGCAACTGAGGACGGAACATTGTATTGAGTTGAATAATATTTTTTCTATATCGAGAGATCAGCTCAATAGTTTTATCAGACTTATTATCAAATAGATCTCTACTAATCATATCTATTTCGGAGCCCATTCTTTCCACCAAGAGGAAAGTTTCCTTCATCATTCGATACAATACTTTATAAAGAATTGCATCACTAGTTCCACTGATATCATCCTCTTCCAATTCATCGGGGGCAATTTTTGTCAGATTAAAAAGATCCTGAACTACATAGTGAGAATTTCCGACAGTAATCAGATAATCCTGTCCCCAAAACATTTTCGTCTCCTCAGTTTTTACGAGGTTTGTACGTTTATCAAAAAGGGGGAAATGGAGAACCAAGAAATAGTAATCATCATAAACGTCGATTTTAGGACGTTGCACAAAGCTTGAACAATCATCAATATCCAAGGGGTGGAAATGGAAGTTATCCTTCAAAAAATCTAAATCCTCAACCGTAGGGTCTGTAATATGGTGCCATTTAAGCTTGCCAAATGATAAAGTTTCTACCACAAAAACCTCCTTTCCTTGCTTGAAAATTGATACTAAATTCTACATCTTGGAATCAAAAATTTTAAATTGCAAAAGTACAAAAAAAAATAATATTGACTACCTTTAAAAAAAATCACTAAAAAGGTATAATGTATTGAAAATAAATGTATCTTTGCGCCCTTAAATTATTGAAGGTGAAAAACGAGGTAAAAAGGGAAGAGTTTAGATTAAGATTGGCAGGTGTTGCTGATGGTAATCATTCATTTTCAATAGTTTGTGACAAAACGTTCTTTGAATTAGCCGAACTTTCACAATTACAAGATGGGCATCTCAATTTGCAAATTGAGATGCTAAAAACTGAAAAAATGTTAGATTTGAGGTTCCATTTTGAAGGTAATGTTGTTACAACTTGCGATCGTTGCCTTGACGACATTACTATAAATTTGAATTTTGATGAAACATTAATTGTGAATTTAGTTAGTCATCCTGAGGAGGATTTTGAAAATGACGAAAATATATGGATGATAGACGAGGATGCATACGACTTGGATATTTTCCATTTCGTTTATGAATCGATAATGTTAGCATTACCGCAAGTAATTATGCACCCTGACGATGAGCAAGGAAATTCAACTTGCAACGCAGAAGTTCTCAAACGATTGGAGGAACTTTCTGGAACACAAAATGAGGATTCCAAAGAGATAGACCCTCGCTGGGAAGCCTTGAAAAATTTGAAATTTGACGAAGAATAAACATATTATAAAAGTAACAATTTAATAAAGATAAAGCTATGCCGAATCCTAAAAGAAGACACTCTGCACAAAGAAGAGACAAAAGAAGATCACACGACTTCATTACCGCTCCTCAAATAACCACTTGCAGCCACTGTGGTGCAGCTACCCTCACCCACAGAATTTGTCCTGAATGTGGTTACTACAGAGGTAAACAAGCTATCAACATTGAAGCATAAACCTGATAAGGGTTATTACAAAAAAACAAACCTGGGTGATGTAATTTTATGTCATCAGGTTTTTTGTTATCTTTAAAAAAAGAAAAATGACTTTCTATTTTGCTACCCATAACAAACATAAACTTTCTGAAGTACAGGATATTATAGGAGATAAAGTTACTATTAAAAGTATTTCTGAGCTTCAATGTTTTGAAGAGATTCCAGAAACAGGAAACACTTTAGAAGAAAACGCCTTACAAAAAGCTCGCTACATCTATAACAAATATCATTGCAACTGCTTTGCTGATGACACAGGATTGGAAATTGATGCTTTAGAAGGCCGTCCTGGTGTTTATTCCGCTCGCTACGCAGGCGAAAATTGCTCGTTTGAGGATAATATGCGCAAAGTTTTGTTAGAAATGCAAGGTATAAAAGATCGTACTGCACGTTTCAGATCTGTAATCGCCCTAATAATTGATGAGAAAGAGTACCTCTTTGAAGGAAAAGTAGAAGGTGAAATTATAGAAGATGAAAAAGGGAATGCGGGCTTTGGCTACGACCCCATTTTCCGTCCCAAAGGTTTTTCTGAAACCTTTGCTGAAATGGCCGCTGACAAAAAAAATGAAATCAGTCATAGAGGATTAGCTATAAAAAAACTGATAGCATTTCTTTGTCAACTCTAACTAAAATTGCAGAAATGTTTTCGACAACCACAGCCTCAAAAAATATATCTTTGCAAATATGAAAAAGTTATTTATAGAAACTTACGGATGTCAAATGAATGTTGCTGACAGCGAAGTTGTTGCATCAATTTTGTCAGGTACTTACACAATTACCGAAGATATAAAATCGGCAGATTTAATTTTGTTAAACACCTGTTCTATCCGCGACAATGCCGAACAGCGAATTCGGAAACGTTTGCGCGAACTACAATCATTAAAAAAACATAATAACCAATTACTTATTGGTTTATTAGGTTGCATGGCAGAACGAATCAAAGAGCAACTATTGGAGGAAGAAAAAGCTTTGGACTTTATTGCAGGACCTGATGCCTACCGAACATTACCTGAGTTGATTGCTAAAGCAGACAAGGGTGAATTGAGTTTCAATGTACTGCTATCGAAAGAGGAAACCTACGACAATATTATGCCCGTACGCTACGATGGAAACAAAATCTCTGCATTTATCTCCATTATGCGAGGATGTAACAATTTCTGCTCCTATTGTGTAGTGCCCTACACACGTGGAAGAGAGAGAAGCCGTGACCCGCAAACTATTATCGAAGAGGCAAAACAACTGATTCGCGATGGCTACAAAGAGGTTACCCTTTTGGGACAAAATGTAAACTCATATCATTGGAATGAAGAGGGCAAAGAGACCGATTTTGCAGACCTTATGGAACAGATTGCTCTACTTTCACCCGAATTGCGCGTAAGATTTGCTACTTCACACCCGAAAGATATTTCTGATAAACTGATTCACACTATTGCAAAGTATGACAATCTTTGCAAGTATATCCATTTACCTGTTCAGTCGGGTAGTTCACGCATACTAAAAAAAATGAATCGTGTTTATGATCGAGAATATTACCTTGAACGAGTTAGAACTATCAAATCGGTTATGCCTGATTGTGCCATATCAACAGACATTATCGCTGGCTTTTGCAGCGAAACCGAAGAGGACCATCAAGAAACACTCTCTATTATGAGAGAAGTTGAATATTGCGCTGCCTATATGTTTAAATATTCTGTTCGTGAAGGCACAAAATCTGCTGAAAAATTTGAAGATGACGTACCCGATGAAGTGAAAGGGCGTCGCTTGGAAGAAATTATCAATCTTCAGCAAGAGTTATCGCTTATAAGCAATCGAAAAGATATCGGAAAAAAATTCACCGTTTTAGTAGAAGGCGTTTCCAAACGTTCTGAAAATGACCTTTTTGGTAGAACATCACAAAACAAAGTGGTTGTTTTTCCAAGAAAAGAGGCTCAATTGGGCACATACGTTAACGTTATTATCAACGATTGCACCGCAGGAACACTTTTAGGAGAAATCATCTAAAATCTAAATATGCTTTACCTATACGTTTCCCAAGAAAACCCTCGAATTCACTTCATCATGAATTTAATATGGAAGCAAATTTTGGGAACGGAGGTTTATATTACTAATAATAAGGAGGAGTTTTTAAACTACGTTGGGCCTAAGATTTCATATTGCCAAGAACAATGTGGCGAAGGAATTCACATTCAGCCTGTTTCACTTCTTTTTGAAAAGGGAATAAAAAAACAACCTATCGAAATTGTTGAATGGAATCATTTTCATCTATTCTTTCCAACTCCCCTATCTGCTCTTCCTTTCGATCCTTTTGCAGTATGCTTTTACTTGGTTACAAGGTATGAAGAGTATATAGAGGGAACTCGCCATGATGAACACGGAAGATTTCGCATCATAGATTCGGTTGCATACCAATTAGGATTTCATCGCATTCCGATAGTCAATCTTATTGCAGAAGCAATAGCAACTTTAGTGCAAAAACAATTTCCAAAATGGAAATATCAGCAACAGAAATACCATTTCCTACCTACTTTTGATGTGGACATTGCATATCGCTACAAAGGGAAAACACCTATTCGTTTTTGTGGTTCACTGGCAAAAGCTATTCTCAAGTTTGACATTGGCAGTGCAACAAAATTAACAAAATCACTGTTTATCAATACAATAGACGATGATTTTAACACCTTTGCTCATCACGAAGAGATTGCAAAGAAAAATTCCGTTCGTCCTATTCATTTCATACTTACGGCACCTTTTGGGAAATATGACAGAAACATAAATTTCCGCAGCAAGGCATTTCGCGAACTTATCCAGCAGTTACAAACATTTTCTGATATTGGTCTACACCCCTCTTATTACACACTTGAAAAGCCCTCACTCGTAGCAAAAGAGAAAGCCCGATTGGAAGAAATAGTAGGTAAACCTATTACCAAAAGTCGGCAACATTTTCTGAAACTCCGTTTCCCAGATACCTTTCGCACTTTAGAGGCGTGTGGAATTTTAGAAGATTACACATTAGGTTGGCCTGATGAAGTGGGATTTAGAGCCTCAATTACCACGCCATTCCCATTCTACGATTTGGAACTAGAAAGAGAGTCAAAGCTCATTATTCACCCACTACACATTATGGACGGTGCACTTCTCCGCTGTTGTAACACATCAGACGAGTACGAACTTACTATTAGCGAACTTCGCAGATATGCGGAACAATATGGTGGCGAATTCATAACCTTGCAACACAACAGCTCAGGAGTGCAGATTATGGCTTTACAATAATTTAATTCTATAACAAACATAAAAGGCAACCTTCCAAGGTTGCCTTTTATGTTATTTTAGATTATTTGCTACTAGTTGGTGAACCGAGGCGAGCCATTGCGCAACGGAATCCAATATAATCTGTTGCTTCATCTTCATCTAAATATCTTCTATGACCAGGAGCACACCAATATTGAGGATCTCTCCAAGAGCCACCTTTATAAACTCTTGCTTGGTCACCGATCAAAGAGAATGAATAATCTTCCACTCTTTTTCTATACATATTTTCAGTAGATGTACCAGGGACATCCTCTACATCAGAGAAGTTTTGAAGTGAAGCCCAGTCACCATCCAAATAGTTTTTATTATCTGCAGAGCGATAGTTTCTACGTCTATCATTTTTGAAGTCAGAAACTGGCACCATAGGAACTCTACCTACGCTATCTCTTTCCTCAACAGTTCCATCTTCAAGAAGTTTCTTTGTTTCATAGTAGTTACCTCTGAATGGGTTTAGTTCTGTCATATCATCCAATGAATTTTGACGATACACATCCATTACCCATTCTGCTACGTTACCAGCCATATTATACAAACCGTAATCGTTTGGCCAATAAGAGATAACAGGAGCTAATTTTTCTGCTGCATCGTTCAAGTGACCAGCAACTCCCATATAGTCACCTCTACCGCGGCGGAAGTTTGCTACCATATCACCATAATATTTTTTATCATCAGTACGAACGAATTCTCCATTCCAAGGATAAACTTTTCTTTCTAGAACGCGCTCGTTAAGTGTATTTCCAATTAAGCCGTATGCTGCATATTCCCATTCTGCTTCGGTGGGGAGACGATATTTTGGCAAAAGGATACCATCTTCCATCTTCACATTTCTATAATCTCCTGTGGTGATATATTGCAAACGGCGATCACCAAGTGCTTCGTAAGCATCATCACCGTATGTTAGATAAGCGTCAGTATTGAAATATCCTTCTGCGCTTGGCTCGGTATTCCAAGTGATATAACCCAAATCTGCAAGAATTTTTTCATTCACACGGTCAGTACGCCAAGCAGCATAGTTAACTGCTTGCAACCAATTTACACCCACAACGGGATAATTTCTGTATGCAGGATAGCGAAAATAGTATTCTACTTCACTTTCTGCATATCCCAAACGATCACGCCATACATTCTCATCAGGAAGAGCATTATCGTAAACGATTTTCAAATCTGCAGGAGTGAACACGCGATCCAACCAATTTAAATATTCAAGGTAATTGATATTGCTTACTTCACATTCGTCAATATAGAATGAAGAAACAGTTACTCGGCGAGGTGTATTGTTCCAATCATACATAACATCTTGTTCTACAGCACCCATAATAAAGGTACCACCTTCAATAAGTACAAGACCAGGACCTGTTTCTTGTTCTACAAACGGATATACTTCAAAACCGCCTTGCTCTGGATCGTTGTATCTCCAACCTGTATTAGAGGAATACTCTCTTTTACAAGAAGAAAGCGTTACCATTGAGAATGCAATCAGTAAGAAAAACAATAATTTGATGTGCTTATTCATAATTTTAAATCTAATATTTACTTTAACGAGACTTTACTTAATTTATTATTGGTAATGGTTTTAATTTTAGTATGTTGGACATTTTAAGTCTTTAATATGTCGTACTTTACGAGGACAAGGCAACAAGAACTGCAATGAAACCTCGTGAGAACCTTGGGTATGGCCTGACAATTTAGATGCTGTAATATCATACGAATAGCCTACTCTAATCATTTCGTGTTGGATACCACAAGTAAAGATTACGGCATCAATATTATCGAAACTATGGCGCAACCAAAGTCCTACTGTAAAAGGATAAAAATTCAAATAGAAACCTTCGTGAAGGTAATGAGCTTCCAATTGGTGTTGATAAATGATGTTAGGGCTAATGGAAATATCACCGAACGATGTTTCTTTTTTACTTTTACGCTTCAAATCGAAATTACCTCCTACGTGAGCTGTCCATTTCACTGGCACTCTGTAGGTATCGGTGATAAAACCGACATACATTGGCACAAGGTGATGAGCTGCAACACCGAAGTAGAAATTTTTGGTATAGCCCAAGAAACCTGCGGAGCAATCGAATTGACCTTTTGTCAAATCACTAGGTCGTTGCTCATTGGTATTCCAAATAAAGCCATATTTGGGGTCGATCATATCTCCGAAAGTCAGTTTATCCCAATTCAAGGTAGTTTGATAATAGCCTGCGGAGAGGGCGAAACGCATATTAAATTTTCTGCTTACTTTCAACTTAAAGGAGTACATAAAACTTGCAGAGTATGTATTGAAAGTTCCTTGACCAGCGCGGTCGCCAAAAAATATCACACCAATACCACCTGCTAATTTATCAAAATGTTGGTCGTAAGAAGCAGAATAGCTAAGAAATTCACCTTGCATTCCTGGCCATTGGTCACGGAAATTCAAAGTGATACGAGGGCACACATTGGTACCTGCCATCGCAGGATTTAGATAAAGTGGATTAGCATAAAACTGCGAAAAATGTGCATCTTGCGCCTTTGCAGGAAGCAAAGAAACAAACAAAAGCACAACTAAAATTGGTATAATTCTTCGTTGCATACTACTTATTATAAATTGCGGGGCAAAAGTATTCATTTTTCTAATTTTTATCAAGCAAAAAAGGCTCTTTCAGTGTAATTTTTTTGCATTTTTGCAGTTCATAATCTTCATACTGTTGATAACTTTTTGCATTAAATAAAACGATAAATGAAATCAAAATCTTGGGTAGTAATAATAACTTTTATTGCATTTTTATTCCAATTATTTGACATTCAGGCAAATAATTTTTCCAAAACCTATCATATTCAGTGGAAAAATAGTACAAAAATTGAGATTTCTCCTGACAAATCCATCGAAATTCTCAACTTTGAAGGGGCTTTAGTTGACGAAACCTTTACCACTTTACCCCTCTTTTTTGACAAATTTTCTGTTGAAAACTTTTTCGATTCCTACCAATTTAGCGTAACGGATATCCAAACTTTACCACTTTCTTCTAAAGAAAAGGGATTAATTCCTGAAAATTTTGCACAAAATAGTTTAAATTTGGAAGTGAGAACGGAATGTGCCAACAAAAAAAATTACACTACAATTCGTTTCATTCCCATATTAGGCGAGAAGGGAAATTATCGTAAAGTTATCTCTTGTACAATTTCAATTCAAGGGATAATTAGCAACAAAGGAAATTCTTCACAAAAAGATTATGTAAACCAATCTATTTTAGCATTTGGAAATTGGCATAAAATATCCGTTGTAAACACTGGCATTCATAAAATTACACATTCGGAATTAGTAGATATGGGAATCTTAAGCGGCAACATTGCCTCAAACCAGATTGCCATTTTTGGGAATGGTGGAGGAATGCTTTCCGAAACTAATAGTGACCCACGTCTAGACGATTTGCAAGAGATCTCCATCTTGGTGGCTGATGGCAATGATGGAACTTTCGATAACGGGGATTACATAATTTTTTATGCGCAAGGACCTCATACTTGGAAATTTAACGAATCTGATAACACATTTTCTCACCAATACAACATCTACTCCTTAAAAGCCTACTATTTTATCTGCATTGATGCTGGAATTGGAGAGAAAAAGCGTATTTTAAAACAAGATAATAGCGGTTTAACAGCTACGCAGACCATCAACACCTTCAAGCACTATCAATTTTATGAAAATGATGTCAAAAACTTTGGAGAATCGGGGCGCCACTGGTTTGATGAAGGTTTCGATATGGTTACACAAAAAAACTATACCTTAACTATTCCGCCACTAACACCTGCGGGCGGAAAATTAATTGTTAATGCAGGAAGTACCACTTCGTCAACTTCATACTTTGATATCACTGCAAATGGAACCAATGTAGGTCGAATGAGTTTGGCAGGAACCTTTAGCGATGACCTTCTTAAGATAAGTAATAAAACCCTGAACGTAGGTAATATTACCTCACCGATGACTCTCAATTTCACATACAGCAAACCTCACTCTTCAGCGGTAGCTCATTTAGATTGGTTTGAATTTCAGGCGGAAGCACAACTTACAATGTTCACAAATCAAGTTCCATTTTGCCAACCTAATTCAATAGGAACTAGCGTAATAAACCAATACCGCATCAGCAATGCAAACACACAAACTATGGTTTGGGATATTACCGACCATACCACACCAATATTAATGCAAGGCGAATTAAATGGTGATATCTTTACATTTAAAGCGACTGCAGACTCGCTTCGATACTTCCTTGCTTTCAATGGCGGTTATTTTCACACTGTAACTTCTGAAGAACATGTTACTAACCAGAATTTGCACGGAAGTTTTGCTGAGTTAGTTATTATTACCCATCCTAATTTTCTTGATCAAGCAGAACGTTTAGCCAAACATAAACGGGCAAACGGACTATCGACAATAGTAGCTACAACGACACAAGTTTACAACGAATTTTCGTCAGGTGCATTAGATCCGACTGCTATTCGCGATTATATGCGAATGATGTACAAAAAAAGTAACGGAGAATTTCCAAAATATCTCTTATTAATGGGAAGACCATCGTATGATTACAGAGAAATTTCGGAAGGAACTAAATGCTATGTTCCTAATTATCAATATAATAAAGAAGTAAGCGAACGTTTTTTCAGATCTTTTGACGACTATTTTGGACTTTTAGATGACAACGAAGGTCTTATAGGCACCTCATTACGAGGTTTGATCGATGTAGCCGTAGGGCGATTCCCATGTAGCAACTCAACACAAGCGCGCATCGCAGTACAAAAAAGTATAGATTATAGCGCCAAAACAGACCTAACCAACGGAAATTCCACATTGATTTCGAACTTTGCAGATTGGCGCAATATTATTGCTTTTGTAGCTGATGATGAAGACGCGAATGAACATATCTCTGTTTCTGAAGCGTGCGCTAACATCATCAAAGAGAATTATCCCTCTTTCAATTTTGATAAAATTTATTGCGATGCATATCCACAGGAATCATTTGCGGGTGGGCAGCGTTATCCCGAAGTTAACACAGCATTGAACAATCGTATGAATCGCGGCGCGCTCCTTTACTCATACGTTGGACACAGCAGCGGCGCAAGTTGGGCTCACGAACGAATTTTAGAGATTTCGGACATCCACAAATGGAGCAATCGCTATAACCAACCGCTCATCACAACTATGTCGTGTGAATTTGGTTGGTACGACCGAAAATCTATCTCACCTGCAGAGCTCAGTTTCTTCAACGAAAATGGAGGTGGAGTTGGCCTTATTACTACATCACGAGTAGCCTATATCGGTCCTAATTCTAGCTATATAAGGTCATTAGCAACCCATATTTTCCATCCCATTGACAACCACAAACAAACTTTAGGAGAGGTTAATCAAATGGCAAAAAATAGTATGGGAGGTGTAGCAGAAACCATCAATATGATTTACCTAATAGGCGATCCATCATTACCACTGAATATTCCTGAATTTCAAATTGTAACAGATTCTATCAATGGAAAACCCATAGAAACCTTTACCGATACACTAAAAGCACTCTCCAAAGTAGATATCAAAGGAAGAATTATTGACACATTGGGCAATATTCTCACATCTTTCAACGGAAATATATTTCCTTCTATTTATGATAAAGCTACCAAAGGGGTTACCCTTTTGAATGATGTAAGTGATTCTGAAATTGCACCTTTTGAATTTGAGCAACAGAAAAACATTCTTTTTAAGGGAAATTCATCTGTAACCAATGGTCAATTCTCATTCTCTTTTATCATTCCGAAAGATATTAACTACACCTATGGAAATGGAAAAATAAGCTACTATGCAACAAATAAGCAAACCGATGCAACCGGCTATTCCAATACAATTATTATAGGTGGAATTAGTGAAAATCCTATTGAAGACAAACGAGGACCAGAAATTGATATTTTTATTAATGATGAAAGTTTTGTAAATGGTGGAACTACAGCACCCAACGCACTACTACTAGTTAAATTAAAAGATGAATTTGGCATAAACACAACAGGTAATGGTATTGGGCATGATTTAGTAGCCATTTTAGATAACAACACTGATAAACAGATTATTCTCAACGATTATTATCTATCTGAACAAGATAGTTTCAATTGCGGAACAGTTCGTTATCCTTTATCAGAACTTACAATAGGAAATCACACCTTAACAGTTCGGGCTTGGGATATTGCCAACAATGTTTCTGAAAACTCCATCGACTTTACCGTTGTTTCGGACGAAGATTTTACTTTGGAGCACGTTCTTAACTATCCTAATCCATTTACTACTCATACAGATTTTTATTTTGAGCACAATCGCATTGGAACTCAATTAGATATCACTATTCAAATATTCACCATCTCGGGAAAATTGGTCAAAACGCTAACCTCATCACAACTTACAAAAGGGAATCGTAGTGAGCCTATTTCGTGGGATGGTCGTGATGATTTTGGGGACAAATTGGGGAAAGGTGTTTACATATATAAATTAAAAGTAAGAAATGCAAATGGAGAAATTGCAGAAAAAACAGAAAAAATTGCGATTCTATAAAATAATATAGCAATTTGTACGTTAACAACTCCATATTTTCAATAAAACTAAAAAAAAATGATTAGAAAAACACTTACATTATTTATTATCGGTTTTTGCTTAACGACATACACTTTTGCACAAACTTTTGACGAAAATAATCCTACTAATCCATACCTAAATACCATAACCACAGCAGTTCCATTCTTGCAAATTGCACCAGATTCATACTCAGGTGGCTTGGGAGACCAAGGAGTTGCAACTCCTGTAAATGCCAATAGTCAAGCACACAACCCTTCCAAATATGTTTTCAGCAACAATATTTTTGGATTCTCTATTTCTTATAGTCCTTGGTTAAAAGGATTGGTTTCCGACATCAACCTTGCTTATTTAGCGGCATATTGGAAACTTACAGAAATGGACGCATTGGCATTCTCACTCCGTTACTTCTCATTAGGAGACATTCAGCTTACCGATTATTACGGACAACCCATTGCCAACAGAAAGCCCAACGAATTTGCATTAGACTTCACATACAACCGCAAACTTACAAAAAACTTTGCGATGGCATTAACAGGAAGATTTATTTATTCCAACTTAGCTAACGACATTGAAGTGGGTGGCTCTAATATGAAACCTGGTTTAGCAGGTGCTGCTGACCTTTCTTTATTCTATCAAGACAACTTCAGAGTACGTGGGTTAGAAAACACCACTTTGCGCTTTGGCTTAGCATTAACCAATGTTGGAAATAAAGTTTCCTATTCTGATGGTTCTATGACTCGTAACTTCTTGCCTACCAATCTTAAATTAGGATTATCCTACACTATGGATTTTGATGGCTATAACAAGTTAACGGTTGCTGGAGAATTAGGAAAACTTTTAGTTCCTACACCGCCAGTTGTTCTCAAAGATTCATTAGGAACACCTATTTATGATGAAGCGGGCAATTATGTATATTACGGAAATGGCATTGACCTTGACGACATCAGCGTTTTCCGCGGTATTCTTCGTTCATTCTACGATGCTCCAGGCGGATTTGTAGAAGAGATGCGCGAAATTTCAGGTTCTATTGGTTTGGAATATTCTTACCGTGACCTTTTCTTTGTTCGCACGGGTGTTTTTCTTGAAAACGCATACAAAGGTAATCGTAAATTTATCCAAGTGGGTGCTGGTGTAAAATATAACATCTTCGCTATTGATGTTTGCTATCTTTTCCCATTCACACAACGTCACCCAATGGAAAACACTTTGCGTTTTTCTATAACATTTGATTTCGAATCTTTCAATTCAGAAGCTATTAAAAGGCAAGGTAAACTGAGATAATGATAGATTTTCGTGTAGGTTTAGGTTATGATTCTCATCGACTGATTAAGAAGGATGATAATGATTCCAAACCTTTTGTATTAGCAGGAATTGAAATTCCTCATTATAAAAGATGCGTGGCACACTCCGACGGAGATGTGCTTTTGCATTCATTGTGTGATGCACTTTTAGGAGCTGCCGCTCTACGAGATATTGGAACTCATTTCCCAGATACCGACCCGAAATATAAAAACATTGATAGCCAAATCCTTACTCGAGAAGTTGTCGAAATGGTTACCAACAATAGATGGAAAATCAATAATATTGATATTACCATCATTGCAGAAAAACCTAAAATGGCTCCTTACATCGAACCTATGATTCAAAATCTTTCCTTAATTCTTAACTTAAAACCGGAAAGAATTTCCATTAAAGCCAAAACCAACGAAAAATTGGATGCAGTAGGTCAAGAGGAAGCCATTATAGTACATAGTATTGTTTCAATTATTAAACCAGAATAAATTATGAAAAAAACAGTTCTTGCATTTATAATTTTGGCAGTTAGCATTACTGTGCAAGCACAAAATCTTCAAGCAAAAAAACAATTATCACCACAAAGAATTATGGAGGAGACAAAAAACAATCCGTTACTTCAACAACCATGGAATACCCCATATCAAACGCCACCTTTTGACCAGATTAAAGAGGAGCATTACTTGCCAGCCATAAAGACGGCTATCGCTTTAGCAGAAAAAGAGATCGAAAGTATTACCAATTCAATGGAAAAACCTAATTTTCAAAACACTATTGTTGCTTTGGAACGAAGCGGTATTGTTCTCAAACGGATAGAAGGCATTTTTTTTAATATGCTTTCCTGCAACACAAATCCTAATTTGCAAAAAATGGCAGAAGAGATTAGTCCTATTCTTTCTCATTTCAGCAATTCACTATACCACAACGAAAAACTCTTTAAAAGAGTAGAGATGGTTTATCGAGCAAAAAATGATGCATTAGGTACAGAAGATAAAAAATTGATAGAAGACACCTATAAAAGTTTTGTCAACAACGGAGCTAAACTTTCTCATGAAAAGAAGAAACAATATGCACAATTAACAGAAGAATTATCTCTCTTAAATCTCAAATTCAGCAAAAATGTATTGGAATCTACAAATAGTTTTAGTAAAAACATCACAGACAAAAATCAATTAAAAGGCATTCCTGATGATTTACTTCAAATTGCCAAAAACCGCGCCCAAGAGAAAGAGATGAAAGGCTATCTATTTGACCTATCTACTCCAAGTTATTTGGCAATTATGAAATATGCTGAAGACCGAGAACTACGAAAAGAATTTTACATTGCTTACAATCAAAGAGGATCTAAACAATTCGACAATGAAGAGATAATTCATAATATTTTGAAATCTCGCGAAATGATTGCACAACTTCTTGGCTTTGAAAACTACGCAGAATATGCGCTTCAAGACAGAATGGCAAAAAACAGCAAGAATGTATTTGGCATGTTAGACGAAATGAAGAGCGCAGCATTAGCAAAAGGTAAGGAGGAGATTGCAGAACTTACAAAATTTGCACAAAAAGAGGGTTTTAAAGAGAAACAATTGCAAGGTTGGGACATAACTTTCTACGCAGAAAAATACAAAAACCACCTTTACAACATCAGCGACGAGCAATTACAACCCTACTTTGTTTTAGAAAATGTAATCGATGGTATTTTTGAACTCTCTTCTTCTTTGTTCAACTTAAAATATGTTCCTAACAAAAAAATTCCTACATATCACCCAGATGTTAAGGTATATGAAGTATATAGAAACAAGAAACTTACAGGTATTTTATATATGGATTTTCATCCCAGAGAAAGCAAACGCAGCGGTGCTTGGATGACTAGTTTCCGTGAACAATATTACGATGCTGACAACAAATATGTTTGTCCGCAAGTTTCATTGGTAATGAACTTTTCTCCTTCTACTAAAGGAAAACCATCACTTCTAACATACGATGAAGTACAAACTTTCTTACATGAATTTGGTCACGGGTTACACGGATTACTTTCTGATGTAAAATATGAATCCCTATCTGGCACCAATGTTCCTCGCGATTTTGTAGAATTTCCATCTCAAATTATGGAAAATTGGGCTTCTGAACAAGAATTCTTGAAAGAATTTGCCTTCCACTACAAGACTAAAAAAGTGATTCCACAAGAACTAATTACAAAAGTAAAAGAAGCTGAAAACTTTATGTCGGGATACTACTTTTGCCGTCAGTTGACCTATGGATACTTAGATATGCGCTATCACACAACACCTGCTGCTGAAATTAAAGATGTGATTAAATTTGAACACGATAAAACTTCAGATCTTCAACTACTTCCGGTTTTGGAAGGAACTTGTATGAGCAAAGCATTTAGCCATATTTTTGCTGGCGGATATGCTGCTGGATATTATAGTTACAAATGGTCAGAAGTGATTGAAGCAGATGCTTTTGAACTCTTCCAAGAACAAGGTATTTTCAACCCAAAAGTAGCAAACTCATACGTTGATAACATTTTATCTAAAGGAGGTTCTGAAGATGCAATGAAACTATATGCTAAATTCAGAGGCCGAGAACCCTCTGTAAAAGCATTACTTAAGAGAAGCAATCTCATTAAGTAAAGTTTCGATACATATATCAATTCTGATATCGAAAGCCTCACGAGTTGCATACCCAACGTGAGGGATAACCAAACAATTAGGAGCTCCCAACAGCGGATGATTTTCTGCTAATGGGGGCTCTTTTTCAAATACATCAAAAGCAGCGCCAGCAATTTTACCTTCCAATAACATCTCTGCTACAGCATCAATATCCACCACATTTCCCCGTGCCGTATTCACGATCAGTGCACTCGGTTTGCACAACGTCAACAACTCACGAGTTATGATATGATGTGTTTGCGGGGTAAGCGGCAAATGAAGAGAGATGATATCAGACTGAGACATCAATGCTTCTAACGTAAGATAGCGCACCCCGATGTCTGTCAGTTCTTTACGTTCAGTCCTACTCCAAGCAACTACTTTACAGCCAAACGCCAACAACAAACGAGCAGTTTCCATTCCGATAGCTCCTGTTCCCACAATACCAACCACTTTCCCTTTCAGTTGTCTGCCCAAGAAATTATTTCGAGTTCCTCCTTTGCGAATTTGCGCATCCAACGCAGTCAAATGCCTATAGCAATCTAACATCATACCAACAGCTAACTCCGCAACTGCAGTTGTAGCATACCCTGCCGCATTACGCACCACGATATTATGCTGGCTGCAATACTCCAAATCGATATGATCCAAACCTGTAAAAGCTACCATTAACATCTTCAGTTTAGGACATTTTTCCATGATTTCTTTCCGAATAGGTATATTGGATACAATAACGGCATCGGCATCGCACATTCTCTCTACTAATACTTCAGGATTTTCTTGTCTATCATTATAAACCTCAAAATCAACATTTTGTGATTTAAAGATTTCTTTCATTTCTTGTGCTCTTTCGGACGTAATTCCTATCGGCTCTACTGCTATAATTTTCATATTTCCTTTTTTTTGCAAAAATATTGAAATATCTTGAAAAAAACACGTACATTTGCATTCTTATTTTTCAGAAAATGCAAGTTGACTTATTAGAAACACCCATTGAATTTCTCAAAGGCGTAGGTCCTAAGAAAGCCGACGTTTTCAACAAAGAATTTAACATATTTACTTACAGGGATTTACTAAATTACTATCCCTATCGACACATCGATAAAAGTAAAATATACAGAATTAATGAATTGCACAGCGAGGGCGCTTATTTGCAATTTAAAGGTAAGGTTACACGCTACGAAATTGTGGGCGAACAGCGCGCAAAAAGATTAATTGCGCAATTTACCGATGACAGCGGAACTATGGAATTGGTGTGGTTCAACTCTATAAAATGGATTGAAAATCTACTCAAAGAAAAACGAGAGTTCATCATTTTTGGAAAGCCCACTCTATTTAACCACAAATGGAGTATTTCTCACCCTGAAATGATTGAGCCAGGTAGTCAAAAAAACTCGCCAGTTTCTCTTGCATTCCAACCTCTATACAACACCTCTGAGAGAGCAAAAAAAAATGGATTGGATTCCCGTTCATTATCTAAATTAGTAATTACACTGCTCAATCAGATTAAAGAGGTAATTGTAGAACGCTTACCCAAACAGATGTTAGAACAATTCAAACTTCTATCCCTAAAAGAAACACTCATCAACATTCATTATCCCGAAAATATCGATAAACTTTCTAAAGCAATGCTGCGTCTTAAATTTGACGAACTCTTCTTTACACAACTCAAATTACTAAAAATCAAGCATATTAATGACACTAAAATATCAGGTCATCGTTTCTCCATTGTAGGAGAAACTTTCAACACATATTACAAAAATTATTTACCTTACGAATTAACCAATGCCCAGAAACGAGTTATCAAAGAGATTCGGGCGGATATGGGAAGTGGTCGGCAGATGAATCGTCTGCTACAAGGTGATGTGGGCAGTGGAAAAACCATTACAGCTCTTCTTATTATGCTTATAGCCAAGGACAATGGTTTTCAATCTTGTTTGATGGCACCGACCGAGATTTTGGCTGCACAGCACTTTGCCACCATCTCAAAAATGTTAAAAGAGATGAATATAAAGGTGGATTTTCTTTCAGGGTCCACCAAACAAAAAGACCGAAAAATAATTTTAGAGAGGTTAAAAAATGGAGAAATCGACATTTTGGTTGGTACCCATGCATTGATTGAAGAAGTCGTTCAATTTAAGAATTTAGGATTAGCCATTATTGACGAACAACACCGATTTGGTGTTGAGCAACGAGCCAAACTTTGGCGTAAAAATCAGATTCCTCCACACATTCTTGTGATGACTGCCACGCCAATACCTCGCACCTTGGCAATGACATTATATGGTGATCTAGATCTCTCGGTCATTGATGAACTTCCCAAAGGCAGAAAGCCAATCGTTACGATGCACTTTTATGAAAAAGATAGATTGCGGTTGTTTGGCATGATGCAGGAACAAATTCGTGAGGGAAGACAAGTTTTTGTAGTTTATCCACTCATTCAAGAATCGGAAAAGATGGACCTTTTCGACCTCATGGCTGGCTACGACCTGATGTCCACCCAATTCCCTCTTCCCTACTATGCTATTAGTTTGGTTCATGGCAAAATGAAACCTGAAGAGAAGGAGCTTGAAATGAAGCGTTTTGTAGAAAACAAAACTCAGATTATGCTTTCTACAACCGTAATTGAAGTAGGTATTGATGTTCCCAACGCCACAATGATGGTAATTGAAAATGCTGAACGTTTTGGGCTTTCACAACTACATCAACTAAGAGGACGCGTCGGCAGAGGGGGTGAACAATCGTATTGCGTACTAATGTCCAACAACAAATTGAGTAGTGAAGGAAAACTTCGTCTCAACGCAATGGTAAACTCCAATGATGGTTTTGAGATTGCCAACGTTGACCTCAATCTTCGTGGCCCTGGCGACCTGCAAGGCACACAACAAAGTGGAACATTAGATTTTAAAATGGCAGACATTTCCAAAGATGAAAAATTGGTAGTTTTCACTCGAAACTTAGCTATCAATCTATTGAAACAAGATCCCGAATTGCAACTTCCCGAACACACAAGAATAAAAAATTATCTTTCAACTTTACTGAAAACAAATAATATTTGGGGTAAAATAAGTTAAAATAAAATTATGAAAATCAAGCTTTTATATATAGGAAAGGAGAATTCTGAAAACCTCCAAGAAGCTATCCAACAATATCAAGAAAAACTAAAATTTTACACATCGTTTGAGTTGGTTGCTATTCCTTATCTCAAAAATACAAAATCATTATCAATTGAAGAGCAGAAAAAAAAAGAGGGTGAACTAATCTTGAAAAAAATCGAAACAAACGATTATGTAATTCTGATGGACGAATATGGTAAAGAATTTACCTCAATCGGATTTTCAGAACTTATCCAACAGCAACTCAACTCTGGAATTAAGACGCTTATTTTTGTTATTGGTGGAGCGTATGGATTTTCACAAGATGTTTTCGCAAGAGCGCAACGAAAAATCTCTCTTTCCAAAATGACTTTTCCGCACCTTTTAGCCCGGCTCATTTTTGTGGAACAACTATATCGAGCCTTTACAATTCTAAAAAATGAACCCTACCATCACATCTAATTCACCTAAAAATAGCACAAAAGAAACCCATAAACAAGGCACTTGGAAATTTCTAATTAGGAATTCTATTGTAGAATTCTTATTTTCAATACTTTATAAAAAGTATTTTTTTCACTTTTCTATTGATTTTTTTTATATTTTTGCGTTCCTTAATAGAAATTAAAACTAAAAAATATTCATCGTATGAAAAAATCTATTCTTTCAATTTTGTTTGTTGCAATTGTAACATTTACTTTTGCAACCAACGTAATCCCAGTACAAGAAGCTCAACGAGTTTCTAGCAACTTCTTAAGAGAAGCTACTGGAAGAATCTTCAATGAATCAGATTTCACTTTGGAATCTACCGTTTACACTGCCAATGGCGATGTAGCTTACTATCAATTTAACATTCAAGGTAAAGGTTTTATCCTTGTATCTGGTACCGATTTGATGAAACCCGTTTTGGGATATTCTCTTAGCAATGAATTTGTTGCAGAGAACGATGCTCAGGGAAACTATTTTGGTTTAAAATTCAAAGAAGAAGCTGCACAAGTAATTGCTAATCCTTCTTTAGCAAAAAATCACCAAAACTCATGGAACCACTTCCGCAGTAAAAACTTTGTTCCTTCACAAGTAAAAAACACTGAAGGCGTTCAACCATTGGTTACTACTACATGGAGCCAAGAGAAATATTACAACGCATATTGTCCTTACAGCGGAAAGAAAAACAATAATGCTGATGCTGTAGATGCTTCTGGTCGTGATTTTCATGCATTGGTAGGATGTGTTGCGGTTAACCTTTCAAACCTTCTTTTCTACCACAGATATCCAGAAACAGGTAACAGCGGCCTATCATACATCCCTTATGATGCAGACTACGGATTCTCATACCCACGTCAAACCGTAAACTTTGCTACATCAACATACAACTATTCAGCAATGTCAGCTAATAGCTTGAATTCTTATGTTAATGAGTTAGCAAAATTATTATACCACACTGGAGTATCAGTAAAAATGTCATACGGTATTGCTGGTTCAGGTTCTAACTCAACAGAAGCACACAACGCACTTACTACCTATTGGAAAATGAATCCTAGTGCACAAGTTTTTAATAAGGCAGAAGTTTCAGTTGCTGAATTTTCAGATACAATGAAATCACAATTGGAAAGAAATCTTCCTCTCTATTTCAGTGGTACTATTAGCGGAGATGCTGGTCACGCATTTATTATTGATGGTTACATCGTTGTTGATGGTACTGTATATTTCCATGCAAATTTCGGATGGAATGGATATAAAAATGGTTACTACCCATTAGGAGATATTGATGGTTACAACGCTGACGAAAATATCTTGATAAATATTTTCCCAGATCCAGCAGATTCTACTGCTTTCAAACCTGTAACTTCTATTGACACTATTACCGCTTCTATCGGTTCTATCAGTGATGGTTCTGGTTACTTCAAATATGCACCAAACTCAAATAGAGTTTGGGTTGTTGAAGCTCCTCATGCTACTAAATATTACATTGACTTCACAAAAATTAAAACAGAAGCTGATGCTGACGTAATTAAAATCTACAAAGGCACAACTCCATCTGCTGCAAATCTTGTTGGAACTTATAGTGGTAACTACTTAATGAAAGCAGCTACCGATGGTGCAGGACATGCTGATGCAAACTTCGAAGGTTTATCACTTCCTGGAACTATCACCGTTAACGATGATGCTTTCTGTGTTGAATTCACCTCTAACGGCAACGATGTTACAGATTATGGTTTTGTTCTTGAATATGAAGCATCTTTGAATCATAGTGGAATTCCTACTTGTAGCCAAAATGCTCAACTTCCAACTATCGTTGGCGTTATCACTGATAAAGGATTAAACGCTTCTGACGAAGACATGACTATTCCTTACGTTCAAAACAAGTGGTGCCGCTGGACAGGTAACTTTACATTCTTAACTGGAACTGCAATGTCTTTCACCCAATTTGATTTAGCTGCTGGTGACTATGTTGATATTGTTAACTGCGACGATCCAGATTCTCTTTTCTTAGTAAAAAGATTTGACATCAACAATGCTCCTGATGGCGCATTCAACGTTCCTGGCAATAAATTCCAAGTAATCTTTGTTTCTGACAACTGGAAAGAAGCAACTGGTTTCAAATTGCACTACTTCGGTATCTCTAGTATCAACGAACTAGAACTTGCTGATGTAAACGTATATCCAAATCCTGCAACTGACAATGTAAACGTAGCTATCTCTGTTCCTGCAGAACAAAAAGTTACCTTCCAAATTGTTGATATGGCTGGAAGAGTTATTCAATCTGAATCAATGAGAATTGATGGTGAATACACCTACTCTACCAACATTTCAAACCTTGCTACTGGCATCTATATGATGAGAGTACAAACTGAAAATGGTAAATCAATCCACAAATTTATCGTTGAATAGTACACAATATTTTATATAGTAAATGGGCAGATGAATATCTGCCCATTTTTTTTTGAAAAAAAACTTACGCATATTACATATTTTTGTACTTTTGTTTCCTAAAATCTTCGACATGTATATTATTGGTATTGCCGGTGGTTCCGGCTCAGGGAAAACCTCTGTAGTAAAGAAAATTATTAATGCCATACCTGAAGAAAGCGTTAGTGTACTATCGCAAGACTCCTATTATAAGGATTGTGGAGAACTCACGCAAGAGGAGCGAGAAAAAATAAACTTTGACCACCCAGATGCTATTGAATTCAGTTTACTGAAACAACATATTGCAGAGTTAAAAGCAGGTCACGCAATTGAAATGCCAACATACTCGTATGTAACATGCCGAAGAGGAAAAGAAACAATTTTAGTCCCTCCCAGCGCCGTAATCATTGTAGAAGGAATTCTAATTTTTACAGATACAGAACTCTGTAACATGTTAGACTTAAAGGTTTTTGTAGATACGGGAGCTGATGATAGAATTATCCGAATCATTCAAAGAGATGTAAATGAACGCGGTCGAGGATTAGAAAAATCGATTCAGCATTATGAAAAGTATGTAAAGCCAATGCACGAAACTTTCATTGAACCGACTAAACGCCTAGCAGACATTATTATCCCCATTGGCGGACATAATGAGAAAGGAATTGACATTCTAACTTCCAAGATAAAGCAGATGATATAGCAAAATTAAGAATTAAGGCGCGGAAAAACTCGCAAAGCATTCTGCGTCGTTACGCGCTTAATCTCCTCAATAGGAAGTTCAAAAATAGTACTTAACCTCTCAGCAATGAAAGGAATATAGGAACTTTCATTCGGTTTTCCGCGATTGGGTTCGGGTGTCAAGAAGGGAGAATCGGTTTCTAAAACAAGATGCTCCAAACCAATCTCCTTAATCAAATCTGGTAATTTTGACCTTTTGTAGGTAACTACACCCGAAATTCCTAAATAGAATCCATTATCAATTGCCCATTTTGCTTCTTGGATTCCTCCTGAAAAGCAGTGAAACACGCCTGAAAAGGCAGCGTTTTTAAATTCTTTAATTACAGAAATTGCTTCCGAATATGCATCACGAATATGGATAGAAAGCGGTAGATGCAAATCTTTAGCCCATCCCAATTGTATAGAAAAGGCTTCCTTCTGTTGTTCAACAAATTCTACTGAATGATATAGGTCAATACCCACTTCTCCAATTCCAACTATTCCCTCATCATCAATATGTTTTTCAATCCTATGTAACTGTGTCTTAAAATCTTGAAACACATCAGTAGGATGTAGTCCTACCAATGGATAAAGATTATTAGGATATTGATTGGATATTTCAAAAATATCAGATATTGAATCTGCATTTACCGATGGAAGAATCATTTTTGTAACATCAGCATGAATTGCACGCTTAACAACGGAATGAATATCTTCTGGATAATACTCCTTGTACAAATGGGTGTGGGTGTCAATGTAACTCATAACTCATTTATTTAAAATCTTTGCAAAGATATAAAAAAGAAACCAATTATGAAAAAAAAGAGGAAATAGATGTAAAAAAGATTATTTTTTTTTGTATTTTTGCAGAGTAAGATTGCAATATTCTATTTTCCACTTCTTTACACTAAAGAAAACTCCATTTTTGCTTCAGATGATGCAACATTTGAACTATTTTTGCTGTTTTTGAAAAAAAATTGACATCATAATAGGCATAATATGAAAAAAATATTTTTACTCATTGTTATTTCTATAATTAATATCACGATATTTGCTCAGATTACAGTTTCTAATGTAACAGGACAAACACCACAACAGCTTATCCTTGACGAATTAGCTGGCGAAGGCGTAACCCTGACAAATGGACAATTCAACCGCAGCGCGAATACCATCACGTCGCAAAAAATTGGAACTTTTACCAATGGCACAGGTTTTCCCGATTTTCCAATTAGTAATGGAATTATTATGACTACAGGAAATATCTCTGTAGCTGTAGGCCCAAATAACTCAAGCAGCAAGAGCGTTGCTATTGATGATAATGTAGCAATAGATTCTGATTTGCAATCTATTGCAAGCAGTAATTTAACAGGTGCTACTATATTAGAATTTGACTTTGAAGCTGTTTCTCCAACCTTTGAATTTGAATACATTTTTGCATCTGAAGAATACCCTGAATACGTTTGCTCTCAATACAATGATATTTTTGCTTTCTTTCTTACAGGACTAGACCCAGTTACACTAACTACTACAACAAAAAATATCGCTTTAATTCCAAATACCAACATCGTAGTTGCCATTAATTCTGTCAATGGCTATCCTTCTGGCACTTCTTATCCTGCAAGTAGTTGCATTTCTACAAATTATACACAATTTTACAATTCTGTTCCATCTAACTCTCCTAAAATGCAGTTTGATGGATACACTGTGATGCGGAGTAATGGACAAATTGCTTCTGGGTTGATAGCGAGCGCACGTATTAGTCCTTGTCGCCCATATCACATGAAACTTTCCATCGCTAATGCTGGTGATTCTGGATACGACTCAGGTGTATTTCTCAAAAAGGGAAGTTTTACAAGTCCCAAATTAGAAACAAAAGCAACTTATACAGAATCATCAAATGATACACTAATCACAGGTTGTAATGTAGCAACAATGACTATTGGCATGACTGAAAATGATACATGTACACGACCATATAACATTACCATCAACACCCAAGCTTTGGCTGGAATAACAGCAACAATAGGTAATGATTTTCAAATTTTTTGCCTTGACGATCAAGGCAACATTACCTCTGAAATCACATCTGATAGTTACGATTTTTCTCTTCATATTGGGGATAGAAACCAAAAATTTCTTGTAAAAGTATCAGATAATGCAACATTTCCTGAAAATGACATAAGAGTTGCTAAAATTCTCATTCAAAAAGAGATGTGCCCTGATAAATATGAGTATGATACTCTTATCCTCAATCTAAAAAATCACAAGAATATCATTCTTGAAGCTCCTGAAGTATTAGATTTTTGTGATGTTTGCAATGAAATTGGCGTTATTGTTGCACAAGGAGAAGTGAACGAAATTACTTGGATTCCTGATCATAATATTGACCATAACGACCAAATCACAACATCCGCCAATATCACCCAAACAACAACATACCAAATTATTGCTACCGACAACTATCGATGTAAATATGACACTTTGGAGATGGAGGTTAACATCACCTCTGAACCTACCGTTAATTTTCACGCAAATGCAACAGTAGGCTGTGCACCTTTCACAGTGCATTTTACCTCCACAACTACACCGCAAAATGCTCCTTTGATTTGGGTTATCAACAATACCGATACCATTTTAGATGAGACTCAATTTGACTACACTTTCGACACACCAGGTCTTTATACTGTTGCATTATACTCCAATCTTTCGGAAGATTGTGGAAGTGAACTTGTACGCGAAGATTATATTCTTGTGGGTGATTATCCACATGCAGACTTTACTTGGTCTCCAGATATTCCGAACAATGGTCGTATGGTTTCATTTGCCAACCTTTCTACAGGTGACAATATAACCAATTATCATTGGAATTTTGGTGATGGTTCTATTAGTAATGAATCTGACCCAGCGCACGCATATCATGTAGATTCAGATCGTTCCTTCAATATTATGCTAACCGTAACTAACAATGCAGGTTGTTCTGACGACACCTTGCAAACTATTGATGTAGTTGATAATTACGCATTTTACGTTCCGAATAGTTTTTCTCCCAACAGCGATGGCAATAACGACCTATTCCAAGTTTTTGTTACCGATGTTTTGAAATATCACATCACCATTTATAATCGTTTTGGAGAAGCTGTTTTCCAAAGTGTTGACCCCAATGCTACTTGGGATGGAACATATAAAGGAGAAGTTTGTCAAGGAGGGGTTTACACCTATAAAATCTCCTATATCAAGTATGCTAATGTAGAAACGGAATTATACAAAACAGGAACTATTACTATAATTAGATAGCAACGCAACATTATTTATAGGTAAAAAAAATCCCCGACATAATTGTCGGGGATTTTTTATTTAGGAATAAGACTACTCTTTCGGTTTACGAGGTCCATGTCCGTGTGGGCGATGGCCTGCAGGGCGGGCAGGACGGGCAGGTTTCTCGTCTGTCCAACCTTCTGGCTTTGGAAGTAATGCTCTATGAGAAAGCTTATATTTTCCTGTTTTCTCATCAATAGCAATCAATTTTACTTTTATTTCGTCACCTACTTTCAACACATCTTCTACATTTTCTATTCTATTATAAGAGATTTCTGAAACGTGAAGTAAACCATCTGTATTGGGTAAAAATTCAACGAAAGCGCCAAAAGCTGCCAAGTTTTTCACTTTACCATCATAAACTTCACCAATCTCTGGCAATGTTACAATTGCTTTAATACGTGCCAAAGCTTTTTCAATATCTTCGCGATTTGCGGCTGCTACATCAACAACACCACAATTTCCAACCTCTTCAATATTGATAGTTGTATTGGTTTCTCTTTGAATTTCTTGAATTACTTTTCCACCAGGTCCAATTACTGCACCAATCATTTCGCGAGGAATTGAAAGTTGAATGATTCTTGGAACGAAATCTCTATAATCTTCTCTTGGAGCTGGCATTGCTTCTTTAATTTTGTCCAAAATATAGAGGCGTCCTTTTAAAGCTTGAGCCAATGCTTCTGCCATTACTTGAGCAGACAATCCATTCACCTTAATATCCATTTGGCAAGCAGTAATACCATCAGCAGTACCGCAAACCTTAAAGTCCATATCTCCTAAATGGTCCTCATCACCCAAAATATCGGAAAGAATAGCATAATTTCCTGTTTTCTCATCGGTAATCAATCCCATAGCAATACCAGAAACTGGTTTTTTCAATTTAACGCCGCAGTCGAGCAACGCCAATGTACCTGCGCAAACGGTCGCCATTGAAGAACTTCCGTTAGATTCCAAAATATCTGAAACCAAACGAACAGTATATGGGAAAGCTGGATCATCGAATGGAATTACTGGCTTAAGTGCTCTGTGCGCCAAGTTTCCGTGTCCCACTTCACGACGACCTACACTACCTATGCGTTTCACTTCACCTACAGAAAAGGGAGGGAAATTATAGTGAAGAATAAAGCGACTTGATCCTTCAACAACTGCACCATCAATAGTTTGCTCATCTAATTTTGTACCTAAAGTACAAGTTGAAAGAGACTGGGTTTCACCACGCGTAAAGATGGCTGAACCATGAGCAGATGGTAAATAACCTGTTTCAATCCAAATTGGACGAATTTGGTCTAAAGATCTTCCGTCCAAGCGAACTCTTTCATTAAGAATCATTGCACGCATTGCATCATATTGAACATCATGATAATAGCGTTGCACCATAGGTTTCTTTTCATCTCTTTCCTCTTCTGGAATGGTTTCCAAATACTCCTCCAAAATCTTGTCAAAAGCATCATTTCTTTCGTGTTTACCCATAAAAGATTTGGCTACGGCATACACTTTATCGTACGTAGCTTCGTGAACGGCTTTTCTCAAATCTTCATCATTGGTTTCATGACAATATTCTCTTTTAGGATATGCTTTTTCCACTTGAGCAGCCAAGTCTAACTGTGCTTGACATTGAATTTTGATAGCTTCGTGAGCAAAATTGAGTGCGTCCACCATATCAGCTTCTGAAATCTCCTTCATTTCACCTTCAACCATCATAATATTGTCAATAGTTGCTGCTACAATCATGTCAATATCAGAGTTTTCCATCTCTTCAACTGTTGGATTAATGACCATTCGACCATCAATTCTACCTACTCTCACTTCAGAAACTGGTCCGTTGAAAGGGATATTAGAAACAGCAAGTGCGGAAGATGCTGCCAAGCAAGCCAATGCATCTGGAAGATTATTTTTATCTCCAGAAATAAGGGTTACAAGCACTTGAGTTTCTGCATGATAATTATCAGGGAAAAGAGGACGCAAAGCGCGGTCAACAAGGCGTGCTATCAAAATTTCATATTCTGAAGGACGACTTTCTCTTTTAAAGAAACCGCCTGGGAAACGACCAACTGCCGCATATTTTTCTTGATATTCAACCTGAAGAGGCATAAAATCTGTATTTTCAACAGCCTCTTTTTTTGTACAAACGGTAGCCAAAAGCATAGTATTTCCCATTTTCACAACCACAGAACCATCGGCTTGTTTTGCCAATTTTCCTGTTTCGATAGTTACTTCTCTACCGTCTGCAAGGTTGAAAGTTTTACTAATTCCAATCATTATTTTATATGTTAAATTATTAAAAATCAATATGTTATACACAAAACCTCACATTTTCCAATCAACTAATATGTGGTATAACACATTGTGTCTATTTACGAAAAAAAGGCAACTTCAAACGAATTGCCTTTTTTATCAGCCTCTTATATATAAAGAGATTATTTTCTTAAACCAAGTTGTTTAATAATTGCTCTGTAACGCTCAATATCTTGTTGTTTCAAATATTCCAACATCTTTTTTCTTTTTCCAACCAAGTTAATCAAAGAACGTTTGGTAACAAGGTCTTTCTTATTTTGTTTTACATGTTCGGTAAGATGTTTAATTCTATGGGTAAAAAGAGCTACTTGACTTTCAGGAGAACCTGTATCTTTTACGCCTTTTCCATATTTTTCAAAAATTTCTCCTCTAACTTCTGGTGTTAAATACATAATAACTTTTCTTTTAATTACTTTCCATTATTTTTTCGGGTTGCAAAAATAGTAATTTTTTCAACACCAAAACACCTCTTTAAAAAATATTTTTCTTCTACAAAATAATCATGCATAAGCATGGTAAAACAAAATTAAAGTATTGATAATTAGTAATTTACACATATCTATTCTAATCTTATCAAAATACAATATTCTATAAGAAGAAAAAAACTTTTCAAAAAATGGACTTAAAATCGGAGATATTAACAATTAAAACGTACAATTTTAAAGATAAAAAATTATGCATCAACACCTTTCAAAGGTTGATTTTAAATCCTAAAAATTAGGTTGTCCGTCCTATTAAAAGTTGTATCTTTGCACGCTAAAAAGTGCAAAACATATCTAACAAAATTAAAATAAAAAAAGCAATGAAAATCATATCTAATAGAGTTGCAACTATGGCTGAATCAGAAACTTTAGCCATGACACAAATTGCTCGCGAATTAAAAGCTAGTGGAAAAGATGTTATCAGTTTGAGCATTGGAGAGCCAGATTTTAACACTCCTGAAGAGATTAAAGAGGCTGCAAAACAAGCTATTGACGAGAACTGGTCGCACTATTCACCCGTTCCTGGTTACCCAGAACTCAAAAAAGCAATTTGCGAAAAATTCAAAAGAGATAATAACCTCGAATTCGCCGCTAATCAAATCGTGGTTTCTACCGGAGCAAAACAATCTATTTATCAAGTTGTTATGGCTCTTGTAAACCCAGGAGATGAAGTAATTATTCCAACTCCTTACTGGGTTTCTTACAAAGCTATTGCAGAAGTAGCTGAAGGAAAAATCATTTACGTTCCAACCAAATTGGAAAATGATTTCAAAGTTACTGCACAACAACTTCGTAACACGATTACTCCGAAAACTAAATTAATTATGTTTAGCAGTCCCTCAAACCCAACAGGAATGCTATACACAAAAGAAGAGTTGCGCGCAATAGCTGACGTTTTGGTTGAAAACCCACACGTATTTGTAATGGCAGACGAAATTTACGAACATATCAATTTCGTAGGCAAACATGAAAGTTTGGCACAATTCCCAGAAATAAAAGATCGCGTAATCACAATCAATGGTGTTGCTAAAGGTTACGCTATGACTGGATGGAGAATTGGTTTCATTGCTGCTGACGCTCAAATTGCTTCTGCTTGCCAAAAATTACAAGGTCAAATCACCTCTGGAACCTGCTCAATTGCACAACGTGCAACCATCAAAGCTATGGAATCTTCCCCTGCTATTTGGAAAGATATTGAAACTATGCGCGGCATCTTTATGAAACGCAGAGATATGGTTTACAAACTTTTACAAGAAGTTCCAGGATTTGAAACTCGCCTTCCTCAAGGTGCATTCTACTTCTTCCCTGTTGTATCTTCATTGTATGGCAAAAATGTACCTTCAGATTCTGTTTACGCAGAAAAATTTGGTAAAACAACCATCTCAAACTCTACAGATTTGAGTATGTACCTATTATATGATGCAAATGTAGCAACCGTTCAAGGAATTGCTTTCGGAGATGACAATTGTATTCGTCTATCTTATGCAACCTCCGAAGAAGCATTACAAGAAGCTTGCAGACGCATCAAAGTTGCTGTTGAAAACATTAAATAATGAAAAAAGGAGTTGCAATTATTACAGGTGCTGGTGGTGGAATGGGATTGGAAATTACCAAAGCTGTAGCTAAAGAGGGCTACACGGTGATTATGGCGGGCTCCAATAGCGAAAAAAACCGCACCGCTTGCGAAACATTAAAAAAAGAAACTGGTGGAGAAATTGAACTTATCGGATTGAATCTTTCTGAATTTCAGTCTATTGATAATTTCGTCGCGGAAATAAGAAAACGCTATGAATCTATCAGATTATTAATCAATAATGCAGGTGCAATGCCTCCAGAACCCCGAGAAACCATCGAAGGATTGGAATATTGTGCTGGCACTAACTATTTAGGACACTATATTTTAACACATCGATTGTTAGCATTAATGCCAGCAGGTTCTCGGATTGTAAATACCGTTTCGCTTACCTATAAAATGGGGAAAATTACTGAGAATTTCTTCAAACCTGCCTATCCAAAATTCTTCAATCGTTTTCGCCCCTATTCCAACTCCAAATTAGCGTTTCTATACTTCTCTTTAGATGCAGCTGAAAAGTGGAAAGAATTGGGAATTACCGTAAATTGCAGCGATCCTGGAGTTGTTAATACTCCTATCGTTAGGATGTACAACAAAACCATTGATTGGCTGAGTGACACTTTCTTCCGTCCATTCATAAAAACACCTCTTCAAGGAGCTTCAACAGCAATAAGGCTTGCATTGGATCCTGAATTAGAGGGTGTAACGGGACAACTTCACGCCAATCAGAAAAATAGAAAAATACCCACTCGAATTCTGAGCAGTCCACAACGCAAACTTTTACGCAAACTGACTCAACAAATTATTGAAGAAAAGAAAATTACATTATGATAATTCCTCCTTATCTTCAGCCGGGTGACACCATTGGAATTGTAGCTCCTGCACGCAAAATCAGTTTGGAGGAGCTGCAATTTTCTATTAATTGGCTTGAGAACAAAGAGTTTCGTGTTGTCTTCGCTCCTAACCTTTTCGCAGAAGAACATCAATTCGCAGGCAGCGACGAAATACGACGACAAAGCTTTCAAGCAATGATTGACAACCCTAACATTAAGGCCATTTTGAGTGCCCGCGGCGGCTATGGTTCTGCTCGCATCATTGATAAAATCGATTTTTCGCACTTCCATGAAAATCCTAAATGGCTATGCGGATACAGCGACTTTACCGTTTTTCATTCCCATTTAGCCTCACAAAACATTTCCGCATCTCTTCACTCTACAATGCCAATCTCTATGTGCGAAGAAACTCTCGACAACTGCAACGCTCTATTCGACGCACTTACAGGAAAAAAGATGGAACTCGACGGCCATAACCACCCTTACAATCAATACGGAACATCTGTCGGGAAAATAGTCGGCGGAAACCTATCCATCATATATTCTATGCTTGGATCATCGTCCGACATAAATACTAATGGTTCAATTCTATTTCTTGAAGACCTTGACGAATATTTATATCATATTGATAGAATGATTGTTGCACTTAAAAGAGCTGGAAAATTTGAACATTTAGCAGGTTTAATTGTAGGAGGAATGAGTGATATGCACGATAATACAATTCCTTTCGGACATACTGCTGAAGAGATAATAAAGGAACATTGTCAAGAATATGATTTTCCTATTGCATTTAACATTCCTGTAGGCCATAGCAAAGACAATAAAACCCTTAAATTGGGCGTTTCTTCCAAATTAATTGTCTCCTCCAATGGGTGGATACTTAAAGAAATATAAAATGAGAAAATTTTGCAAAAAATTACTTGCTTTATTCAATTACGAAATTGACACAACCAACATTCCGCCAGAAGCGAAAAAGTGCATTATACTATTCGCCCCGCATACAAGTTGGCGCGATTTCGTAATTGGCAAGTTTGCCCTTATTGCAATGGGGGTTAAAACAGCATTTCTCATCAAAAAAGAGGCATTTGTTTTTCCACTGAACTATCTACTTCGAGCTTGCGGTGCTCACCCCGTAAACCGACAAAATCCTCGCCATTTTATGGAAGATACCCTCTCCATTTTGGAAAACAATAAAGAGATTGCTTTACTAATCTCACCGGAAGGTACTCGAAAAAAGGTAACAAAATGGAAAAGAGGATTTTATACCATTGCTACTCAAGCTAATGTACCTATTGTATTGGGATACCTTGACTACGTCTCTCGAAAAGGTGGTGTAGGAAAAGTAATATTTCCCACTGGAAATTATGAAGAAGATTTAGTAGAAATTGAAAAATTTTATTATGGTATGAAAGGTAGATTTCCAGGGAAATTCAACTTGGAAGATAAACCTTACGCACACCCCGAATGGCTTGAAAAATAGATTATGCTAAAAGAAATCAGAAAAATAGAAATATTTATACTATATTTTTTTAGAAATCAATATTTTACATTATTCTACTAATAAAAATCTGAATTTTATTGGTTCAGTTGCGACTTTCTTGCCTTTATATGGTAAAAAAATATATCTTTGCAGTTTGCTTTTAACACTTTTTAAGACATTACATTATCTAAAATAATTGGGCCGATAACTAATGAAACTCATTGATAAAGAGGAAATATTAAAGGGTAGAAATGCCTTCGTAAAAGGAATCGCCAAACCGATCTTCAATTTTTTACAAATTGATGAGCTAAATCGTGTCTATGAAGAGGTTGAACATCTTAAAGGAAACAATGTAACAATTCAATATCTTAAGAATCAAAAGATTAAAACAATATTTGATGAAACACATATAAGTGATATACCAAAAACTGGTAGTGTTATTTTTATTTGTAATCATCCAACAGGCGCATTAGATGGAGTTGTTCTTATTAGTTTACTTTCCCAAATCAGACCGGACATCAAATTTATGGGAAACTTTCTTCTTTCAAGAATGGTTCCGCTTCGACAATTTTTTATTGATGTAAACCCTTTTGATTCAACAAGTAGTAAAAACCTTAATGGAATTCGTTCTGCAATCAATCATCTGGAAAATGGTGGTGCAATGATGCTTTTCCCCGCAGGAGAGGTTTCCTCATTTCACAATGGCTTTCAAATTACTGACCGCGAGTGGCCAATTTCTGTCATCAAACTGATTCAAAGATCAAATGCACCCGTTGTCCCCCTATTTTTATCGGGCAAAAATTCACTTCCATTTCATCTTTTAGGCCTAATTCATCCTCGCATTCGTACCCTAATGCTTGCGCGAGAATTAGTAAACAAATACGACTCAACCGTAAAAGTTGAGATGGGATCGCCTATTTATCCAACAAAAACTCAAAATCTCACTCTCAAACAACTATCTAATTTATTAAGAACAAACGTCTATATTCTTCAACATAAATCACACAACGCTAAAAAAGATACAACTAGAATTAAACAAGAACCTATTGCAGAAAACGATACTGCACAATTGGAAACTGAAGTTGAACTCTTGAGACCCAAATTCACCCTATTTGAGCAAGGAAATTTCTCAGTTTTATTTGTAGCAACACAAAAGTTGAATTATGTAATGAAGGAAATTGGAAGGTTGCGAGAAATCACATTCCGCGAAATTGGCGAAGGTACAAATCTTGCAACTGATATTGATAAATATGACGCCCACTATCACCAACTTTTCATTTGGGATAACGCTGCAAAAAAAATTGTAGGAGCATATAGATTAGGAATTGGCGAAGAAATTCTTAAAACACAAGGAATCAAAGGTTTCTACACTTATTCTCTATTTAAAATGAAACCCCAAATTCATAATATGTTATCCTCATCCATTGAATTAGGACGCTCGTTTATAGTTAAAGAATACCAGAAAAAAGCTTCTTCATTGGTCACTCTTTGGAAAGGGATTATGCACGTTCTGCTTAAATATGAAAATTGCCGCTACCTTATCGGTCCTGTTTCCATCTCTAACAATTTCTCTGAAACCTCAAAACTGCTGATTGCAGAATACCTTCAAAAAAGAAATTCAAATTCACAATTCTCAAAATTTGTCGTTCCAATCAATGGTTTTAAAGGTGAAAAGGTAAAAAACATCGCAAAATATATCGACTCAATCCCCAATATTGACCTATTAGACAAACTTGTTGCAGACCTAGAAGATGAGCTTTATGGAATTCCTATTCTTATCAAAAAATACACACAACTAAATGGGAAATTTTTAGCTTTCAATCTAGATCCTGATTTTAACAATACTTTAGATGGGTTATTACTTCTTGATCTTCAGGAAGTTCCTGAAAATGCTATTGAGATGCTATCCAAAACTTTAGATACTGATACCCGTGACCGCTTTAAAAATAGATTTTAATGGAAGAATTTTATTACTTAGGAGTGATTACCAAACCTTTTGGTTATAAAGGACAATTAACCATATTTTTAGATACTGATGAACCTGAAAAATATAGAGATTTGGATGCCGTTTTTATCGAAATCGGTGATGAAAAATTGCCCTATATGATTGAAGATATCCAAATGAAAAGTGATAACAATCAAGCCGTAGTCAAATTTCAAGATGTTGATGGTGAAGAGGCAAAATCATTGGTAAAAGCGAAACTTTTCCTTCCTCTTTCTATGCTTCCTCCCCTTGAAGGAAACAAATTCTATTTCCACGAAGTAATTGGTTTCAAAGTTATTGACAAAGAGAAAGGTGATATTGGCAAATGCACCGATTTTATCGATATTTCTCATCAACCTATTATGCAAATCGACTGCAATGGTAAGGAGATTTTAATTCCAGCCATTGACGAAGTGTTTGAAATAGTAGATAGAGACAACAAAACTATCTACATCACTGCTCCGGATGGCCTGATTGATATCTATTTGTAATCCTCAACAATCGAAGAAAAATTGGCAGATGATCTGAAAAACCACCCAAATATCTAGGACCTAAATAAGTTCTATTATTTTTTACTCCCCCATATTTTTCATCAGGAACCATCATAAAATCAGCTTGATAGATTTCTGCCTTTTGTTCTAGAATCTGTAAAGAATCTGAACTATCCAACAAAGATTTTGAAACAATCATTTGGTCTAAACAACCCCAAAATTCGCCTCCTTTATGCGTTCCAACATTCTTCATATTTAAAAAGCGATGCATCAAATTATTCAATGCCGATAATTTTCCATTTACTGTATAAGGTTGAGCTTGCAACACTTCAATTACACTCTCATCAGTTGGATAATCGTTTAGATCGCCCATTATAATAATGCGTGCCGAAGAATCTTTCGTCAACAAAGAATCACTCCACTGTCGAACCACGCTCGCATAGTGATTACGCTTGACAATGGTTGCGGCATATCCACTATAACGCGAGGTCCAATGGTTGACAAAAAGATGTAACGTATCATTCTGTATTGTCAACGCCTTAACATATAATATATCACGATTTCTACTTCGCGGCTCAAATGGAAATACAATAGGGATAGCCCGACTCTCTGCAATCTTGATATTTTTGTGACGATACAATAGTGCTACATCAATTCCGCGTGAATCAGGAGAATCGTAATGAACAATCTTATAACCGTAACGTTTTAATCCCGTCTGATAGCAGAGTTGCCGCAATACAAACTCATTCTCAACTTCCGCTACACCAATAATATCGGGCGGACTCCATGCATTAATCGAAAGTATCACCTTTGCTAAGTTATTAATCTTACGATTAAATTTTGAAAATGTCCAATGGTTCATTCCTGTTGGCGTAAAGGCATCATCGTTGCGTAAACTATCATCTCTCGGATCAAAGAGATTTTCCAAATTGTAGAACATTACACAATAAAAACTCGTATCTACTTGTGAAATAGATATTTTTGAGAAAACGAGTAAAATTAGTAGAAATAGAAAGTTTTTCATAAGTGGAAATTTTGGCAAAGATAATATTGTTTTTCCACTTTGAAGAAGCCTTCAAGATATACTAAAATCTTGATTTATACCATTTCTGAATAGAATTTTTCCTTTTTTGAAGAAAAAAATATAGAAAATGAGCAACTGTTAAAAAAAGTTATTTTTTCACAACGAGCTCTGCAGCACGCTGGGAAGCTCCACTATTGCCTAAAATTTGTCGTAACTCTTTATAATCAGCATCCATTTTAGAAATCGTTTCCGCATCATTTAGAAGTAGTGACAACTCCTTTGATATAGTATTTGCATTACAATCAGATTGTAGCAATTCCTTAACTATCTGTTTATTAGCTATTAGATTAACCAATGAGATAAAGCGAATACTCTTACCTACTAATACACGTGCTATAGCATATGACAAAGCACTTGTCTTATAACATACCACTTGTGGAATATTCAGAATAGCGGTTTCTAAAGTTGCTGTTCCAGAAGTTACCAAAGCTGCTTTCGCATTTTTTAGAATCTCGTACGTATCTCCTTCTATAATCTTTACAGATTTGTTTTTCAGATATTTATCATATAAACTTTGCGGAAGCCACTTCACTTTTGACATTACAAATTGGCAATCTGGAAACTGTTCAATTACCTGTAGCATAACGGGAAGAATTCGCTTAATTTCTTGTGTTCTACTTCCTGGAAGAACTGCAATAATCGGTTTTACATTATTAATATTATATTTTGCTCTAAAATCAGAACTTTTATCTTCCAATACTTCAGGGGTGATTACATCCAAAAGCGGGTGGCCAATATAGTGTGCCTCGTAGCCATGGCGTGCGTAAATCTCCTTCTCGAAAGGCAAAATAGTTAGCAACGTATCTACATCTCTGATAATCTTATGAATACGTTTTTTCTTCCATGCCCAAATTTGCGGTGATACATAATAAACCACTCTAATATTATTCTCACGAGCAAATTCTGCAATCCGCATATTAAAACCTGGATAATCAATCAAAATGATTACATCAGGCTCATAAAGGAGAATTTCCAACTTACATATTTGCAGGTTCTTAAGGATGGTGCGAAGATGTGTAGCCACCTCCCAAAATCCCATAAATGCTAAATCTTTATAATGTTTATTGATTTGTCCTCCTTCCGCTTCCATTAAATCACCGCCCCAGCAGCAGAAATCCGCTTGCTGATCTAGTTTTTTTATTTCGCGCATCAGATAGGAACCCAATAGGTCGCCAGAAGCTTCTCCAGCTACAACGTAGTATTTCATATAACATTATTCTAAAGTATCTTCTTCTTGAATTGTACTCTCAATTTTCCACTCTTCATCTTCACTTACACGACATTGCTTTGCAATACAAATACTTACATTTAAATCAAAGCCTATTAGAACCACCGCAGCCCCCCAATAGATACAGAGTAAAATAATTAATAATGCTCCGATAGAACCGTAAACCACATTGTATGTTGAAAAATGAGAGAAATAGAGATTCAGCACTGTCATCAGCAGCATCAATGTAATTGTGGAAAACATAGAACCTGCCGAAAAAAAATGGAAATATTTTTTATCATACGGAGCGAAATAGAAAAGCGACGAAAGCATTGTATAAACTAAAACGAATATTAACACCCAACGTACCACTAAGATAGATATATGATAAAACGTTCCAGAATCTCCAAAATAATCACTAATTATCCGGATAAGATGAGACGAACCCAAAAAGATACCACATGCTAAAATAATAACTAAGTAGAAACAAATGACCATAATAAAACTAATAGGCAATTGCTTTATTCCATTTCTTCTCCGTATCTTAAAGTAAGTGATATTCAGACTATTAATTATAGAATTGATACAAATAAAAGTAAGATAAACACCTAAACCTAACGAAAGCCAAAAGATGGTATTATTTTGCCGCTGAATGAGATCGTTCAATATTTGGGAAACAAACTCCCAAGCATTATCGGGGAGTATGGACTGGATAAAGTTGATAAGATATTGTTGCAAAGAATCACCTAAGAATGAGAGCGTCGCTATCAATGCCATCAGCATAGGAATGAGCGCCATAAAAATATTGTAGGTCATTGCAGCAGCGCGCTGAAATAACACGCCTTTAAATACAGATTCCAAAAAGAACTTCATCACCTCCCAAAAAGGAACTCCCTGAAAACCAGGTATTACCAATCGCTTCAAGTAACGGATTAGTTTGGAAATCCAACCAACATTTTTTATGCGCACAAGTTTTCTCAACAGATATATTTTGTGCGTATTTAGATTTTTCATCTATTTTATAAATTTTAGACTGAGGTCTAAACTTTTGATTTGATGTGTTAAAGCTCCGATGGAGATATAATCAACACCGGTAAGCGCATACTCACGCAGATTCTGCATTGTTATACCACCAGACGCCTCTGTTTCATATTTCCCATCAATTACGACAAGTGCCTCCTTAATTTTTTCAGGTGTAAAATTATCAAGCATGATTCTATGAATTCCACCCACTTTCATCACCTGCTCAATCTCCTCTATATTACGAGTTTCCACTTCAATCTTAAGATTTAGATTTTTCTCTTTTAAGTAATTATGGGTGGCTAAAATCGCATCTTCTATTCCACCAGCAAAATCAATATGATTATCTTTCAACATAATCATATCAAAAAGACCGAAACGATGATTTTCACAACCGCCCATTTTTACAGCATATTTTTCAAGAAAACGCATTCCAGGTGTAGTTTTACGAGTATCAAGAATTGTTGCTGCCGTACCTGCAACTGCATCTGCATAGCAGCGTGAAGCAGTGGCCACACCACTCAATCGTTGCATAAAATTAAGCAAAGTACGTTCAGCCGTTAGCATACTTCTTGCTGGACCAGAGAGTTCAAAAACTACATCACCTACATTAATTGTTTCTCCATCATGAATAAAAACCTCCATTGTAATCGCTTCATCAACCTGACGAATCACCTCTTTTGCCACTTCCACACCTGCTAAAATTCCATTTTCCTTGGCTAAAAGTTTCATTCTTCCGATAATGCTGCCACTTATACAACTAAGCGAAGAGTGGTCACCATCGCCAACATCTTCCATTAATGCTTGTCTTACAATCTCTTTAATATTATCTTGAATCTGCATAACTTATTTATTAACAATTATTTCTGGTGTTATTACCGTATCACTATGGTTCAATGCTCTATCCACAATATAAAAGTCAAAACGGATAGTATCATACGTTGAAAATGGATTGTTGATATTTAAATCCAAGGAAATTTCACCCTCTATTGATTCCGACTCTAAATCACTCAACCGCGGAATTCGTGCATTTTGACTTAAAGGCAAATCTATCTTTACAAATTCACCATTTTGCTTCTCGTAATAATTACAAAAGAAGTTGTGATGATAAACAGATGAGCTATCGAAAGGTGGTTGAACATCGGTCACATTCAGCCCTATATCGCCATCACCATCTTGGAAATGGAAAGTTAACCTTCCCAAATTATCCTTACCATTCACCTGTTCATACTTTTCAAAACTGACAAAAGAGATAAATGGAACCTTAGAAAACTGAGGTTCCCGACGACATGAATAGATAAGCAACAACGCCATCGCAACAAGAGAAATAAATCCCCATCTCCTGACAGCCTTGAAAAAGTTCATAATGCAAAATTTCAAATAAAAACGATTACTTACAGAAATTATTTTTCTGTAATAGTCGGAATTACTGGTTTCGGTGAAGTAAGCATTGTACAATTACCAGCAAAAGATGCACCTGGTTCAATTGCAATCTTTCCTACTTGAATATTACCTACTAAATTTGCTGTTGATTTTAAAGCAAGAAGATCTTTTACTTGAATATTAGCCTTCACCATTCCTTCAATCTCAATAGATGTACATCTTATGTCGCCTTCCACTTTTCCACTTTTCCCTACAATAATTTTAGCAGAAGAGTTGATATTTCCTTTCATAGTGCCATCAATTCGACAATCACCAGCATTGAGGATATTTCCCTCAAAAATGGTTCCACGAGCGATAATATTCGGTCCATTAGGTTCTTCAACTTCGTATGTTTTTGCCATATTGCTTGTTTTATTTATGTTTTTGATATAATTAAATTCCTACATTGTACGACTGCACGCCCCAATATGTTACATAGTTTTATTTATGGCTACAAAAATATCAAAAATTTTAGATATGTGGGAAAGTTTTTGTATTTTTGCGACCCAATTTTTGAATTATGTCAATATCTGTTTCTCACATTACAAAAATTTACGGACAGCAACGTGCTTTAAACGATGTTTCCTTCGATATAAAAAAAGGTGAAGTTGTTGGTTTTCTAGGACCTAACGGCGCTGGAAAATCCACTATGATGAAAATTATCACTTGCTTTATTCCACCTACTGAAGGTGATGTAACCGTTTGTGGACTTGATATTTGGAACGATTCGTTAGCACTCCGCTCCAAAATCGGTTATCTATCGGAAGCCAATCCTCTTTACCACGACATGTATGTAAAAGAATTTTTGTCTTTCATTGGTGGAATTCATCATATTAAAAACAAAAAACAACGTGTTGACGAAGTGATTGAGCTAACAGGATTGGGTTTGGAACAGCATAAGAAAATTGCAGCTCTTTCTCGTGGCTACAAACAACGTGTAGGCTTGGCACAAGCACTTATCCACGACCCCGAAGTACTCATTTTAGACGAACCTACTACAGGTCTTGACCCAAATCAATTGATTGAGATTCGACAACTTATCAAAAATTGCGGAAAAACCAAAACTGTACTTCTTTCTACGCACATTATGCAGGAAGTGGAAGCTGTTTGCGACCGCGTAATCATCATCAACAAAGGTGATTTAGTGGCCGACTCATCCATTCAAGAATTGAGAAAAAAAGTATCTGATTTACAGAAAAAAGATCAACTTTTGGGAATGGAAGAGGTATTTCACTTGCTCACCACACAGAAACAAAAATAGTCTTCTGAATTTTTATACCGATAAAAAAGAGGCAGTTTGAAACCATTCACGCTGCCTCTTTCTTTTTGCCCATATCGCCCCCTTGTAAACAAAAAAGGCCGTCCAAAATAAATTAGACAGCCTTTTTAATATCAATAGGTTACCTGATTATTGAGTGACTTTTTCGAGCCATTTAACCATACCTAACATTACGCCCATAGAGATAAGACATACTACCAAGAATACGGTCCAGCATTGCCAAATTGGCCAAGCGTTGTACATAAGAGGTCCAATCCACAACAAGAGGTTACCAATAGCGGTTGCGCCTAACCATAAACCTTGGCACAATCCTAAAAGGTGTTTTGGAGCTACTTTTGATACGAATGACAATCCAAGTGGAGAAATAAACAACTCTGCAACAGTTAAGAAGAAATAAACTGCAATAAGTACCCACCAATGTGCTTTTTGAGCTAATTGATCATCAACAGGAAGAGCTTTGAATGTGTTTGCTGATGGATAACCTTTCAAAGAAGAGAAGATCGCCAAGAACAAGAAAGCTAAACCTGCGATAAACATACCGATGGCAATTTTCTTAGGAGTAGAGATCTCTTTACCACGATTAGTGAAAGCAGCAAAGATAGCCATAATGATTGGAGTCAAAACGATAACGAAGAATGGGTTGATAGCTTGCCAAATTTCAGGAGCTACTTTTGAAGAATCAACAAAGTCACGAGCGAAGAATGACAAAGACATACCATTTTGGTGGAAAGAGAACCAGAAGAAGATAACGATACCTAATACAGCAAACAAAGCGAGAAGACGTTGTTTAATCTCTTTTGCCATAGCAGCCTTTTCTTCTTGAGTATAAGATGCTGATTCAACTTTTTCTTTCTTAGCAGGAGTAGGGAATCTTTTTTGGTTAGTGATAAAAATAACCAAAGAGATTAACATTGCAGCTACAGAAGCAATGAAAGAATAGTGGATTCCTTCATTGAAAATTTGCAAATATTTTGCGCAAGAACCTGCCATATCAGCTACATTACCACCAGCAGCAGCCATCATAGTATTTAAGTTATCCATAGCTTGTGCGCTCATAGCACTAGCATTGTTAATGAACTCGTGGCACAAAGCAGGAAGAGCTGCATTATAAACCATACCATTAGTTTCAAGCCACCATTCGCGTAACAATGGAGCAACAAAAGGCGCAATCAAACCACCTACATTGATAAAAACGTAGAAAATTTGGAAACCTGAGTCACGTTTGCTCTTTGCAATTCTCAAAGCTTCAGGGCCTTCTTTTGCTGCTTCCGCTTCGAAATTATCATACATTTGACCTACGATAGCTTGCAAGTTACCTTTGAACAAACCATTACCAAAGGCAATTAAGAATAATGCAACACAAGTCAAAACAAGCAATCCTGTACTATTTTGTGGAGTTGCCAAAAGTGGAATAGATAAAATAATATATCCACAAGCCATTACAAATAAACCTTTACGGATAGTACCCTTGTAATTTTGTGTACGGTCTGCTATAAGACCACCCACTAAACTTAAAAGATAGATACCTGCGTAAAAGAATGAATAAATAGTTCCACTTGTTGCTTCTCCTAATCCGAATTTTGAACAGAGAAACAATACCAAAACAGCATTCATAATATAGTAGCCGAAACGCTCTCCCATATTACTGAGGGCCGCTGCTAATAGCCCTTTCGGGTGTCCTTTAAACATAATTATATTGTTTTGATTAATAAATGATTATACTCGATTAATTATAAATAGGTTTCCACTTTTTTCACAAGTTCCTCTTTTTTGATCACACCTACGTGAGTGTCTAAGAGTTCGCCATTTTTAAGGAAAACGATCATAGGGATGTTCATAACGCCGAAATCTACTGCCAAGTCATTATTTTCATCTGTATCACATTTTCCAATGATAGCTTTGCCTTCATATTCGGCAGCCACCTCTTCAACGATAGGGGCAATTTGGCGGCAAGGTCCACACCAAGGAGCCCAAAAATCGATTACTACCAATTGTCCGCTTGCAGACAAAGTTGGGAAATTTTCTGTTGTAATTGCTAATGCCATAATTTTCTTTTTTTATAGGTTAATAATAATTCATTCTTACTCTTCTGGCATACCCTCTTTCAATCGTTCAGCATTTTCTGCTACTTGCAATGCCTCGATAGTTTCTTGAATATCGCCATCCATAAATCCAACTAAGTTATACATTGTCAGATTGATACGATGATCTGTTACACGATTTTGCGGGTAATTATAAGTTCTAATCTTAGCGGAGCGATCGCCCGTTGATACCATAGTTTTACGCTTAGAAGCAACCTCATCGAGATATTTTTTGTACTCCATCTCGAAAAGACGAGTTCTTAACACGCGCATCGCTTTATCTAAGTTTTTAAGTTGTGATTTCTCATCTTGAATTGCCACCACAATACCCGTTGGAATGTGGGTTAGACGAACTGCGGAATAGGTAGTATTTACCGATTGACCACCAGGACCAGAGGAACAATAGGTATCCTTGCGAATATCGGACTGTTTCAATTCTACGTCGAATTCATCGGCTTCGGGGAGCACCACCACGGAAGCTGCCGAAGTGTGTACGCGACCTTGAGATTCGGTTTGAGGCACACGTTGTACACGATGAACTCCCGACTCATACTTCATCAAACCATAGACACCATTACCGATAATTTCAAACACGATTTCCTTAAAACCGCCCACCGTGCCTTCTGTAGAGGAGAGCACCTCAATCTTCCAGCCATTTTTATCTACAAAGTGTTGATACATACGGAAAAGGTCTCCGGCAAAGATACTGGCTTCATCGCCACCAGTTCCCGCACGAATCTCCACTTGGGCATTTTTGCTATCTTGCGGATCAGAAGGGAGTAGCAACAAACGGATTTCATCCTCTAAAGTATCGCGGCGTTCGGTAAAAGTATCCAATTCTGCCTTTGCCATCTCGCGGAAATCCTCATCCTTTTCGGTTGCCAAAATCTCCTTAGCATTCGCAATATTATCAATTACATTCTTATACTCCTTATACGCCTCTACAATGGGCATAAGGTCCTTATATTCCTTATTTAGACGGATATAGCGTTTCATATCCGACATCACATCTGGTTGTGCAACCTCCTCGCTAATGTCTAACCACTTCTTGTAGATTGCCTCTAGTTTTTCGAGTAAATTATTCATCTATTATACTAAATTTTAAGTTTGCAAAACTATGAAAAAAATTCGTGATTTGCAAATCAATATCAAGGAAAATATTTCCTATTAAATTTGAGGACCCATCATTCTTATTCCTTTTTACAGATCAAGGAATTATTGATATTAGAATATCATTTGAAAAACACATTCTTTGCAAGTAAAAAAAAGAATTATAAGGTATGAATAGAAAAATTTACCCTATTTCTAAATCTGAATCCAAAAAAGTTAGAAAAGAATCAATGCTCAAACTTGGCAAAAAAAAAAGGAACTACTTGTGCAGTTCCTTTTTTTTGCTCCCCCTCTAGGACTTGAACCTAGGACCCTCTGATTAACAGTCAGATGCTCTAACCAACTGAGCTAAGGAGGAGTGTTGTTGTTTTGACGGGTGCAAAAATACATTTTTTTTCAATATGCGCAACAAAATTCAAAAAAAAATTGTTTTTTTGCATAAGATTTTTAGCCAATAACAAAATCATACTAATTATCAATACTTTACGTTTATTCTAAGAAGAAAAAAAGAAGAAAAATATCAATAAAATTACAGTTATGAATAAGATTTTTACCGAATCTCCCGCAGTTCTTCTCAAAAATTATGCAATGATTTGCATAGGTTTGGCAATTTTTGCATTTGGATGGTGCGCTTTCCTCATCCCAAATCAAATGCTTTCTGGAGGTGTTCAGGGTATCGCAGCCCTTATCTATTTTGCCAATTCATCCGTTCCAGTAGCCCTATCAACTTTCGTTCTTAACATCACTCTTATTGCCATCGCTTGGAAAGTGCTTGGCCCAAAATTCTGTATCAACACTGTCCTTTGTACTATTATGCTGTCGCTTTTCTTTGGCGTAGGTCAAATGTTTATCAAAGAACCTCTGGTTGATGACCTTTTTATGTCAGCAATTTTGGGTGCTGTATTGGCAGCTATCGGCGTGGGAATCGCTATCAATTATGGCGGAAATACTGGCGGCACTGACATCATCGCTATGATGATAGGAAAATATCGGAATATCTCATACGGTAGAGTTACTCTTTTTGCCAATTTCTTCATTATCGGCTCTTCTTACTTTATCGTCGGCTCTGTGGAAAGATTGGTATATAGTTTTGTCGTGATGTTCGTATATATATATGTATCCGATATCGTGATTGATGGATACCGACAAACATTCCAGTTTATGGTTTTCTCCAAAAAAAATCAGGAGATTGCCGACGAGATTAGCAAAGAACTGAAACGCGGCGCTAGTTTCTTAAGAGGTTACGGCTCCTATACAAAAGAGGATTCCGATATTCTGCTTATTATTGCTCACCGCAATGATAAAGCTCAAATTACCCGAATTATCAAAAGGATTGACAAAAATGCCTTCGTTACTGTGGCTAAAACAAGCAATGTTTTCGGCAAAAATTTCGACACTATTAAAGAATAATATGAATATCTGCTCTGTAACCCAAGAAAATATTCCCGAATTTGCAACTCTTTCTATACCTTACATTCAAAAGGAGTATTTAGTTGATGGCGAAATTCGCCAATGGAAAGGCGAACTTAATTCTGTCTTCTCCCCTATTGCAATAAAAACAGATTCCCAATACAACAAATTTATGGGTAGCCATCCGCTAATGGATGAAACTGCTGCTCTCGAAACACTAAAAGCCGCTGTAAATGCTTACGATAACGGACGCGGAGAGTGGCCCCGAATGACTGTTGAGCAAAGAATTGACTGCGTAAAACATTTCGTCTCACTGATGAAAGAGGAACGTGAAATTGTAGTAAAACTTCTAATGTGGGAAATTGGAAAGTCGTACAACGATTCCTGTAAAGAGTTCGATCGTACCATCGACTATATCAACGATACTATGGAAGCCCTGAAAGATTTAGATAGAATCTCATCCCGATTTTCTATCGAACAAGGAATTGTAGCACAAATCCGAAGAGCTCCTCTCGGTGTTGTACTCTGCATGGGACCTTTCAACTATCCACTTAATGAAACATTTACAACACTTATTCCTGCACTCATTATGGGAAATACAGTGGTGGTAAAACCTCCTAAATTAGGTGTTCTTCTCTATGCCCCACTACTAAAAGCATTCCAAAAAGCATTCCCAAGAGGAGTCGTTAATACGGTTTACGGCCGCGGACAAACGGTTATTACCCCAATTATGATGTCTGGATTGGTCAATGTTTTAGCATTTATCGGTTCAAGCCGCGTTGCTGATGTTCTTAAGCGTAAACATCCTCACCTGCATCGCCTCAAATGTGTGCTCGGCCTCGACGCAAAAAATCCTGCTATCGTACTCAAAAATGCCAATATCGATATGGCCGTAAAAGAGTGTACCTTGGGTGCACTATCGTTCAATGGTCAACGTTGTACCGCTTTGAAAATTATCTTTGTTCACAATAGCATTGCAGACCAATTTGTCGCAAAAATGGCCTCTATGATTGATGCGCTTAAAGTCGGCGTTCCGTGGGAAGAAAATGTTTCCATTACACCTCTTCCAGAAGAGGGGAAAACGCAAGCTATGCAAGCCTTAGTAGAAGATGCTGTAAAAAAAGGCGCAAAAATAGCTAATAAAAATGGAGGAATTGTTACAGATACACTCTTCGCCCCAATTCTTCTCGACAAGGTAACTCCTAATATGGAAATATACACCATTGAGCAATTCGGGCCTATCGTACCTGTGGTAAGATATGAAAATATCGAAGAAGCAATGGATTATGTGGTTAACTCAAACTATGGCCAACAAGCATCTCTGTTCGGAAACAATTCCCAAGAGTTGGCAACTTTAATCGACACTCTAGTCAATCAGGTGTGCCGCGTTAATATTAACTCACAGTGCCAAAGAGGCCCCGATACTTTCCCTTTCACTGGCAGAAAAGATTCTGCTGAAGGAACACTTTCCGTCTCCGACGCTCTCCGCGTTTTCTCAATCCGAACTCTTGTTGCCGCAAAAAAGAATGATTCCAACGACAAAATCATTACGAAAATCGTTAAAAATAATGAGTCCAATTTCTTAAATACAGATTTTATCTTATAAAATGAACTTTTTTCGCCGACAAAATGTATATTTTATATACATTTGCAATTTAAAATTCATTTCATTTTTAAACCCCAAAATTAAAACGCTATGTTAAACGAAAGAATGGAAAAAGCTCTAAACGAGCAAATTAATGCTGAACTTTGGTCCGCATATTTATATCTATCAATGGCAAATTATTGCGACTCTAAAGGTCTGTCTGGCGCCGCTAATTGGTTTGAAATCCAATTTAAAGAGGAACAAGATCACGCAATGAGAATTAAAAACTATATCCAATCTCGCGGCGGTCGTGTTATTCTTGCACCTATCGCTGAAGTAAAAACCGAATGGAATTCCCTTTTGGACGCGTACAAGGATACCTTGGAACACGAACGTAAAGTTACTGCTATGATTAATAATCTCTATGCTATCTCTGTAGAAATTGCTGATGCTGCTACCCAAAATATGCTCAATTGGTTCGTTTCTGAACAAGTTGAAGAGGAAGATACAGCACAAAAACTTATCGATGCTCTTACCTTTATCGGTGACAATGGCTACGGCTTGTATATGTTTGATAAAGAGTTAGCTGCACGCGTTTATACAGCACCTACTACTGAAGAATAATTTTGTTAAAAATAAAACTGAAGAGCTGCTTTTTACGAGCAGCTTTTCTTTTTTTAGAATTTGGGCGTTCCGGCTCTTTCCTTCCCTCAAAACCGCCCACTCGCCGTCGGGCTATCCGCTCAAATTTCGCGCCTCTTTCCCTCACCTCTTCCTTTCCCCTAAATTCCAACTTCTAAATTCCAGACTCTAAGTTCAAAAACTCTCAGCCGGCGCTCATAACCGCTGCTATCCCTAACGCATTTCCCAAATGCCTACTTCAAATGCTCCTCCTCGAAAAAGATTTGGTAATAGTTCATACCTGTCTCTGGATCAACTCCACGCTTCATCAACTGAGGATTACCATGCACATAAATATGAAAATTACTATCTAACTTGATAACACTGCGGAAATTCTTACTCTGTTTCTTCACCGCTGGCTCGGAAATGGAAAAGGTCTCCGAAATCTGAACTTCATTCTCCTCCTGATAGCTCTCTTTAAATTCATCAAAACTTTCAATAATGTCTGGCTGAACCATCACCTCCTGTTTGAACTCCTCCATGTCAAAATTGTCATTCTCTTTGAAAAAGTTTACCGAACGCTCCAACATAGAAACTTGATCCGATTTTGACACTTCAAATTCTTCTGGCAAGTGATTAATTACAAAATCCTTACACATTGAAAGAGTATTCTGAGTGTTGTAATATTCATTCCTTCGCTGACGAATCTGCAAGAAATCCCCTACCCAAAAATGCGCCTCCGAAGAACGATTAGTATTATCTACAACTTCCAATACAAAACCATCTTCTTTCTCCACATTATAAATTATACATCCTTTATCTAACTTATTGATATTGATTCCTGCCTCCGATTGCAATAGAAAATTGTCTCCACTTTGGTAAACTTTCAAAAAGGTATCTTTATTTTCTGCTTTAAAAAGGCCAACGGCATCTACTAACTCCCCTTCAAATTCGCAACCCGAAAAATAAACAACATAAAATTCTCCTCCCTTAATTTTCGGGTGATTGCTCTGCTCATAAAGATGTTCAGCTAAAGCCAATGATTTATCATACAATAAGTTAGGATCATCAAAGATTTCAGATACAAAATTATAAACTACATTAAAACTCAAATCTGCAGGGTGTGTAAACTGATGATGTACTGCATTTTGAAAGGGCTTTAAAAAATAACCCAACAACATAGTTTTCATCTCTTCATTCAAGGTAAGTAGGTCGTGGGAAAACCGTAAAGTTTCTTCCGTTTGTTTATTCCCAACCAAATGAAGGACTATTTTTTCAATATCAATATTTTCTATATCACGCATATTATCAACTATTTTCACATTTTCTTAATTGCATCTCTTTCTCAAAAAGCATATTTCTAATAATATCCAATTGCTCTGTTGTTAGGTCACTGAGTTCGTAGCTTTCTGGCATAAAATCAGGAATCGCTCCATCAAAAAAGTGCATCATATTTTCTCGAAGTGCAACCGAATCTGTTTTCCCTTGCGTAGGATTAACCTCTTTCAAATATTGCAAAAGTCGCAGTCCATCTGCTTTTTCATGAAAAGCACGTTCAAAACGTTCTAGAGTTTTAGAGTTTTGCCGAATTGGAACCCACAATTTATCGTCACGATATTGCTCTTTTAAAAATTGCAAAAATGGTGTTTCAAAATCTTCCGTATAAAGCTTCGAAAGTTGCAAATAGGTATCCTTTATCGAAGAAAAAAGGGAGTGATGATAAATCGGATAACTTTCCCAATGTCCTTCATTTCCCTTTATCATAGCAGGACCCGTACCGAAATACACGCGTGCAGAGAAGCGCGCTGCAGGATAAACAGTTTGCGCATTCCAATTAGAAATAGGTGCCATTTTGCGCAACTTCTGCAACAGATAGAAATCCTCACCACTTTTCATCGGCGTTATGTTACCTATTTTGCGCAATGCCTCCACACGAACAGCAATAGCAGAACCCACTGCTGTGAAATTATAGGGGGAACTAATACCATACATGTTTATCAGATAACTGCGCATATAGATTTCATAACGCAAAATTGCACGATTTGCAGCGTCATCATCTGTCAAGCGGTGATAGTACGGCAAAGAAACTGCTGTTAATGTTCTATTTTCAAAATTTTCACCTATAGATTGTAAATATTCTGGCTCTACACAAGTATCTGCATCTAAACTTACAATTACATCTTCTGCGGTAGCAACAGACAAAATATGGTCAAATAATGTTCTTCTTGCCCAACCTACGCCATGATTTTTCTCACTCCAACCATTTCCCGGCGATGATTTATCAATAATTTCTACGGGCAGTTTTGGATAGTTTTGAATAAATTTTAGCAGTTGCTGGTTATTCTGACACACATCAATCTTATCAGGATTTTTCCACCAACTTTCGGGCTGATTGACACAAACATATACCGTAAAAGGATAGTCAACTCTTTGTGCAGCCAAATTATCTAATGTTATCGGTAGATGACCCAATTCATCAATAGCTGGAATAGCAACGTGTAAATGCATAGACGCTATTTCACTTTAACAATCTTCTTAACCACTTTCAAAGGAGTATCTTTTTCCCAAACACGACATGACCAAAACTCTAACGTATCAGTTCCTGGTTTTACCCCTTCAAATTTGTAAAACATATCCGAAGCAGCACCTACCATTCCTTCGGGAGCCTTTTGCTCATAACGAAGACCTACAGAATCAACAATAGCAACAGACTCTTTATTTTTCCAAATCCATTTTGTACCTAGCGAAGCATTCGATAAGAAATGCACCTCAAATGTTTCACCTGTCTTTATCATAAAGGTTTCCCCACTAGGGTCATTCTTAATGACTTTTTCCGCGCTTTTACAGCCTACTAATAGGGCGATTATCAACAATAAATATAGTTTTTTCATTGTAAATATTTTTTGGCAAAAATACAAAAAAAGGGGCTACCGAAGCAGCCCCTTTTCTCATTTATCTAAGAGAAATTATTTTACAATAACTTTAGATGTGTAAACTTTGTCGTTTTGAGAAACGCGAAGCATATAAACGCCAGGATTGAATTCGCTAACGTTTACGCTTAAGTTAGAAGCGTTAACTTCTGAGCTATATACTTGTTGACCAACTAAATTGAATAATTGAACTGTAGCTGGAGCATCTTGTGCGAAATCAACAGTGAAAGCATCAGTTGCAGGATTTGGACGAACTACCATCTCTTCTTCCATATCTTCGATATTAACCCATGCACAATCATCACAAGTAACATGAACACCGATAGCAGGACGTTTGAGAGCACCTAACCAAATTTTATTATTTACATATCCTTCATAGAAAAGAATTGAAGGATCGTAAGAGTATTCCATAGCACACAAAGAGGTGTTAAAATCGTTAATGCTAGCATCTGAACCATCTACATCATAACCTTCGCGAGGGTCTTCCATAATGTAACCGCGCAAACTGCTACAATCAACACCATATTCGGTATCTAATGTTCTTGGAGAAGCAGAAATAAAAGAATAGCTTACAATAATGCTTTTAGTTGTAAGGTTTTCAAAACCTTCAACTGGCACTGAAACTGTAGCCCATTGGAAAGAAGTAGAATCAACCATACAATCATCATCTGCAGTCAAAGGAAGTTTAACTGTATAATAGTAATCATATACCATAGTTGTACCCTCATCATCATATTGAGATGGAATAGTATAATTATTCAAGCTGAATGGCACCCATGGTTGGCTCCACCATGTTTCAAAACCAGCTTCAGTGTTAGAACCAATTGACATATATTGCAATGTATCGCTGAAAGCAGCTATTGTCATAACTAAAGTATCCACTACGTCAGCTGGCACATTGTCACCTCTTAAGTAAGCAACGACACAAGACATAGAGTCAATAGAATAAGAGTTTGTTTCTGTCATTGCAGGAACAGGAATTGGCATACCAGTTTCTTCATCGAAGTAGTTTTCATAGAAGTACACCCAATTAGGATCAGAGAAATCAAAAACTTGAGCCATACTAAAGAATTGTGGACGACCATCACCATTAGAATAGTGAATCAAAGCCACAGAGTCTTGTAACATCAAAACTTGACTTGTTGAGAAGTCAAATCCTGGCATAGAAGACCACAAACCGTCTGTAAGGTCATACCAATAGCTACCAGCACCAGCTTTAACTGCTGTATTGTGGTAAACAGGTTTTCCAATACCTTTCAAACCATCAGTTCTAACGTCTTGTTTAGCAATTTGTGCGAAAGAGAAATTCACCACCAAAATTGCCACTAAAAGCATGTAAATTTTTTTCATCTTGTAATTTTTTTTGGTTAATAATATTATTTTTTCACATTCTCATTAAGCGGTGCAAAAGTACAAATAATTTTTATATTCACAACGCACTTTTACTACTATTTTTTTCTAAAATATATCTCTATAGGAACACCTGAAAAATCCCAAAGTTCACGAATTCTATTTTCTAAATATCGTTTATAATCCTCTCTAACATATTGTGGTAAATTACAGAAAAACGCAAATGCTGGAAAAGAAGTTGGAAGTTGAGTAGCATATTTTATTCTCACCACCTTATCTTTGACAATTGGCGGCGGTGTTTGTTTAATGAGCGGTAAAATTTTCTCATTTAATTCTGAAGTACTTATACGTCTTTCCCTATTATGACAGACAGATACAGCTGTTTCCAAAACTTTATAAATTCTCTGTTTATTTAAAACGGATGTAAAAATAATTGGAATATCGGAGAATGGTGCAATTCTTTTCTTTACTGATTCTTCATACTCTTTGTGGGTTTTATGCGTTTTTTCAACCAAATCCCATTTATTCATTACCAATACAATACCTTTTCTATTTCTTGCTGCTAAGCTGAAAATATTCAAATCCTGCGCATCAAAACCTTCCGAAGCATCACACATCACAATACACACATCACTATTTTCAATTGCACGTACCGCACGCATTACAGAATAAAATTCTATATTCTCCTCAACCTTTTTCTTTTTGCGTAATCCTGCCGTATCTACAAGATAAAAATCGAAACCAAAACTATTATAACGTGTAAAAATGGTATCCCGAGTTGTACCTGCAATTGGAGTTACAATATGTTGGTCAGACCCCAAGAAAGTATTCACAATTGAAGATTTTCCCACATTTGGTTTTCCTACAATGGTAATACGTGGTAAATCGGAATAATCCTCCTGTTCATCTTTCGTAAAGTGCGTAACTACTTGATCCAAAAGCTCTCCAGTTCCACTACCAGACATTGCTGAGATAGGAAAAATCTGTTCAAAGCCTAAAGCATAAAACTCACTATAATCATAATAATTACTTGGACTATCAATCTTATTTACAGCTAAATAGAATGGTTTTTTACATTTTCTGAGCATCGACGCCACATCTTCATCAAGTGGGGTCAGCCCTTCACGACCATCAACCATAAAGATAATAACATCAGATTCTTCCACTGCGAGAGCTACTTGGCGACGAATTTCCGTTTCGAAAATATCATCAGAACCCACCACATAGCCACCTGTATCAATAACTGAAAATTCGTAACCAGCCCAATCAGATTTTCCATATTTTCTGTCACGGGTAACACCTGCCACTGCATCAACAATAGCCTCACGTGTTTGGGTTAGACGGTTAAAAAAGGTTGATTTCCCTACATTTGGGGTTCCAACTAATGATACTATATTTGTCATAATTCCTATTTATCAAGATTAACTATAAAATATTTGCCAATTGCTCCTTCATCTTCTCCACTTCATCTTTCATTCTAACTACAACTTGTTGAATATTAAAATGATTACATTTGGAACCAAGAGTATTTACTTCTCTTCCAATCTCTTGAAGTATAAAACCTAACTTTTTACCATTAGATTCATTTTGCTGCATTGTTTCTATGAAATAATTACAATGTTTGCGCAATCGCACTTTTTCTTCAGTGATATCCAATTTTTCAATATAGAAAAACATCTCCTGCTCAAATCTATTTTTATCATATTTCTCAGTGAGAGATAACTTTTCTAAAGACTCCTCAATTTTCTTTCTTATTAAGACAATTCTCTCCTCTTCAAAAGGTGTAACTTCATCAATCATTTTATCAATAAGGGTAATTCTCTTGATAAAATCTTTTGCTAAATGGTTACCTTCCTCTTTGCGAAAATTATTAACATCAGTACAAGTTTGAGATAAAGTAGAAAAAAATTGCTTCCAAAACTCTTCTGAATACTCTTCGATAATGGTAGATATCACCTCTGGCATTTTAAGAGTTTGAATAAAGATATCGCTGGATATAGGATTATTCAACTCCTGAGAGAGTTTCGTAAGATGTTCATAATAAGTTTTTGCCAATTCTGTATTGATAGAAATAGGTTGCTTTTCCGTTTTTTCCAAATTGATATTGACATCAATTTTTCCTCTTTCCAATTCTCGAACTACATAGGTTCTAATTTCACTCTCTTTTTCTCTGAAAGATGCGGGAATGCGAACCGACAAATCTACTTGCTTGCTATTTAGGGTTCTTATCTCTACGGAAACTGTTTTACCTTCCATTGTGAAACAGTTTTTTCCGAATCCAGTCATTGATTTCATACAACTCTTGTTTATTGCAAATAAGGCTGCCTTATATGGGCAGCCTTATAATGCCTTATGATAGAAAAAATTATCTAACGATTACTTTTTGAGAAGAAACACCAGTGTTAGTTTTTACATTAACAACATAAACACCAGCATTATAGTTAGCAACATCTAATTGAATGCTATTATTTCCAGCTACTAAGCTATGATTTTGGTTATAAACCACTTGACCCATAAGATTAGTAATTGTAACATTAGCATTAGCATTTTCTTTTGAACTAATAGTAACATTTACAACATCAACTGCAGGATTTGGATATACTTTCATTTCTGAAAGAGTGTTTTCTTCAATTCCAATCCAGTTCCAAGTTCCTTCATAAACCTCTTGAGTATTGCAGAATACACCAACTTCATCAACAGGAACCATCATACCATAAACGTTAGTAGCTTCTGATGAGATACCTGCTGTATTACCTGGAGTATAGTCAAAGTACCATTGAACAGCTAAATTTCCATTTGCAGTTTGCGCGCCTACACTTGGCCAGAAGTTTTCAGATTCTTGTTCGATGAACAATTCACCATACAATGCTGTACTTTCCCAATCAATGAAATAGGTATCTTTGTTATAAGATAACCAACTTGTATTTCCGTCAACAGTCCAAGTTTGACCATTATCTTCAGAAACGGTTGCAAAGATACCATAATAGTAAGTAGAGAAAGCAGTGCAGATATATGGAGCTTCCAAAGCTGCTGCCCAAACTACATATACTTTACCATTTTCAGCCACGATTTGAGGGTGAGTACAAGCACCATTATTTCTATATTCTGGTAAAGAAATGCCATCAGCACCTGAGTACCAAATAGTATCATCACCATCCAAATTTGGTCTTCCGATACGATATGGGAAAGTTGAAAGATATACAGAATCTAATTCTGGAAGTGGATCCATTGTAGAGTTCCAATAGATAATACCATCATGTTCGCTAAATGCGTAATATGAGTAATATCCTGGTTCATTTTGAGCATCTCTTGCACATCTTTGAGTACCGAACACAACATGCACAATGCCATTATCATCAATAGCAACATCCATAGTATTATCGTTAAGAGCGCAAGGTCCGAAGAAGTCGGTGTCAAAGTTGAAATCAGAACCACCTGGGAATGGGTAAACCATGTGTTTTGTCCAAGTGTTACCACCGTCATTAGATTCGCAGTAGAACGTATCGTGGAATTTATATCCCATTAAAAGGACAATTTTTCCATTTCTTGCTACGATACTATAATCATCACCACCAATTGATTCAATATCAGAAGCGGTTAAGCATTCCAACACTCTTGCTTGAATATCCCAAGTATTACCACCATCACAAGAACGATAATATACTAAAGTTGCAGCAGATCCACCATTGAAGTGATAATCTGTATCAGACTCAGTACAAGCAAAAATATGAACAGTATCTCCAACGGTAGCTACAACTGGCCATAACAAAGCAGTACTAGTTGCGCCTGTAACGCTACTTGTTACAGCAGGACCTGTAAGTGTAGTTTCAGTCCAATCGCCAGTACCTTTAGTTGCTCTTTTAGCAATAACCAAAGCTGATGCACCGTCGTGAGAAACCACGATTTCACCATTGTTAAGAGGAGCGATAACACCCCAACCAGTTCTTTGAGTCTCAACACCACCGGTAGCAGGGTCTGGAGCTTCACCCCATTCTGTACCATTGTAATAATTGTAACCCGTCTTACGGTTTGTGTTGTTTGTTGCCATAGTCCAAACAACAGCTGCAGTTCCATCATTCCAAGTAGCTACTGTTGGACGAGAAGATGCGTTTGTAACAGCATCATAATAAGTTTCACCAATAGCTCCCCAAACAGGATTTCTCATTTGTTGTGGAACATAGTTTGTAGGAACAGCCTCATTTCCTGTAATAGAGGTAACTTTTGCAGAGGCTTGATGGTTTGTTGCAGGAACTTTAGACACTTTCGTAGGATTTTGCGCCACAACAGTAACTGCTACCATACAAATTGCAATTGATAATAAAAATCTTTTCATACGTATAATATTATTAGGTTAATAATGGTCAACTACTTTTTCATATCTACCTTTTTACCGGTAGCATAGTTGATTTTTAGGGCATTATTGTTACGTAATTCTGTCTTAATAGTACTTACATAACGCATTTCAACGTTTTTATCGATTTTTAGAGAGAAAGTTAACATATTTTTCTCCTCTTCTGTTGGGCGAGCATCCTTTTCAATCTTGATAAACTCCTTAACTCGATTTGTCAAATCCTTTTGAGGAACAGTTTGATCGTTAAGTTGGATTGAGATATTTCCAGGAGGGATTGTATTTTCCTCTGGGCTTTTTGGGGTACCGATATAAATTGTAGCCACCAAAGATTTTTTCTCCAATTTTTGGATTTCAGTTGCTGCCGGAGTTTTATAATCGACTTTAACATTAGATTCGCGCATATTGGTAATCACCATAAAGAAGAACAGAATCGTAAAGATAATGTCGGACATAGAACCTAAGTTCAACTCAGGAACTTCCTTTTTTGAGTCTTGTTTAAAACGAGCCATATTCTTATTTTTATTCTGTTGATCCAAATTTATTTTGCGGCGCTTCAGAGATATTCATAGGAATTGCCTTCTTAATTGCATTTTGTTGAGCTGTATCCAAGATATCGAACTTTTTACCAAATTTATTGATAGACAACTCATCGCGGAGTTCATTTATCGCTTTTTGGAGCTCATTTTGCACTTGGATATAGGTATCATACGTTGTTCCGTCATCATTAGTGATAGAGATAACGCCTTTAGAAACAGGATATTCTCCTAAATTTTCGATAGCTTTAATCTCTTTTTCAGGAAGCGTAGCAATATTATAAGGGTTCGCTAAGAAATCCTTTGCTCTATCCTTCAACTGCGTAATATTTGCATGTTCGTTATTTACAAAGATTTCATCTTTGAAGTTAACGATTACGTTTAGGATATTTCTTTGGTTGATAGGTGCCACCACCTCCTTTGTTGCTGGGGGTGGAAGGCGTCTTGGAATACCTTGTTCTGTATTGATAGAAGAGGTAAGCAAGAAGAATGTCAACAAAAGAAATGAAATATCTGCAGAAGAACCGGTATTAATTCCAGGTACTTTTCTAGCCATATTATTACTTTTTAAATGCGTTGATAATTACAGTTGCAAAAATTGATAAGATTGCGCCAAAGAACACAACATAAGTTGTAATTGCTCCAGCACCTACTAATTTAATAGTTGAAGGCATCAAATTCTCTTTCACTGCTGATGGTCCATGAACGTCTGGGCTTACAAAGTATCCAATAAGGAATACAACAATCAAAGCAACAATACCTAACAACATACCCATGGAACTTTTGAAATCAGAAGCGATGCCACGAATAGCAAAGAACAACAATAATGCAATAGTTAGGAACGCCAAAACATAGATAAGATTAACTGTGATGTTAATCAATTTAGCTTGTTTTTGGAATCCTGCTACTTCATCTTGTAATTGTGTTAAATCGTGTTGTTTTTTCTCAACAGAGATAGCTGCATTAATATCGCTTGACCATTTTACAACCTCTTTCATCTGTTTTAATTCTGCTGCACTAACAAGATAATCTTGTTTTACAGATTCATAATCAGCTTTTAGAGTATTAATATAATCGGAAAGTTGGTCAAAAGATTTAACGTTATTGAATCCGTTTACATAATAATCTTTATTATCAGCTTTTTTGAAAAGGATTGAAGAGTAACGAGGAAAATCATTTTTAAAAGCCTCAAAAGTAGTATCTTGCAATTCTGACAAGTGACTGATAAATGTATAGAAAATATTTCTTTGTAGATCTTTTTGATTTACAAGAGTTTCTGTAGAGTCAATCAATGCTTGATATTTATCAACATATTGAGGAAGAGCTTCAGGGGTAGCCTTTTGCAAGTCTGTAATCATCTCTGGATGACACTCCTTAACTTGCAATGTAGCATAGTACTTATCCTTCTTCTTTTCGTCGAAACTTCCTGCGAAGATAAAGGACACGATACAAGCTGCAAGGGCTATAACGAGTACTATAATGTTTGCAATTCTTTTCATAATATTAATAGTATTGATATCAAAACGATAGATGGATTATTTATTTTTAGAAAGGATATCCATAAATGAGATTGTAGCATCTTCCATATCGTTAACGATAGCATCAATTCTGGTTAAGATATAGTTGTAGAAAATTTGAAGAATAATAGCGGTAATCAAACCGAATACAGTTGTTAACAAAGCCACTTTCATACCTGATGCAACAACGGTTGGAGAGATATCACCAGCTCTTTCGATATCGTCGAAAGCTTGCACCATACCAATTACTGTTCCCAAGAAACCGAATGATGGACCTAAAGCCAAGAATAAGGAGATCCAGTTCAAATTCTTTTCAAGACGACCCATTTGAACACCTCCTTCAGCAACAACAGTTTTTTCTACAGCATCAAGACCTTCATCATATTTATTTAAACCTTGGAGGAATACGCCAGCCAAAGGTCCTTTAGTATCTTTACAAAGTTCTTTTGCTTTTTCGATACCGCCAGTTTTAACTGCATCTTCAATTTTTGACAACATTTTTCCAGTATTAACAGAAGCTAAACCTAAGTAAAAAATTCTTTCGATTGCCAATGCTAAACCTAAAATCAAACAGATTAACACAGGAGTCATCCAAAGAACACCACCTTGGATATATTTATCTTTTAATACATAGTGTAAACTTTGACGAGCAGCGTCATCGTTGTCTTGAACGAAAGGAATATTTTCCTCTACAGCAGCTATAGGAGCTACAGAATCAGCAGCTACAGAGTCAACTGCTTGTTCAGTTTGTGCAGGATTTTCTGCTTCTTGTGCAAATGCAATGTTTGAAAGGCCGAAGGTGAAGAACCCGAAAACGGCGATTAAAGCGATTAGTTTTTTCATAATAATTTTACTGAATTTAAAATTAATAATTATTCTTGTTAATTTATTTTGCCTTATAACTTTTTATCATTCAATACTTTAACCCTGCGGAGAGAAAGGGATTCGAACCCTTGAAACGCTTTCGGCGTTTACACACTTTCCAGGCGTGCGCCTTCGACCACTCGGCCACCTCTCCATTGCTTTTTTTGGGCGGGTAAAATTATAAAAAAAAACAATAGCAAAATCAGTCTTTGTTATTTTTTACGATTTTTTAGATTAAACCTCTTCTTCGGGTATAAGTCTGTAAGCAATATCAGAAATTTCTTCTACATTTGAATAGATTTCTATTTCAAACAAACAAAATTTTAGATTTCACTTCATCCATCTCAGCATTATGTATA
>JAEZOU010000008.1 GCA_023413895.1 Bacteroidota bacterium | reverse complement strand
AGTTTTAAAACTACAAAAATACAATATTCTTTTTATTTTTGTTGCTTGACAAATTCAATTTTTTTTTCTATTTTTGCATTTTTATTACCTCAACGTAGATTTTAATTAAAACAAATTATAAATTTATAAATTTTAAAACAAGAATGTCACAAGGAGTATCAAAATTAAGAAACATTGGAATTGCCGCGCACATCGACGCAGGAAAAACAACCGTATCAGAAAGAATTTTATTTTTTACAGGTGTAAATAGAAAAGTTGGTGAAACGCACGATGGCCAGGCAACGATGGATTTTATGAAGCAAGAGCAGGAACGTGGAATTACGATTGCATCAGCAGCAATTACTGCCCAATGGAGAGATTGTCAAATCAATTTGATTGATACTCCGGGACACGTTGATTTTACCGTAGAAGTTGAGCGTTCGTTGCGCGTTATTGATGGAATGGTAGCTGTTTTTTGCGCCGTAGGTGGTGTAGAACCTCAAAGTGAAACTGTTTGGAATCAGGCAGATAAATATCGCGTACCCAGAATCGCTTTCGTTAATAAAATGGATAGAACGGGAGCTGATTTTAATGAAGTGGTTGCACAAATGAATAAATATTTGGGCGCTAACGCTGTTCCATTACATCTGCCAATGGGGTCAGAAGCTGATTTTGAAGGTATGGTCGATTTGGTAGCAATGAAAGCTATCACTTTTAAAGAAAAAGAGCGTATTGTTAGCGATATTCCTGCAGAGTATGCTGAACAAGCAGATGCAGCACGTCGTAATTTGATTGAAAAAATTGCTGATATTGATGACGAAATTGCAGATCTATATCTCGAAGAAGCCGAAATTAAACAAGATGTGTTGATGGCAGCAATTCGCAGAGCTACAATTAAGTTGTTGGTAACACCCGTTTTGTGTGGTGCGGCATATAAAAATAAAGGTATCCAACTTCTATTAGATGCTGTTGTGGATTATCTCCCTTCACCAATGGATTTAGGGGCTGTAATTGCGCAAGACCCTGATGATGAAGAGAGAACAATTCAGAGAAATCCTTCAAGTAATGAGCCTTTTGCTGCACTTGCTTTCAAGTTGATTAACGACCCATATGTAGGACAACAAACTTTTATCCGTATTTTCAGTGGTAAGTTAACCAGTGGAATGAGTTTCTACAACACAAATAAGATGAAATATGAACGCGCTGGTCGTATTTTTAGAATCAAAGCGAAAGAGCGTGAAGAGATTACAGAAGCAGGAGCTGGCGAAATTGTGGCTTTGGTAGGTATGAAATATACGAAAACTGGTGATACATTGTGCGACGAAAATCAACCTGTACTCTTAGAATCTATCCAAATTCCACCCGCAGTGATTGAAATGAAGGTGAATATTGAGGATAAGAAAAATCGTAATAAATTAGGCGAAGTGTTGGCAAAACTTTGTAACGAAGACCCATCTTTCCAATCTCATTATGATGAGGAAACTGAGGAAACGATTATTGCAGGTATGGGTGAGTTACACTTGGAAATTATGGTAGATAGAATTTCTAATGAGTTTAAGGTGCCTATTACAGTCGGAGAACCTTCAGTTTCATTCCGCGAAACCATTACTAGTTCAACAGAAAGCAATTATAAGCATGTTAAGCAAAGTGGTGGTAAAGGTCAATATGCTCACACTGTTATCCGTTTTGAACCCAACCCTGGCAAAGGATTTGAGTTTGTGGATGTAAGTAAAGGTGGCGTTGTACCGAAAGAGTTTATCCCTTCTGTTAATAAAGGTCTTCTTAAAGCCATGGATAATGGTCCTTTTGCAGGCTATCCCGTTGTTGATGTGAAATGTGTGCTGTTAGATGGTACTCACCACCCAGTGGATTCTAGCGATATGGCTTTCCAATTGTGTGCAGCAATGTGTTTTAAACAAGGTTTTAAGAAAGCTAATCCTGTTCTATTAGAGCCCGTTATGAAAGTAGAAATCAATACCCCAGATGATTTTATCGGAAACGTTACTGGCGATTTGAACAAACGTAGAGGTAAAATTGAAAGTATGAGACGTTTCAGAAAAGGATCTCAAAAGCTGAATGCTTTTATTCCGTTAATGGAGATGTTTGGTTACGCAACTACCCTGAGAAATATCACTAGCGGTCGTGCAAACTATTCTATGGAGTTCTACAACTATATGCCAATGCCTGTTGCAAAACAAGAGGAGATTGTAAAGAAAAGAAATACAGAGAAATAGAACTGCCCTAAAATAGTATTGTAATGCAAATCTTTCGGGAGATAATAGCGAAAAATATAGGAATGCGTTTCCTATACGATTCTATTGAGATGAATTCCTCTTTGGGAAGAGAATTGCTATTAAATTCCCCTTTTGAGAAAGATAGTGATAAATTGTTCTGTGAATTTGAGAATATTGAAATTCTTGTTGAGTTGTTGAAAACTGAAAGTTATAGTCCAATTTTCAATAAGATAAAACATGAGTTGTTTCAGATTCACAATATTCTAAATACATTAATAAGATTGGAAGATGGTGCCGTTTTAGATGACATTGAGCTTTTTGAAGTGAAGAAAACGGCACTTTCGCTCCAACAAATCAGAGCGCAGTTGGAACATCTTCCGCTAAATGATTATTTCTACTTTTTGGATATGTCGGAGATAATTTCTCTTTTAGATCCCGAAAGAAACGGTTTGCCACATTTTTATATTTATACCTGCTATGACCCGCGTTTGGCACACCTTCGCTCTGTATTAGAATCTGCCCAAACGGAGGAAGAACGCATTAGCGCTCAACTGAATTGTGTGGCTGTAGAAGATGAGGTGCGGAAGACATTAAGTGAACAACTGCTGCGCTATGCGCGAAGTTTGCGTGGAAATTTGGAATTATCAGCTTATTTAGATTTGCTGATTGCAAAGGCAGAATTAGCAATTCGTTGGAACTGTACACGACCCATAATTTCCGAAAATCAACTTTCGTTTGTGGGGTTAGAAAATCCATTGGTTAAAGATAGACTTGTAAAGGCTGGAAAATCGTTTCAGCCTATTGATATTGAACTGAAACAGCAACCCGTTCTGATTACAGGTTCTAATATGTCCGGAAAAACAGTTTTCTTGAAGAGTGTTGCTCTTGCTCAACTGATGTTCCAGTACGGATTTTTTGTGCCAGCACAAAAAGCAGAGATGGCCCTTGTTGATGAAGTGCTAACAAGTATTGGTGACCAACAATCAGAAGTGAGTGGGCTTTCCTCCTATTGTGTCGAAATTTTAACAATTAATCATATCATCAAAGAGGCTAAATCGGGAAAAAAACTCCTTGTTTTGGTTGATGAGTTGGCGCGTACCACCAATCCTTCAGAGGGAAAAGCATTAGTGGCGGCTTTCGTTCGTCTGTTATCCGATTATCATCTATTTACGATTGTAACTACACATTACGATATTCATGAAGTGAATTGTAGAAGATTGCGCGTTAAAGGCTTGGATGTGAGTAGAATACGTGAAAAATTAACACCATATAACATTAATATGTATATGGATTACGCGTTGGAGGAAACCGATGAGGTGACCGTCCCGACAGAGGCTTTGAATATTGCCAAAATCTTCAGAGTTGATGAGGAGTTTCTACAGATTGCTTCATCTCTTTACGCCATTTCAGATAACCTAAAGTCGCCACAATAGTATAAATACCAAACAAAATAGCTGTAAAGTAAAGCCCAATTTGGATATTTAGGATAGTATAAAAAAGATTTACAATAATCCACAATATCCATTGTTCCACATATTTATGTGCCAATAACCACATCGCAACGATGCTGAGAACAGTGCTGATTGCTTCACCGATAGGAATGGGACTATCCGGAATGATTTCCTTTGCAAAAATAGCAAGTAAACCTGAAAATAATGCGCAAATTACAGCGATCTTTATTCCTAATTTTAAATTGAGTTTCTTAATACCTTCGTATGGTGATTCGCTTTGATGCTTTCTCTTCTTCCAAATAAAAATCCCATAAATATCTGCAAATAAGTAATATAGATATGTGCCTGCCCAGAAGTAGCAATGTGTGCTTCCGAAAATGTAGATGTAGAAAAGCGACATCACAATGCCTGCATGCCAAAGGTAAATTGAAGCCCTATATTCTAAAAATATATAGGTAAGACCAATAATGGCACCCAAAATTTCAATTATCTGTTCAGTAGTCATATCAGAAGCCGTTAAATGGAACATATAGAGGTATTAGTAGTAAGAAAAATCCGATGATAATGAGTGCGAGGATAAATTTCCATATAAATTTGAACCATTGTGCGTAAGGGATTCTAGCCACGCCCAAACATCCGATGAGGACGCCTGAGGTTGGGGTGATCATATTGGTAAATCCGTCACCAAGTTGGAAAGCAAGAACCGTAAGTTGACGAGAAACACCGATGATATCAGAAAATTCTGCCATCATTGGAATTGTTAGTGCTGCTTTCGCAGAACCTGATGGAATGATGATGTTCAGTATATTTTGTATCATATACATAGCGCCTATTGCCCCCTCTTTTCCCGTATGGGTCATTGCCATCGAAATGCCATGTAGAATGGTATCAATTATCTTTCCATCTTCTAAAATAATGATAATGCCACCCGCCATTCCTACAACGAGTGCCGCTACCATAATATCCTTGCAACCCTCTAAAAAGAGGCGGATAATTTTGTCAAATTTATAGCTGTATGCCGCTCCTGAAGCAATGCCCATAGCAAAGAAGAGTGCAGCGATTTCCATTACGTACCAATGATAACCAAGAACGCCTACAACCAACATTATAATGGTGAGTAGTAGTAAGGAAAGAATAAAAAAGTGTTTCGATTTATATGCACAATAGCCTCCAAGAAGAGTGAAACCACCAGCAATGAAGGGAAGAAGACAAAGTGTGTGCTGGCTTTGCCCGATTTTGATTTCCGTATGCGGATATTGAAACGCAAAAAATATCATAATTGCGGAGACGATAGCAAAAACTATCCATGTTGCAATGGTTGATCTTTCACGTTCAGGCTGTGTGTCTTCGCTCATCTGTTTCTCCCGCCAATAGCTATCAATATTGTAAGTGATTGATTTTTGTGGATTTCTTTTGATTTTATTAGCGTAGAATAGTGTGAATGCAATGGCAATAATTGTGAGAATTGACCAACAAATAAAGCGGTACTCTATTCCAGAGAAGGTGGGCAATCCCGAGAGCCCTTGGGCAATGCCAATGGTAAACGGGTTCAGAAGTGCGCCCGCAAAGCCAACATGTGCTGCAACGTAACACATTAAAACTCCTGTAATTGAATCATAACCCATCGAAATGGCTAATGGGACAAAGATGATGATGAAAGCAATGGTTTCTTCACTCATCCCAAATATCGCACCAAAAAGACTGAACATAATCATAATCAGGGTGATAATGATGTTATTTATGCCAATTTTATTGAAAAAATTAATGTTTTGAAGTTTTTTAGTGCTTCTTAAAAAAGAGAAAATACCCACGTTAATGGCATTCGTCTCGTTCATAATCCAAAACGCCCCACCAATCATTAAAATGAAGGCGATAATCTCAGAGGTGTGGTTGAAACCCTTAAAAAATGCGGTGAAGATTTGCCAAGTTTGAGGTTGATTTTCAATGTTATGAAAAGTATCAGCAATAACAATATTTCGCTCTGTGCCGTCAACAGTTATGGTTTGTCGTTCATATTCTCCGCCAGGAATAATCCAGGTGAGAATTGCACAGAAAACGATAATTGAGAAAACAATAGTGAAAGTGTGTGGAATTTTGAAACGTGTGCTCATAGTTCAATTTTCTTTTTTAGTTTGCAAAAATACATAATTGTTGCGACTTTTTCTCTCCTAAAATGGAGATTTTCTATTTGATTTGAATATGAAATTTTGAAAAGTGGATTTGGCAACGTTTGGAAAGAATATCATCGATTTTTTAATGACTGATTGATTGGTGAAATTTTACAATTTAAATCTTAATACAGATTGAAATGATTTTAAATGCCCAAATTATCTAAATGTGAGTGCGTTTGTTTTCTTAGTTTGATTTTTAAAGTTGTTGAATTTCAGGAGTTTTTTTGAACTGATGTGTAATAAAATTTTGAAAGTTGCGTTTTCCTTTTTTTAGTATTTTTGCAACTTAATAAAATTATGAAAGTGAAGAAACTTTTTCTGTTGATAATGCTTACTTTTGTCGTTACGATGGGATTCTCGCAACGATTTATCGGCTCCGTAATTGCAGGTGGAAATATGTCACAAGTAGATGGTGATGAGGTGTTTGGTTTTAAGAAAATTGGAGCTAATGTAGGAGCTTCTGTAACTTTGCCTATCGATAGAAAGGAGCGTTTCTTTTTTACGGTTGAATTGCTTTATAATCAGAAAGGTTCACGTATGAGATCGAAGGTGGATACAATGGATTATACTGGTTTTACTCCGATTAATGAATCGGTACCCTACGATCCAACTTTTAAATATAAGTTGAATTTGGATTATGTTGAGGTTCCTGTACTATTTCATTTTGAAGATCCCTATTCCAGAATCTGTTTTGGGGTAGGTGCATCTTGGGGGCGTTTAGTCTATGCGCGGGAAATTGAAAGTGGTTATCGCCTGATAACAGATGTTCGCTCTGGCATATACTCTAAAAATGATTGGTGTGCTATTGCTGATGTGAAGATTCCAATTTACAAAGGACTTAGACTTAATATTCGCTATCAGTACTCCTTTATAAAGTTAAGAACTCGTGATTTTGTTACCAGTATAGGTACTCCGAATGAACAACATAATGTTAGAAATCAATATAATAATGTAATTTCCGTTCGATTAATCTACTCTTTCAATGAGAAATTTACTGAAAATATGAGAAAAGATAAGGATGGAAAACGACGTGGACCTAAGTGGGTACGCGTGCCTAATGAATATTAATGAATACTCTGATGAAGAAGATCTTATATCCTATTTTTATTGCATTTATTGCTCTTTTATTTCAAAATTGCGAGCCCAATTTTGATATCTATGCTGATAATCGTGATATTACCATTGCGTACGCTTTGTTAGATGTTCACGATTCTATCCATTATGTAAAGGTTTACAAAGGTTTTCAATCTACGGGCAATCCGTTAGATGATGCGCAAAGTATGGAAAAACTTTACTATTTTGATAAAGTTACCGTGACTTTAGAGGAGTATCAAGGTAAGGAGTTAATCCAATCAATCGTTTTAGATACAACCACTTCCATACCGAGAGAAAATGGAACTTTTGCAGCTCCACAGCAATTGCTCTATACTAATAATGTTCCCTTTACGCTTGATCCTACAGCAACTTATAAGTTGAAAATCGTTAATAATGAAACAGGAAAGGTGACGGAAGGTAAGGCTAATATTGTTAATGATTTTGCAATCCGCTATCCATACGCAATGGCACCAATGAATCTTTTGGCAAGTTCAGCTGAGATTCAATTTGATGCAGCCGTTAATGCTACGGCGTATCAGGTGTTTTTCAAGTTTCACTATTTGGAAAAGAAAAAAGCTACTGGAGAAATAACTCACAAGACTCTTGTTCGTGATTTAACCTCTGCGGGATTTGTGTATGCAGGAAATTCGCAAAATGGAAAATATGCTAAGAAATTTTCACCCTACGATTTCTATAAGCAACTTTTAAATGAATTAGAAGTTGATGAATCGGTAGTTCGTTATAAAGATGGTGCAGAATGTATCGAGGTGGAAGTTTGGGCTGGCGGTAGCGATTACGTAAAATATTTGGAGGTGAATAAACCCTCTACAAGTTTGGTTCAGGACCGCTTGGAATATACAAACCTCACTTGCCCGACAGATGAAGATTTTGTCACTTCGTATGGAATTTTCTCTTCTCGTACAATGAAAGAGCGTTTCTACGATATGACTAACTTTAGTGAAGATACGTTGGTAATGGCTACGCGTATGCGTAAGTTGGGCTTTGATTACTATCGTAATTTGTAATGCTGAAACATCACAATTGCGGCGGCTATAGAAGCATTTAGCGATTCAGCACAATTGTTAGGTGCTGCCGGAATGTGGATTTTCTCTGATAGTAGTTGCATAACCTCTGGGGAAATTCCATGACTTTCGCTTCCTACCACAAGAATGTCGTTGCTCTTAAAGTTGATGTTGGCAATATCAGTTCCATTCATGCATAGTCCATAAATCTTCCTATCTTTCTCATTTTTAATAAACTCTGTGAGATTACAATAGTGGATTTTACTTCTGCAAAATGAGCCCATACACGCTTGTATCGTTTTAGGATTGGTAAATTCTACACTATCCAGAGAGCATACAATTTGCTGAAAACCAAGCCATTCTCCAGTTCTGATAATCGTGCCCAAATTGCCTGGGTCTTTGATCCCGTCAAGTAACAATATGGGTGCGTTTTTCTCAATTTTTTTTACATCAAAGTGGGGAATTTTTACTGTACAGAGAATCTCGGGTGGTGTTTTCATACAACTAATCCTTTCCATCTCTGATTCAGAAACTGTAATCACATCAAAATTTACAGCATTTTGATGTTGCCATTTTTCTGTAGCAAAAATCTCATCAACTTCTAATTTAGAATTTAGAACTTCTATTACAGATTTTGTTCCTTCAACAAGAAAGAGTTGCATCTCTTCTCGGTGTTTTTTCTGGTGTAATAATCTGATTTTTGATATTTTAGACTTGCTAATCATCTGGAAAATAATTATGATTGATGGTTGAGAATAAGTTGTTTGTAAATGTTACCTCGTTCTTCAAAGTTTTTAAATTGATCGTAGCTGGCTGCGGCTGGTGACAAAAGGCAAGTGTAACCTTTAGGTGTGTGCGCAAATGCAAAATCTACAATTTTTGCAAAATCATCTTCTATAATATAGTTGATTGTTTGAAGGTAATTTGTGTCAATTTCTGACAACATTCTTCTGCCTACAGGCCCTGTAAATACAATATTCTTAACCTCCGATTCTTTAAGAAAGTTGTATAACTTTTGATAATTAAGGTTTCGCTCAAAACCTCCTATAATCAATGTTTTAACACGATTTACAGCTTCCATTGCTGCAATAGCGGCTTCTGGAATCGTGGAGATACTATCGTTGAAAAAATGGATTCCGTTAACAGTTCCAACAAATTCAATCCTATGTTCAAGTCCTTTGAAACTACTAACCGCTTTTTTTATCTCCTCTTCAGAAATATTTATTGTACGGCACGCTAAAATGGCAGCCATATAGTTGTTGAAATTGTGCCTTCCTGGTAGGTTCTCAAAAATGGAGAAATCATATTCTTCAATAGGTTCTCCATCATTGTTCATAATGATTTTATTTTCAATGGTATATAGTCCCGTTTTGATAATATGTTTTCTGCTGAATGAAAGATATAATCTTTTATAATCGTGATTTTTTAAAATCTTAAGCGTTTGTTCATCATCGTTGTTGAAGATGAAATAATCTTGTTCATTTTGGAAATCGACGATGTTAATTTTTGCATTTTGATAACTACTAAATGAGTTGAAGTAGTCTAAATGTTCTGGAAATAGATTGAGAAGTACTGCAATATGAGGCGAATAAGTCATAAATTGTAGTTGATGGGCGGAAAGTTCCACTACGACAGTGCTTTCAGTCGTGATTTGATCCATTACATCAAAAAATGGAATGCCAATATTTCCTGCAAAAACTACATCTTTTTGGCTTTCTCGTAAGATATGGTAGATAAGCGATGAGGTTGTACTTTTGCCCTTGGTGCCTGTTACGCCAATCGTTTGTGCACCAAAAAATTGCATGAAAATTTGTGCCTGAGATGAGATTTTATTACTATCAACATAGTAGTTTAAATGCTCTATGCTGACTCCAGGCGATTTGATAATTAAGTCGTAATCGTTTAGGTTTTGGTTATATTTTTCTCCCAAAATTAGTTTTACCAACTTGGGCTTTCGTTGGTCAGGAAGTGTTAAATTTTCATTTTTATCAGCAACGGTAAATGGTTGTTGGGGAAGATATTTTCGCAAAAATCGGTAGGTTGAAGCGCCCTCTCTTCCGAAGCCGAGAATGATAATTTTTTTTCCTTGAAAAATATTGAGAATCTCTTCTTGATATAACATAAGTTTCTGAATTACTTTTTGTTGAGCATTTTTTTGAATAAGTTTAATTTACCTTTGTATGGAGGATATTTAATTTTCAAATCAAAGAGAAATGTGGATTTTACGACAGCTTTCTGATGGCTCATGGCGTCGAAGCCGAACTTTCCGTGGTATGCACCCATTCCGCTGTTGCCTACCCCTCCAAAAGGTAGATTCGGATTAGTGATGTGAAGAAGTGTGTCGTTGATGCAAGCCCCGCCCGAGGAGGTCTCATTGAGAACCTTTTCTGCTTTCCCCTTATCTTTTGTGAAGTAGTAGAGCGCCAGCGGTTTCTTATGCTCTTTGATATATTGAATTACAGTCTTAATCTCTGAAAACTCTATCATGGGGAGAATGGGTCCAAAAATCTCTTCTTGCATAATGTAGGAGTTTTCATGAACATTACAAAGAAGTGTCGGTTCGATGAAACGCCCGTAAATGTCGTGATCGCCGCCCATCAAAATAATCCCACTCTTCAAAAATCCAGCTAAACGGTGCGTGGCTTTTACAGAAATGAGCCGAGGGTAATCAGGCGATTTTTTTACATCTTCTCCAAACATATCCGTAATAGCCTTTTTGAACTCTTTGGCAAATTCATATTTCACATCGTTGTGAATGAAAAGATAGTCGGGAGCAATACATGTTTGTCCGCAGTTGATTGTTTTTCCCCAAGCAATCCGTTTGGCAGCAAGTTTGATGTCAGCGTCTTTGTCAACAATGCAAGGAGATTTTCCTCCCAATTCAAGAATGACAGGTGTGAGATGTTGGGCTGCAGCTTCCATTACGACTTTGCCTACGGTTGGATTTCCTGTATAGAAAATTAAGTCAAATGGGAGCGTGAGGAGTTTTTGTGTTACTTCACGGTTGCCATGAAAGATTGTAACGTAATCAGCAGCAAAGGATTCGCAGACAATTTTTTCTAAAACTTCAGAGGTGTTTGGCGCGTATGGCGCAGTTTTGAGGATGGCACAGTTGCCAGCGCTGAGCGCACAGACTAACGGATTGAAAAGGAGGTGAAACGGATAGTTCCAAGTTCCGATAATCAGGACAACCCCGTAAGGTTCTTTGTAAATGTATGACTTTGATGGAAAAATAATGAGCGGAGAGCCTTTTTTCTGTGGTTTTGCCCATTTTTTTAACTTCTTGATATGTAACGCAATCTCCTCAAGAACAATATTGATTTCCGTTGTATAGGACTCAAAAGCCGACTTCCCTAAATCTTGATGTAAAGCAGCAATAACTTGAGATTCATATTTGAGAATTGTATTCCTAAATCTTTCTAATGCCTTGATTCTACTATCAATAGACTTGGTCTTATTGCTGTCAAAAAACTTTTTTTGCTGCTGAAATTGTTGTATAATAATATCTTCGTTCATAGTTTGATGGGACTCTAATTTCGTTTCTGTTTGATGTAGTAGCGTATGGGAAGCATAAAAATAGCTGTAATGAGGCAGCCCAAAAAGATTCCGCCTAAGATATCAATAGGGTAGTGTACGCCCAAGTAAATTCTGCTGTAGCAAAGTAGTAAAGTCCAAAAAATAAATGGAATAAGAACCCATTTCCGTTTTTTGTAAAGAAAAAGAAGAACAATCATTGTAAAAGCAGATGCGTTGGCAGCATGTGCTGATGGGAAGCCAAATGGTCCTCCTTTATATAACTTTCCGTTAGGTTGCGTAACTAAATGTATGCTTTCTGTAAGTGTGGGTTCGTGGCTGGGACGGAGGCGCTCAACGCTATTTTTGATTAGATTACAAGTTTGATCTGAAACCAAGATTGTTAATGCAATTCCTATAATGATAGGAATGAATTTTTTCTTATAATCTTTTATTAACCAATATAATACGATTAAATAGAGTGGTAGCCAGATAAATCGGTTCGATGCCCAATAGAAGAAATAATCGGCCCACGGAGCATGACAGCCGTTGAGAGTTGAGAATAGGGAAGTGTCGAAAGTAAGTAGGGCGTTCATCTATTCAAAATCGTTGTAAAGCAGATATTTTTTTCTTGTTTGTTTAAATTGTTGAAGCTTTTCCTGCCAAGAGTTACGGATAGTGGCTTCATCTCTTCCGTAGATAATTTGCCAGCGCAGTGTTGAACTTCCGGCTAATTTATCAAAAAAGTTAGCATTCGTGAAGAATTTATCCTTTTCAGGAAATGCTTTATATGCTTCGATAAGGTATTGAATATCAAAAAGATTACCATCTTTAATAATCTCGATTCCTTTTTCTGTAAGATTTTTTCCTCTGCATTTTTCCCCTTTTTGAGGTGGATTTTCCGAAACGCCCGCAATGGGTTGTGGAGTGAAGTAGAATTCTCCAATTTCTAATTTTGGGTGACCAAAGCACATAAAAGGAATTTCTGTACCGCGTCCGATGCTGATATCGGTTCCTTCAAAGAGGCAGAGCGAAGGATAAAGAGCAATCGCTACGTCGGTTTGAAGGTTCGGCGAGGGCGCAATCGGTAACGAATAGCGCATTGTATGGTCGTAATTCTCCATGGAAATCACTTGTAATTTGCAGACAATGCTATCTTTCAACCATTTTTCTCCCGCAATCATCATGCCATATTCGCCAATGGTCATTCCGTGAACCACCGGAATCGGATGCATTCCCACAAACGACTTGTATTTCTCCTCCAAGACTGGACCATCAACAAAGTAGCCGTTGGGGTTCGGACGGTCAAGGATTAGTACTTCAACATTGTTTTCTGCTGCCGCTTCCATCACGTAGTGTAGGGTGGAAATGTAGGTGTAAAAACGACAGCCAACATCTTGTATGTCAAATATTATAAGATCAATACCTTTCATTTGCTCCGTCGTAGGCTTTTTGTTTTTGCCATAAAGAGAGATGATAGGAAGTCCCGTTTGGTTATCGGTTGATGAAGAGATGTGTGCGCCAGCCTCTGCATTGCCTCTAAAACCATGTTCCGGTGAGAATATCTTCACAACATTAACCTTTCGGCTGATTAGTGAGTCCACAAGGTGGGTTTTGCCGATGAGCGAAGATTGATTGCCGCAGATAGCCACTCGTTTCCCTTCTAAGAGAGGAAGATAAATTTCAGTACGTTCTGCTCCTGTAATGATTTGTTTGTCAGGATTTTGTGATGAATGCAAGGGAAGTTGCTGAGCTTGCTGTTCGGGATGTTGCGCCCAAAGTACAATGCTCAATATGGTAAATAGAAGCAATAGCGTTAGTTTTCTCATTGTAAAATCGGTTACTCATTTTCCATTAAGAAGCGTTCTGCTTCAACAGCAGCTTTGCAACCCGATGCGGCAGCGGTAATGGCTTGGCGGTAGAGTGGGTCTTGCACGTCGCCAGCCGCAAAAACGCCAGGTACGTTGGTAAGCGGACGGTTACCTTTCGTGATGATGTAACCCTGCTCGTCTAAGTCGAGTTGTCCTTTGAAAAGATCGGTTACAGGAGTTACGCCGATGGCTACAAAGACGCCACGAATCTCAATGGTGTTGAGTTCATTAGTTTCTTTATTAAGTAGTTGTAATCCGGTAACGCGTTTTACAAATCCTTTTTTCTCTCCTAAAATCTCTTGCGGAATGCTGTTCATAACAAACTCGATATTTGGAGTTTTAGCCGCTTTATCCTGCATAGCTTGGGAAGCGCGGAATTTGTCACGACGGTGTACTAAATATACTTTATTGCACATTTTTGCCAAGTAGCAGGCTTCTTCCAATGCTGTATCGCCACCACCGATAACGGCCACGTCGAGACCTTTGAAGAAGGCACCATCGCAAGTTGCGCAAGCGGAAACGCCGAAGCCACGGTATGCTTTTTCGCTCTCGAGGCCGAGCCAGCGCGCTGTTGCACCTGTAGCCACAATAACGGTGTCTGCCATAATTTCGTCTGTTCCGTCAATAACGCAGCGGAATGGTCGTTTGCTGAAGTCCACTTCGGTAACTTCGCCAGCGCGCATCTCCGTGCCTACACGTAGTGCTTGTTGGCGGATTTCGTCCATAATCACAGGACCACCCGCTCCTTCTGGATAGCCAGGAAAATTCTCCACTTCGGAGGTGATGGTAAGCTGTCCGCCCGGTTGCATTCCTTCAATCAATAGTGGTTGTAAGCCAGCGCGTGATGCGTAAATACCTGCGGTGTAGCCCGCTGGACCTGCGCCTATAATTAAGCATTTTCTGTTCTCTTTCATTGTTGTATCGTTTTTGTTAATTTATTCTGTTAATGGGTTCTCTTTTCACCACCGATAAGGAAAACGGTGGGCTTTTTATGTAGGTCGATATTGCTCTTCTTCCACTTGGCAACAGTTTGTGTTTTAATGAATTGCTCAGGAGTGGAAACATTGCAGGCAACGCACACTTTTAGGTCGTGGCCACATACGGAAAGTATGGAGTTCAAAAAGTGGTTGTTGCGATAGGGCGTTTCGATGAAAATTTGGGTTTGGCCGTTTTTGCGGTATATCGATTCATAAAAACGAAGTTCCTTTTCCCGACTATATTGGTCAACAGGAAGATAGCCGTTGAAGGCGAAGCATTGTCCGTTCAATCCAGATGCCATCAGGGCGAGTAGAATAGAGTTGGGACCGACCAATGGCACCACCTCAACCTCTTCACGTTGCGCACGAGAAACCACGATATTGCCAGGGTCTGCCACGCAAGGTGTGCCTGCATCGGAAAGCAAACCGACATTGTAGCCTTCCAAACAAGGTTTGATAAACTCTTCGATTTCAGTCTGTTTGGTGTGTTCATTGAGCTCGAAAAAGTGAAGCGAGTCGATAGGTTTGGTGATCCCTAATTTCTTCAGGAAACGTCTGCCCGTACGCAAATTTTCTACGATATAATAATCTATTTCTTGGATGATTTCGCTGTTATAGGAGGGAAAAATTTGAGAGAAATCAGTTTCGCCAAGGGGAGAGGGAATGAGAAAAAGTTTTCCTTTCATACATATATAATTTAGATTGCAAAAATACTATTTTTTTTCATTTTTGCGAATGCAGATACTAATATTCATCCGATTCTTGAGGAATCTTTCTGCAGAGGAAAATAGAGATAGAAAATGCTGATTTGGGTGGTTCTTATGTCGATTTTGGAATGAAATTTTACACAATTCGCAATTTTCTATCCCAATATTACAACTGTAGAAAAAATATAGAGTGGAGAAAGAATAGGTAGCGGATAAATAGGACGTTAAATTATGTGTTTTCTATTGGGGCTTACTGCGTAGTATCCACTCAATTTTTCAATGCGTTTGGTGTGCTTTGATACGGATAAATATCGCTTTAACGTTCCGTTCGCCAGATGACAGCCGTCGCAATTTTTCACGATTTTACTGTTCGGGTGCTTTTAATGTATTGGAAAAGCTCTTCAATTTTCGGATTTCTTATCTCCGCTTCACTTCAAAAACTTAGGAGGTGGGGTTGGCGAACTTACTTACCAATGGCAACCTTCCAAAGATTTGAGCCAAACAGATCTTCTTACAAGATTTTGGGCAAAAGCAGCTATCTGCTCAAATTACCGACCTTAGCGGAAAAGTGGTAACAAATTCTATTTTAACAGAAGGAAATAATCAGATAAACATCAATAATCTACCTTCGGGTTTCTATCTACTTTCTGTTCAAAATGCTCAAAAGGTGCTTTACACCA
>JAEZOU010000083.1 GCA_023413895.1 Bacteroidota bacterium | reverse complement strand
ATTGAGTATCACATTATTCACGAACAAGATACAATAATTTCTCCCTCTAAATTAGGAATGGTAATAGATGGCGAACAATGGAGTGATGGATTTGAAATGATAACTTCTAAAAATTCTATTACGGATAGCATTCGCCATCTTCCTTGGGGCGCGAACAAGCAAATTTGCGAGAAACACATTGAGAAAAATTACCACCTTATTCATCACCCGAGCAAACGACATATAACCCTTTCCGTTCGGGCGTATGCCGAAACTATTGCCTTTCGATACATCATTACAGACACCTTTTCTCTAACACTCAACCATGAACTGACGGAAACTCGAATTGCGGGAATGCCCACCGTTTGGTGGTGCTGGGCAGACTTCAACACCTACGAAAAAGAGTACTACCGAACCTCGTTAGATAGTGCAGCGTGGGCAGCGCTACCTTTGGTAATGCGCTATCCTAACGGCAAACATCTCGCCATTCGCGAAGCGGCAACACTCAACTATCCAGATGCTACCTTAAAAAACGAAGGGAACGGAAGCTTCAATTGGCATCTTACCCCTTATAAAAATGGCGACAAAGCGTACCTAAAAGCTCCTTTTGCTACTCCTTGGCGCGTGTTTACCATCACCACAGATGCACCCAAGCTACTAAACAACAGTGATTTACTAACTCTTGCTCCACCATCCACAACTCAAGCATACGCAGGTAAACCGATGACCTATATTGGCATCTGGTGGAACTACCATTTAGGCACGCAAAGTTGGGAGGAGGGAAAACGCCACGGAGCCACCACTCGACGCACAAAGCAGTACATTCGCTTCGCTGCCAAACACAACATTGGCGGAGTTTTAGTAGAAGGTTGGAACAAAGGTTGGGGTGAATGGGGTAATGCGCATACATTTCTATATACACAACCCGCAAACGACTATAATTTGGAAAAAGTGGCGCGGTTCGCCCAGAAAAAAGGTGTCCGCCTGATAATGCACCACGAAACTGGTGGTGATATTATCGGCTACGAAGCCGCAATGGAAGAAGCCTTTCGGCAATGTCAAGCACTCGGAATTCACGATATAAAAACGGGACACGCGGGCGCAATTTCTACGGGAGAGAATCACCATGGCCAACAGGTTGTTTCTCATTTTCAACGCGTTATAGAAACCGCTGCACAATATCAAATTGCGTTAGATATGCATGAACCGGTAAACGGATCTGGACTCGAAATTGCCTATCCTAACTTTATGACGCGAGAAGGCGTTAGAGGATTGGAGTGGGACGCATGGAGCCACGGCAATTCGCCAACGCACACCAACACCCTACCCTATACTCGCGGTCTTTCAGGTCCAATGGACTACACACCTGGAATTTTCGATCTTCTTTTCAAAAATGCAAAAAACAGAGTGGCATGGAACTGCTCCGAAAGCACTTTAAAAAACACTCGCATTCATACCTCCCTCGCGCACCAATTAGCACTGATGGTTACTCTTTATAGTCCATGGGTGATGGCTGCTGATGATATCCGCAATTACAAAAATCACCCTATGTTCAACTTTGTAGAACAACTCAATCCTGATTACGACGAAAGTCATGTTCTACAAGGAGAAATTGGCGAATATATTGTGGTAGCGCGCCGAAGCGGAAAAACGTGGTATATCGCTGCTACTACTAACGAAAAGATGCGAACCCTTACTATTCCTCTCAATTTCCTTTCTGATAGAATCCACTACTGTGCAACCCTTTATAAAGACAATCCCGACAAAAATTGGCACACCGACAAAACAAAATATATTATTGAAAAACAAAATGTTACACAGAACTCTACTTTAAATATCACCTTACCAGAATGCGGTGGCATCGCCATTATCATTTCTGAAAAGTATAATTAGATGGGCAGAAAAACAATTGAACTATGGAAAAAACTAACGTAATGCGTATTTTGACGCAAAAAAAAGTAAACTTTACCCCTCACGAATACAATCCAGAACTTACAGATGGCGAAAATATTGCAAAAGTACTGCAAGAGGATCCATTGCAGGTATTCAAAACCTTAGTAACCATTGCAAACACTGGCGAACACCTTGTTTTTATGATTCCTGTATGTGCCAATTTAGACCTAAAAAAAGCGGCAGCGGCTGCACAAGTAAAAAACGTGCTGATGATTAAGCAGAAAGAACTGCTTCCACTTACAGGATATATACACGGAGGCTGCTCACCATTAGGAATGAAAAAAACTTTTAGAACCTTTGTTGAAGAAAGCGCGGCACTTTTCGACACCATATTTTTCAGTGCAGGGAAAGTGGGATTTCAGGTTGAGATGAATGCAGACGAACTACTACCTTTAGTCCCTGCCCAATACGCCGATTTAGTTTAGGATTCTATCTTGATTACAAGAGCCGTACCTTTAATTAAAAACAATTTTCCAGAAGATAATGCACGGCAAACATAGCGTGTTCTTCGTTTTGATTGTATCTCAAAAATATCATTGGGGTAAGATTGAAGCACAAATTGATCTCCAAATGATAAATCCATCAGTAACAAGTTACTAACAACCTCCTTGTTATAGTTTTGTAGTGCATATTCTAAATTCACAACGTCTATTGAAGAGATTGGAATTTTCCTACAATATTTCAGCACAAAGGGCCGCAACTTTTCAGGATAGATGTGCAAATATTGAAGTAGTAACTCTTGATAACTCGCTTGCCACTCATGCCCGTGCGGTTTAACAGAGCACTTAAATTTTTGCCACGTCAGCAAGTGTGCGGCTTCGTGCAAAAAAACTGTCAGAAACATATATTGATTCAAATCTCCATTAACAGATATTTTGGGATTCAAGCATTTTGAATTAGGCGCACAAAAATCTCCAAACTTGGAATTTCTATGAGAAGTAATTTTAAACAGAACCTTATGATTAGACAAAAAGGAGAGCACTTTTTCGACACACTCCTCTGGTAAATAGCGTTTTAGAATTTCAATATTGTTTCCAGACCTCATTTTTAGAAAATAAAAAGCGGTTGCCACAACAACCGCTTATGTCATTTAGAAATTATCTATATATTAGTGATTTCCACATCCTTCATGATTATGACCTTGGCAACCTTCGTGGTTATGTCCTTGGCAACCTTCATGTTTCTCACCTTGACAACCTTCATGGTTTCCACAACCTTCGTGTTTTGGAGCGTGCTTCTTTTGATGTTCTAAAATTTTGTCAAGTAATGCTTTTTGTTCTTCGATAGCTAATTTTTCGAAGTTTTCCCATTTCTCTTTCATTTCAGCATGTTTTTGAGCACAATCTTTCTCTCCTTCACATTTATTTTGGCAACCTTCATGGTTTCCACAACCTTCGTGTTTTTTACCATCACATTTAGCCATTTTTTCATCAACAAAAGCTTTCATAGCTGCAATAAGGTCAGCTTGGGCTTGAGCTTCAAGAGTTTCAAATTGTTTCCATTGTGCAAACATTGTTTTTTGTTCTTCAGTCAAACCGCAACAGCCTTTACCTTCATGATTGTGTTGACAACCTTCGTGTGTTGTTGCTACTTCTTCAACAGGAGCTTCAACTTGTTTTGTATTACAAGAAACAAAAAGAAAGCAGAATGCTGCCATTACTAAAAATAGTTTTTTCATACTTTTAAGATTTTATTGGTTAATAATAATTGTTTCGTGGTGCAAAAGTATGAATAAAAAACGAGAGATTTGAATAAATGTTTCGTTTGCAGAGAAAATTAATCTTTTTTAAGAAAAAAAAAACTCTAGAAAGATGACAGATATAATAAAATTTGTATCTTTGCAGAATGAAATTGAGATAATTCAACATATTAATATTTACCCAAAACAAAGGAGGTTAACTTGCTAAAAGGAAGACACTTAATAGACCCTTCGGATTTTACCCGCGAAGAGTTTCGCGAAATTTTTGATTTAGCACATGACATCATCAAAGATCCGGAAAAATATAGTAAGAGTTGTGAGGGAAAAATCCTAGCAACTCTTTTTTATGAACCCAGCACACGTACACGCTTCAGTTTTGAAGCTGCAATGTTACGTTTAGGCGGAAAAATTATCGGTTTTTCTGAACCTAACTCTAGCTCTACAGCTAAAGGAGAAAGCATCGCTGATACCTTACGTACTATTGAATGTTATGCTGATATCGCTGCGATGCGTCACCCGAAAGAGGGTGCACCTCGAATGGCAAGTCGATACATCCAAATGCCTTTAATTAATGCAGGCGATGGCGGACACCAGCATCCAACACAAACCCTCACCGATATTCTAACTATTGAACGGCTTCGTGGTAATGTAGAAAACAAAACTTACGGTTTCTGTGGTGACTTGAAGTTTGGTCGTACCGTTCACTCTTTAGTTAAGTTCCTCAGCAACTACGAAGGCGTTAAATTCATTTTCATCTCCCCCGAAGAGTTGCGCGTTCCAGAATATATACGCGAAGAGATTGTTAAAAAGAAAGGCATTCCTTTCCAAGAAGTTGACAAAATGGAGCCATATATGGGCGAATTGGATTTCTTATACATGACTCGCGTTCAACGTGAACGTTTCTTCAACGAAGAAGATTACATCCGCTTAAAAGATCGATTCATCTTGGATATGGAAAAGATGTCGTATGCTCGCCCCGACACATACGTACTTCACCCACTTCCTCGCGTAAACGAAATCAGCCCCGAAGTTGACAGCGACCCACGCGCACAATACTTCAATCAAGCCAAAAATGGAATGTACGTTCGTATGGCATTAATCTGCAAACTTTTAGGAATCTATTAAAATCAGAAAATATGTTAAACATTACCAGTATAGAAAAAGGCGTTGTAATTGACCACATTAAAGCCGGTTATGGTATTACCGTTTTCAACTACTTAAACCTTGATAAGGCTGAATATAATGTAGCTTTAATTATGAATGCCTATAGTCAAAAAATGGGCAAAAAAGATATCATCAAAATTAATAATGTTATTGATATCAATTACGACTTTTTAGGATTGATTGACCCCAATGCAACTGTCAACATCATTGAAAACGGAAAAACTGTAAAAAAAGTAAAATTAGAAGTTCCAGAAACGGTAACCAATATCATCCGCTGCAAAAATCCTCGCTGCGTATCCTCTATTGAAAACTACTTCGACCACGTTTTCCACCTAGTCAACAAAGAAAAACGCTCGTACCGCTGCGAATTCTGCGATGATATTGTGATTCCTTATTCTCAAGATTTGTAAAAGTAAATCTTTACAAAAAAAAATTCCAACATACACAATTAGATTTTTGTCTAATTGAAAATGACTTCAAAAAATGATTATTAGGAGAAATAAAATCCTGATAATCATTTTTTTATACAAACTGAATATTAACAAAATAATGTTCATTCTAAAAAGGAATAACTTTAATATATATACTCTTTTTGGTGTACTTTTGTGCAACCTAAAAAAACTTTATTTTAGATGAAATTTGTCAAACCCTTGCTTAGGATTTTGTTAGTTATTGTTGTGGTTGTTGGAGTGGTTTTTGCCATTACCCAACGCGCACACCAAACCTGCAAAGAGGTTGACGTTGAGATTGCATACGAAGGCGAAAACTTACCCATTACAGAGGCTGAAATTGTAGAAACAATCCAGAAAGCAGATGTTGCTTTAGGGAAACAAGTAAAAGAGATTGACCTAAAAGCAGTACACAATGCCATTGAGAACAACGCTTTAATTAGAAGCATTGATCATATCGGATTTAGAGGCAGCAATTTAGTTGTAAAATTAACTCTTGAAGAGATACTAATGCAAATCTTCTGCACCGATGGACAGCACTACTTCATCACCACGAATGGGAAAGTACTACCTTACACAGAACGCATCAAAGAACGATTGATTATAGTGAATGGAGAATCACTGCCCACACAAAAACAGGTCTCAATTCAAAAAGGCACTATGCAAAGCATCTTCGCAATAGCAAAGTATATTACACAAACCTCTGATAGAGAAGCACAATATCGTCAAATTCATATCAACAGCAAAAAACAGATTGAATTGGTGCCTACTATCGGAAAATACACGATACTATTTGGAGATACCTCTCGTATGGAGGAAAAATTTGTGGCATTAGATCACTTTTTCCAACAAGTAACGACAACAGAACGAGGGAAGGAATACAAACATTTGGATGTAAGATTTAAGAATAAAATCATTGCAAGTTAATCAAACAATTATGGCAAAAAAGAGAATTGAAATAGAGGAACCAGAAGAAGATTATCAAGTAATCGTTGGTTTGGATATAGGCACAACCAAAATTGCTACCATCATCGGGCACAAAACTCCAGATGGCAGATTGGAAATTATTGGATATGGAAAGGGAGATTCTAGCGGTATTGAAGTGGGCTCTATCAAAAATTTAACCAAAACAACTCAAGGAATTAACATTTCTAAAAATAATGCTATAGATAAGGCTGGATTAACGACTATCGACAAAGCTATTGTTGGCGTTGCTGCACGTCACATCAAAAGTATTGAACGAAAATACGAAATTATCCGTCCCAATAGCAACGAAATTATTGAACAAAGAGAAATTGACGAAATGTGCCAACGTCTTCTCGAAACCACAGGAGAACCAGGACAAAAAGTTCTTACTGTAATTCCTCAAGATTTTATCGTTGATAAAAGACATCGCACTACGGACCCTGTAGGTTGCATCGGAGAAAGCCTTGAAGGAAATTTCCAAATTATTTATGGAGATGAAAAAGAGGTAAACACAATTATTCGTTGTGTAAAAGATGCTCAAATTGAAACAGAAGCAGTCATACTAGAACCTATAGCCTCAGGGCTTTCATGCTTGAACCAAACACAAAAAGAGGAAGGAGTGCTTCTTCTTGATATTGGTGGAGGTACTAGTGATATGGTTATTTTTTATGAAGGAACTCCTGTATTTACCAAAGTAATTCCTATAGGCGGAAAATCTATCACCCACGATATCGCAAACACCTGCAATATTTCATACGAAACGGCAGAAAATCTCAAAATACAATGTGGTACTTGCATTGTAGAAAAAAGTAATAAAGATCACCACATCAACTTCCCCGTAAGTGGAGGCGATAAACGACAAATCAGTGAACCCTACTTAGCCGAAATCATCTTCTGCCGCATTAATCAAATGCTGCAATATGTACAAAAAACTTTGCAAAATTCGAAATATGCAGATATTGTAAAAAGTGTTGTCATTACAGGCGGAGGTGCTCAACTCAAACACTTGGAAGAACTTTGCAGATATGTTTTTGGAAAACCTACTTCTGTTGGATATCCTGATGTAGGATTTGGCAAAAATTTCCCTTCAGAATTAAGAAATCCAATCTATGCAACAGGAATAGGCCTTTTAAAATATGGCTTCGAAAATCTTTATACCGATGATATAGAAGAGGAAGAACTTGAAGAAAATGGAGATGGATTTAAGGAAAAAGTTAAAAACATTTTTGGGAAACATCCCAAAAAAAATGAAAAAGGTTCTACCCCGAAATGGTGGGAAAATATTCTTGGTGACACCACTGCATAAAAATCAATTCCAAGTAAATAAATAAGAAGAAATAGAGTTAAAATTAAATATAAAACACAATTATGAGAGAACTTACCAACTTCAGTCCAAATTATGGTACACAAACAGACATCTGCAGCATTAAGGTTATTGGTGTTGGCGGTGCAGGCGGAAATGCCGTAAAATCGATGTACACAGAAGGAATTGTTGGTGTAGATTTTTTAATCTGCAACACAGACAAAAAAGCATTGGACTCTAATCCTGTTCCTAACAAATTAGTATTGGGAAAAACTGGATTAGGTGCTGGCGCAAAACCTGAAGTTGCTTGTCAATATGCAGAAGATAGCATTGATGATATTAAGAAATTGATTGGTGACGACACTAAAATGTTGTTTATCACTGCAGGAATGGGAAAAGGCACAGGTACAGGAGCGACTCCAGTTATTGCTAAAGTTGCTAAAGAAATGGGCATTCTCACCGTTGGAGTGGTCACATCACCATACACTTGGGAAGGTAGAAAGATGTTAGAGCGCGCAGAAAACGGAATTGCAGAACTCAAGAAGTATGTTGACTCTATTATCGTGGTGAACAATCAAAATATCTTGAAATTTTATCCTGACGATGATATTCCTACAGCTTATCTCCGCGTTGATAATGTTCTTAAAACTGCTGTAAAATGTATTGCAGAACTTATCACCGTTAATTTGGAACAAAACATCGACTTTAACGATATTAAAACAATTCTTCAAGGCAGTGGTGCCGCAATGATGGGAATTGGAGAATCTAACTCCGAAAATCGTATGGAAGAGGTATTTACCGAAGCATTCGACTGTCCATTATTAGCTCAAGACAAAGTGGCTAATGCACGCAAATTCTTGTTCTGCATCAGTTATGGTCCTGATAGACCTGCAAAAATGAGCGAACTTGGCGATCTTGCTGATAAATTTGACGAATTACTTAGCAAAGACGTTGAGCTTATTTGGGGTCGAACCGAAGATCCTGCTTTGGGCGATAAAGTAAAACTATCGGTTATCATTACCGATTACGAAGCGAATACAGAGCAGGTTAAAACTACCGACATTACAGCCACACAAACTCAAGAGGTAGTTGAAAATATCGCTCCAGAAATTAACACCAACATTATCATCAACAATGGACCTGTCGCTGGCGTAGAGGTTATTGATAGTAAATTTGAAGTAGAAGCACATCAACCCGCAATGGACACCACAACTATTGAAGAAGAGCAACCTACTGACGTTTACCAACCAAACCCTACTACTGAAACAGAGTTCACTACATTTGAACCTCAAGAGGTACAACCCGTCGAAGAAATTCATCAAACTAAAGACCTTGATGCTCTTTTTGATAACGACGATGATTTTGCAACATTTCTAAAAACTCCAGCTATCTCTAATACAAGAGCAAATACAAGAGCACAATCTTCTCACGTAATAACTTGCGAACCTAAAGATGTTTATCAAATTTCTATGTCAAGTTCTGCAGATGATAGCAGTATGCTATTTGGTGGTTCTTTAGCAGACTAATCAAACGGGAGGTGTAGTTTGTGTCCTCAAAAAAGGAAAAAATAAAAACTCTATATAATTATCTCCTCAAGGAGGGTTTCGAAAACTCCATTGAGGAGATAGCTTTACATATTGGCGTAGTCCCAGCAACACTTTACAATCGATATCAATCACGAAATGGAATTGAAACTGCCGCTATACAATATTGGTTGGAGGAGATATCCAAAAAAAGTGTAGAAAAACAACCTTATACCAATAACTCTATAGAAAACCTACTTCTTTTTATTCACGAACTCAACCTACATAAAAAAGAAGCAGAACATTTTTACCAAAAAGCTATTGAAAACAACGAAATTTACGCCATAAAAGAAACTATATTTGCCATTATAGAAGCAGGAATTACAACAAAATACTTCAAAGAAGAAGGCAGCAGCGACGAATATCTAAACTATTTTATTTACACACTTACGAACACTATATTAGTAAGTAAAAAGATAGAAAGTCGTTTCTTTTATTACCTAATCGCTCCCATATTAACCGAAACAGGAATTAAAGCAATCGAAGAGATCGATTTAGTCGCATTTTTTAAATAGGAAAAGATGTCTCTTATTGAGCAATACCAACAATATATATATATCGAAAAATCGCTTTCGACAAATACCATTGAAGCGTACATTAGTGATATACAACAATTTACAAACTTTTTACTTCCTGGTATTGAAGACAAAAATCTGATAGACAAAGAATTATTAGAAGTAAAATTTCAAACTATACAAACCTATATAAACTTTCTATATACTGCAGGTATTCAGGCGCGTTCGCAAGCTCGAGAAATTTCGGCGTTGCGCTCATTCTATAAATATTTAGTATATGAAAAGTTGATAACTGAAGACCCTACTCAATTAATCGAATTGCCCAAAATTAGCAAGAAACTTCCTGAAGTACTGAGTGTTCCAGAGATTGAAAAGCTGATAGCTCAGATAGATTTATCGAAAGCAGAAGGGGAGCGTAACAAAGCAATTGTAGAGATTATGTATGGTTGTGGTTTACGTGTAAGCGAAGTCATAGAACTAAAAATTTCGCAACTACATTTTGAAGAAAATTATGTAAGAGTAATTGGTAAAGGAGACAAGGAGCGCTTAATTCCTATTGGGCAAACAGCGATAGATGCTGTAATGGCATACCTTGAAGGTAGCCGAACAAAAATAAAAATCAAGAAAGGGATGGAGGGAATACTATTTCTGAATAGAAGAGGAAGCGCACTTACACGAGAGATGATATTCATCATTATCAAACAATTAGCATTTTTAGCAGGAATTGAAAAAAATATCAGTCCACACACCTTGCGCCACTCTTTTGCCACACATCTCATTGAAGGTGGAGCAGACCTACGCGCAGTGCAAGATATGCTAGGACACGAAAGCATTACAACCACAGAAATTTACACACATTTAGACCACGACTATCTGCGTAGTACAATAGCACTACATCATCCGAGGTATTAGCATCTGCAGCATACGATTGTGCAATGCGGGAAAGCTTTTGCAACTCGTTACGCGTGAGGGATTGCAGCGGTTATGAGCGCCGATTTGATAGTTTCAACTAATAACTTAAGTATTAAAATTTGGAACATAGGAAGAGATTGAAGGGAGAATTTGAGGCGCGAAATTTGAGCGGAAAGCCCGACGGCGTGCGGGCGGCATTGTGCGATGGAAAGAGCCGGCACGCCCAAATAAAAAACTACCTCATCATCTTATCGTGACGATAAATTTGCCAACTATTAAAAAGGTTTTGCCATATTGAATAAAACGCCAAAAAAAGTGATGCTAAAGGATTGAGAAATGTGTTTGCAATCCAGATACCCATTGCCGTATTTTTTTGTCCCATCAGTTGTGCACCAGCTACCACATCACCATATCGCCTTCCCAATTTTTTACCAATATAAAACTGTAATACACAGAAAAATAGAGAAATCATTGCCAATGCAAAAACATTCCATTCATTTCCTTTTCCGTGCTCAAAAAGATAGCCAATAGTTTGACCAATTGTGATAAAAAATGCCACTGCCCAGATATAGAAAGTAGAACTCGAAAATTTAGCCAATTGTTGCTTTAGATTTGGCATCAGAAAATGTAGAACGAGAGCTATAACAAAAGGCAGACCGATAACCGTACCCACGCGCGAAATAATGATTAGAAACGACTGTGAAAATGGAATAGAATTATTATGTCCGACAAAAGAAAAAATTAGTGGAATCAACAGGGATAGCACCATATTATCGATAATTGTATAAGAGGTTACAGTTTCTCGATTGGCACCCAACAAACAAGCCACAACGACCACGGAAGCAGCCACAGGGCAGATCACGCCCATAAGAACTCCGTGAGAGATAATTTCAGACAGATGAAGCCAACTACAAATACAATAAGCGGTTACGCTTACACCAACTTGAAAAAGCAGTAACCAGATATAGAGGGTTCTAAAACGCATTTTACGAATATCAACAGCCACAAAATTGAGAAATAAAATTAGAAATATCAAATAAGGGAGAAAAACCTTCAATATATCACACAAATTATGGAAGATAAAGCCCAAAATTATGGCAATTGGAAGAATATAAGTTCTAAGATGTTTCATTCGTGCAATCAAATATTTAGGATAAAAACACTACAGAAAAAAGAGAAAAAAATTGAGAAAACAAAAATAGATATTTTTAAGAATAAAAAGGTAAAAAAAGAGAGAATTTTACGCAAAAAACAGGGTGATAAGTTCAATAATTTTATATCTTTGCCGTTTGATTAGTGAAGACTTAAATTTGAAAATACGTATGAAAGAAAGAAAATATTTTATCATATCAGCCTTTATCATATTTTTATCTTTTAGTGCTTTAGCACAACGAGTTAACCCTTACACTGGCAAAGTAATTCTTGACTCCAACTATGTAGATACCTCGACTACGATGGTATGGGCAAGCGCAAACTTCTCCTATCAAATTCCATTTGGGAAAGGTTATTTAGCAACCACATTCAAGCACAACCTAAACATTGGCGCAAATGTTGTGTTAAAAACTGCCTCTAATTGGACCTTTGACGCCTACTTCAACTATATGTTTGGCTCCGATTTAAAATGTGATCCCGAAGAGATTTTCGGAGATATGATTAATAGTAATGGTGACATTATTGATGGAAACGGAATGAAAGCCACCATCTATCCTGAAGGAAGATATTGGAGTTTTGGTGCTGGTTTAGGAAAGATTATTCCTATTTCTCGTTGGAAAAATTCTGGAATTTGGATTCAGAACAACTTCGGATATTTTGGACACAAAATTCATATCACTGACCCAGATAACCTTACGCATCAAATTGAACAACACACCTATAGAAAAGGTTACGATCAACGTTCAGGCGGCTTCTGCATGTCTCAATTTATTGGTTACACTTTTATGCGACATAAACGCGTAGTAAGTTTCTATGCGGGAGTTGAAATTACAGAGATGTGGACCAAACCTAACCGCAACTATGTTTTCGTTTTAGGCCCCACCGATGCACTTCCTCGTAAATTCTCGGGGCTTATCAGTTTTAAAATCGGTTGGAATATTCCTCTATATGAAAAGAAATTAACCACTACTTTATACACTAACTAACAGATGAAATTTTTATATTTCCTTTTCACTACAATTTACAGATTGGGCATAGCCATTGCTGCACCTTTCAACCACAAGGCAAAACTATGGATTAAGGGGCGCAAAGGAGTTTTTACTCATTTAAAAGGAACATATCGAGAGAAAAAAAAGGTTGTATGGTTTCATTGTGCTTCGTTAGGTGAATTTGAGCAAGGGAAGCCACTAATTATGCAGATTCGGAAACAACATCCCGAACTTTTTATTCACGTTACATTCTTCTCTCCTTCTGGATATGAAATAAAAAAGAACGACACGTGCGCAGACCTTATCACCTATCTACCTATGGACACACCGGGTACAGCACGTAAATTTCTTCAAACCCTATCACCCATCGCTGCCATATTTGTAAAATATGAATATTGGTACGGATATATGCAGGAACTTTCTCGCAGAAATATTCCATTTTACTATATTTCAGCAATATATAGGCCACAACAAATCTTCTTCAAAAAATATGGAGCATGGTTTTCCAACAAACTTGCGCAAGCCACTCACATTTTCGTGCAAAATATAGAATCTCAAGAACTCCTCAATTCCATCGGAATTACGCAAGTTTCTGTGGCTGGTGACACCCGATTTGACCAAGTCTATCGTATTGCCGAAGAGGCAGAACCTATAGAATTTGTAGAACAATTCAAACAGGATAAGAAGTTGATTGTAGCTGGTAGCACGTGGCTCCCTGATGAAAAAGTACTTCAGATAGTACATCAACAAACGGCAAATAGCTATAAAATGATTATTGCACCACACGAAATAGAGAACAGCCATATTGAACAGATAAAAAAACTATTTCCTGCGGAGAAAACTATTTGTTATTCAGAAATTGAAGGGAAAGAGCTAAAAGACTACAATATACTAATTATCAATAAAATAGGTATTTTAAAGAAAATATACCAATATAGTGAGATCTCCTATATTGGCGGTGCATTCCAAACGGGACTGCACAACATTTTAGAAGCTGCTGTATTTGGAGTTCCAATATTTTTTGGTCCTCACTATCAGAAATTTGATGAAGCAAAACGGTTAGTATTAGCGGGCGGAGCATTTTCCATTACCGACAGCAAGCAGATGCTTAGTAAAATTTCGACTTACGACCAGAAAGAGGAAGAGTATAGACGAGTTTGCTCAATTTGTCAGCATTTTGTACAATCCAACCTCGGAGCTACTAAGATTTTATATCAACACATATCAAAAACTATTAACCTATAATTTATGAGAAAAGTATCCATTTTAATACTTCTGATAGGAATTTTTATAGATCTTATAGCACAAACGCCCACTTGTTATCGAGTTTACTTGCACGACAAAACTAACACACCTTATAGTATTACGCAACCAGAAGAGTTTCTATCTCCGCGCGCTATTGCCAAACGCGAGCGCTTTAACATACCCATTACCGAACAAGATTTTCCTATCAATCCCAATTATCTGCAAGCATTACATGTTTCTGAAAACGTGCAAATTTTATCTACTTCAAAATGGATGAATTGTGCCGTTGTATACTCACTTTATACTGATGATTTCAGCGCAATTGCAGCACTTCCATTTGTAGATAGTTTAATTCCTGTTGCCAACTACAACCTCAGTTTGTTGGGAAATGAAAAAGAATATAGAAAAGAATTTCCTACAAAAAAAGAGAAATCGTTACTCACCAACGATTATGATTATGGCTACAGCATTGAGCAGATTCAGGTTCACAATGGACAATACCTTCATCAAGCTGGATTCCAAGGAGATAGTATGCTAATTACCATTTTAGATGCTGGTTGGGATGGATTGCCAGAATCTCAATATTTTGAAGATTTTATGCAATCGGGACGACTTTTAGGCACCAAAGATTACGTTCCAGGCACAACCTCAGTGTATAATGGCTCTTCACATGGAACCTCTGTAACCTCTATTATCGGCTTAGCCTTAGAGGGTGAATTGATTGGGTCGGCTCCGCGCGCTAATTTCTACTTTATTCGCACTGAGAACCCTCTTTCTGAAGAACTTATTGAAGAAGATTTTTGGGCAGCTGGTGCTGAATTTGCCGATAGCATTGGCGCTGATATTATCAACTCCTCATTAGGATACACTACCTTTCCCGATTTTCCTCAGGCAGAATTTACACAAGCGCACAACGACGGTGTTACGAGTATCGCCTCTCGAGCTGCAACTATTGCTGGTGAAAAGGGAATTGTAGTAGTTATCAGCGCTGGAAATGAAGGTAACAGTGAATGGGTTAAATTAGGACGCCCCGCTGACGCCTTCAACGTACTTGCAGTTGGTGCGTGCAACAAAGATAGCATTATTGCCGAATTTTCCTCCCGCGGCTATAGTGCAGACGGGCGCGTAAAACCTGATGTTTGCGCTGTGGGTTGGGACACTTGGTGCGTACTTTACTATGAAAATTACGGTGAATGGATTGGCCAAAATAATGGCACAAGCTTGTCTGGACCTGTAATTGCGGGTATGGCAGCGTGCTTATGGCAAGCTCTTCCGCACAAAACTTCATCTGAAATTATGCAAATTATTCGCGAAAATGGACACCTTTACAATACTCCCGACTCACTAATGGGCTACGGAATTCCAGATTTTTTCCAAGCATACCTCGAAAACCGTGATTCCGAAGACTCAACAAGCATTGCTAACTACAACAGAAACAACTTTAGCCTATTTCCCAATCCTTGCTATCAAAACTTCACATTAGAAAGTTTTGAAGATCCTATCACGCAAGCAGACCTTTTTGACATCAGCGGAAGAATAATCAGCAGTACAAAAGTAGAAGGAAATCAACAACAATTAACTTTCGATATATCATCTTTACCTCCTGGCATTTACATCGTTAAAGCAAAAAGTGAAAAGAGATTCGGCATACTTAAGGTGATTAAAAAGTAATGTCAGTGAAATTTAAATTACTTCTTCTCTTTCTTATTACATTCTCGTTGGGAAGTAGTTTTGCGATTACTCCCGATGAAGGATTATGGTTGCCTTTCTTTCAGAAGGATTTTAACTATGATAAGATGAGAATAATGGGACTTCGGCTGACAAAAGATCAACTTTACAGCACAGAAACTCCCTCCATAAAAGATGCTATCGTAATGTTAGGAGATAACAATGGCTCTGGAGCTATCATTTCTAAAGAGGGCTTACTACTTACTAGCTACACAAATGCTTACAATTTTATTATTCATCACTCATCTACAGATCAAAACTACCTTAAAGATGGATTTTGGGCTAAAGAGAGGAAATCTGAACTACCTTGTCCTGGTTTGACAGCGACATTTATTATTAGTGTTGAAAATGTTACGCAGGAAATTCTTGGCAAAATACCACCAAATGCCACCCCACTAATGCGCGAAAAATGGATTGAAAACAATATCCAACTTTTAAAGGAAAAAAGAGAACGAGATAGAAAATATAACGTTTCTATCAAACCCTTTTTTAATGGTATTGAATATTATCTATTTGCATATCAAACCTATAAAGATGTTAGATTGGTAGGTGTACCACCTCAAAATGTAGCACAATTTGGCGGCGACCAAGATAGCTGGTCGTGGGCTCAATATGCTGCTGACTTCAGTTTGTTTCGCATATATATGGCTCCTGATAGTACAATTGCAGAATATGACTCTCTCAACATTCCTATAGAATCAAAATATGCACTTCCTATTAATATACAAGGACTTATGGAAGATGACTTTACCTTCTATTTAGGTTTCCCAACAACTACCCAACGCTATAAAACCTCTTTTGAAATCAACAACCTAATTCACAAAATAAATCCTGCTTATTACAATGCTCTAAACATAATTCTCCCTCCTATCCGCCAAGCCATATTTAAAGATGAAAATATTAAATTAGGTTATGGATCCACTTATACTCAATTTGCTAATTATAACAAACATATCAAAGGAGAGAATAGCATTTTGAATGATATAAATGTACTACAAAACAAACAAAATTTAGAGAAAATTATCAATCAATGGTTATCCGCAGATAGCGCACTAAATTCCAAATATGGCCAAATGTTTGCCAATATTGATTCGATTTGTAAAAAATTAGATGGCGACTTGGTCAACTGTTACTGGTTCGGCAACATCTCTCTACTTACGTCCAAAACGATGATGCTTCCATACCACTTGCAGGAATGTCGTCCACATAAAGGAAAACGAAAATACAATTCATCTGAAATTGAGCAACTTCTAGGGAAATACCGACAGTTTACCCATCATCTCAATGCCGATTTAGAGGTTAAAATCATTACCTCCCACTTCGAATTATGGAAAAAACTTCCTGAAAATCTCCGTCCACAAATCTACCAATATATTACTAAGTATTATGCGGGAGATGTGTCTGCATTTGCCAAAGCAGTTGTCAACCAATCGATCTTTTCTACAGAAAAAAATTTCCAAAAATTCTTAAAAAGAAACTCTTCATTAGATTTCTCGGAAGACCCATTAGTACGATATTTTTATGCCATTGTTAACACCATAAAATTAGGAGAAAAACCATTAAAACAATATACTCAACAACTTATTGAACCACAAAAGCTATACCATTCGGCCTTAAAAGAACTTAGCAATAGCTACAAATTTGAACTCTATCCAGAAGCTAATGGAACCTTACGATACAACTACGGGAAAGTCTGCGGTTATGAACCTAAAGATGCTATCAGGTACAGTTTTATCAGTTCTCACAAAGGAATTATGGAAAAAATAAAAATTGATGACCCCGAATTTTCGATTCCAGATAGATTGAAAGAGATGTTTGAGCATAAAGATTTTGGTAATTACGATATTGATGGATTTTTACCTATCTGCTTTATCACCAATAACGACTACTCAATAGGCTGCTCGGGCAGTGCAATTCTTAATAGAAATGGAGAAATTATTGGCTGCGCATTCGATGGAAATCGTGAAGCTTTAGGCAATAACATTGCTTATAATACGTTGCTACAAAGAACCGTTTGCGTAGATATGAGATATATACTATTTCTAATCGATAAATATGCAGAAGCAGGTTCGCTACTCAAAGAGATGACCATTATCAATTAACAAAGAGACACAATGCTGAAAAGAATTTTTACCCTTATATTTCTTACAACAATTACATTTACAACATTCTGTTCCAATACAGATCCGCAAAAAAGAGTTTCTTGGGCACATCATCAACTTCAACAAATGAGTTTGGAAGAGAAGATTGCACAGTTGTGTATTATTAGAATCCACTCCAATTTTGATGAAACGTATAACCAGAAAATCATTTCCGAAATTGAAACTTTCCAACCAGGAGGCGTATGTTTTTTTCAGGGGGGGCCGATGCGTGAATTGGAATTGACTAACCGTATCCAAGCCGTAAGTAAAATTCCTTTAGTAGTTTCGATGGATGCAGAATGGGGCGTTGCAATGCGTTTGGACAGCACTTTGGCATTTCCGCGCGCGATGACTTTAGGAGCATTAGATGAAAAATACGATAGCTTAATCTTCCAAATGGGCGAAGAGATTGCACGCCAATGCAAAAGATTAGGAATTCACCTCAACTATGCGCCTGTAATAGATGTTAACAACAACAAAAACAATCCCGTCATTAATTTTCGCTCCTTTGGCGAAGACAAAGATAAAGTTGCACGAAAAAGTTGGATGTACCTTAGTGGAATGCAATCGCAGGGCGTTTGGGGCTGTATAAAACACTTCCCAGGACACGGAGATACTGACGTAGATTCACATTTAGCCCTTCCAATTATTCGCAAAAGCAAAGAACAATTACTTGATTTAGAGCTATATCCATACAAAAAACTATTCTCAAAAGAGGTTAATATGGTGATGGTTTCTCCATTGAATGTTCCAGCTTTAGACAATGAAACAAATTCTATAGCCTTAATCTCTAAACCTATCATTACCGATTTACTAAAAAATGAAATGGGATATAAAGGATTGGTAATTACAGATGGAATGGAGATGGATGGATTAAGAAAACATTTTCCTACAGATGGGGAAGCTGAAATTCGCGCCTTGCTTGCTGGTAACGATCTTCTCCTTCTTCCTGACCAACTCTCTATTGTCATTCCGGCCATAAAAAAAGCGATTGATGAGGGAAGAATAACCGAGCAACAAATTAACGAGAAATGCCTTCGCATACTTACCATGAAGGAGAAAATGGGCATTCATCAAAACTCCCCTTTATCAACACATAATCTCTACAAGCACCTCAACAACTACAATGCTAAAAAAATTATTACAGAAATAGAAAAACACGCTCTCACACTACTCAAAGGAGAAGAATATCTTCCTTTCAAAAAAGAACAAAAAAACTGCATCGTTCTTATTGGTGACGAAAATAGCAAAACAGAATATAACTCATTATCATCACTTTACGAAATCCCTCTATTTTTTATCAATAAAGAGGTAACTGCTAAAAATCAGCTAGAAATACTCAACAAAATTCAAGAATATGACAATATTATCGTTGCTTTAACAAACACTCGCCAACTTCCCAAACGCAACTATGGCGTAACCACAAGCAGCATTGAACTTATTCGAAAATTGGCAACTCAAAAAAACACATTTCTTGCTATATTTGGCAATCCATACATTTTAGAATCTTTCTCTAATATTACCCAATTAAAAGGAATTATAGTAGCATATCAGGAAAACTACAACACTATAACATCTGTAATAGATGCACTTTACGGTCATATTCCATTTGAAGGGAAGCTTCCAGTAAGCAGTGGAACTTTCCCTGTTGGAAGCGGAATTACAAAACCCTCTCTCCCCACACTCACTACGGCATCTTTCCGTTTACCATCGGAAATTGAAAAAGAAATTGACTCTATTGCTCAAGCTGGAATTGAACAGAAAATTTATCCCGGCTGTCAGGTAATGGCATTGAGAAATGGAGAAATCATCTTCCAAAGGAACTACGGATATACTCATTATGAAAAAAATCATCCCGTGACAGACCAAACCCTCTACGATATGGCATCGGTAACAAAATCTTTGGCAACCACTTTAGCAATGATGAAACTTTATGAAGAAAACCGATACGAACTTCACGACCATATTTCCAAATATCTTCCAGAACTCAAAAATAGCAACAAGCAGAACATTACCATTGCCGAACTGCTTACACACACCTCTGGACTGCCTGCCTTTATTTCCTTCCACCAAGCTCTAACCCTTGATAGCAATCGCTACGAATACTTAAACGACATCTACTCTGAAGAGTTTTCCATCGAAATTGCCCATAACTTATATCTCAAGCCCGCTTACCAAAAACGGATTGCTGAGCGTATCAAAAACTCTAAACTCAATGCGAAAAAATATGTTTATAGCGATTTAGGATTTTACTATTTGCAGAAAATCGTTGAACAAATTACAGGAGAAAGTTTGAGTGAATATGTTGAAAACAACTTCTATATTCCGATGGGATTAGAGTACACCTGTTTTAATCCGTTGCAACATGGAATCGATAGCGCACAGATTGCACCTACAGAAAACGACAAAACCTTCCGCAACCAGGTGGTTCAAGGCTATGTTCACGACCAACTTGCGGCTTTGAGTAGAGGCGTTTGCGGAAACGCAGGACTTTTCTCCACTGCCGAAGAGATTGCAAAAATATCGGTTATGCTTATGCAGAATGGAACTTTCGGTGGCAAACGATTGCTCAAAGAAAGTACCGTCAAGAAATTCACCCAAACCTATTCTATGCACAATTGCAATCGCAGAACACTAGGATTTTTTACTCCCGATTTCGATCGCGAAAGCGGAATTATTCCTTCTCAAGCTGATAAAACCACTTACGGACACCAAGGATTTACAGGGACTGTTTTTTGGTGCGACCCTGCAAACCAACTTATTTTTATCTTCCTCTCCAATAGAGTCCACCCAAACACAGAACCTAACAACCTATCAAAAAGCAAGATAAGACTTATTCTACATGAAAAAATATATGAAGGATTAAACAAAATATCGAAAGAGTAAAAAAAATATATATTTTTGCAGACATTAACAATATAATTATATGAAAAAGTTTATTCTCACTATCTTTACCTTTATGATTATTGCCATTGGAGGAGTTCTACCACTCCATGGTCAAATTTCAAATCCTGTTAAGTGGAAATTTAACACAGTAAAAGTCAATGATTCTATAGCTGAATTACAATTTGTAGCCACTATTGAACCTCATTGGCACCTTTATGCACAAAGTCACAAAGGAATGGAAAACCCGTTAGTTTTTGAATTTAAATCCTCCAAAGACTACAAACGTATTGGCAATGTTTGGGAACCCAAACCCATTTCATTTTATGACTCTATTTTTGATGACACTTCTCTCTACTTTGAGAAAAAAGTCACTTTCAAGCAAAAAATTAAAGTACAAAATGCTGAACCTTTTGTAGTAAAAGGAGAATTCAGCGGACAAGCTTGCATTGAAGGGCGTTGTGTTCCAATTGACGATAAATTTTCTTTTACTGTTGATGGTTTTGAAAATCTTGCAATTACGGTTATTGAGGAGGATACTGTTCCTGCTGTAGTTGCACAAGAATCAACCCAACAAGATACCATTTTGAAAGCGGCTGAAACAGAAACAACCGAAACAACTAATGAGGAAGAAGAATCTATGTTGAAATTTTTCTTAGCGGCTTTCCTTGGTGGATTGGTAGGTTTGCTGATGCCTTGCGTTTTCCCTATGATACCAATGACTGTTTCATACTTTGTAAAAATGCAAGAAAAAGCCAAACTTTATGCTTTAGTATTTGGTGGTTCTATCGTTGTGATTTTCCTTCTTTTCGGTATCATTCTATCAGCCATCTTTGGACCTGAATTTGCCAATATGCTCTCAACACACTGGTTACCAAATATTCTATTTGCAATTATTTTCATCATCTTTGCCATCTCATTGTTAGGATATTTCGAAATTACCCTTCCAAGCAGTTGGGTAAATAAATCGGCAAAAAACAAAAGCAAGGGCGGTATCATCGGAGTTTTCTTCATGGCATTAACTTTAGTATTAGTATCTTTCTCCTGTACACTTCCTATTGCGGGTGCCGTAGCATTAGGTTCTGCTGACGGCTCTTTCCTCAAACCTATTATTGGTATGTTGGGTTTCTCATTGGGAATTGCTGTTCCATTTACTTTCTTTGCATTTTTCCCAAGTATGCTAAAAACTCTTCCAAAATCTGGTGGATGGATGAATACACTCAAAGTTATTTTAGCTTTTGTAGAATTGGCATTTGCACTGAAATTTATCAATGTTCCTGATCAAACCTACCACTGGGGAATCCTAGACCGCGAAGTTTATCTTGCATTCTGGATTGTAATCTTTAGTATGCTTGGTTTCTACCTCATCGGAAAAATACGCTTTCCACACGATGATGAAATGCCTGTTCAACATAGCTGGATTAGATATATGTTAGCGATTTTTGTATTCACTTTTGTCGTTTACCTAATTCCTGGAATGTTTGGTGCACCATTGAAAGCACTCTCAGGTTGGATGCCTCCAATGACCACTCAGGATTTCGATGTTAATGCTATTATCCGTAACGAAGTAAACAACGGAAAAACCATCAGTTTATCAGACGCAACACAAAACGATGCTGGATTGGAAGCTCCCAAATATGCTGAAACATTGCATCTTCCTTTCGGACTCAAAGGTTATTTCGACTATGACCAAGCCTTGCGCGTAGCTAAAGCTGCAGACAAACCTTTATTCATCGACTTTACAGGGCACGGCTGCACCAACTGCCGTAACGTAGAAAATGCGGTTTGGATTGACCCTCGCGTGCAAGAAAGATTCAAAAATGAACTCATTCTTTCCGCTTTGTATGTTGATGATAAAATTGTAGTTTTAGATGAAGAAGACCAAATCTTGGATAAAGATAATGAACCTATCACTAAATTAGGAAAGAAAAACTACTTCATCTCTAACACCAAATATAGTGTAAACTCACAACCTACTTACCTCATCGTTGACCACGACGGAAGCGTATTGGCAGGCCCTATCGCTTACGAACTCAACGTTGACAACTACCTCAAATTCTTAGATGAAGGAATTGCAGCATTCAAGAAAAAACACAATAAAGAATAGATGAATGCTCTCTTTCTTGGGATTAAATGGTTTTGAAGTACATCAATATGCTTGGTTAGGCATAGGATTCCTTTTTTTCTGTTTCTCTATACTAGCATATTTTAGAAAAAAAGATAAACTCGCCCTACTCAGTTTAACACTGTGTGGGGCTTCCCTTTTTATTTTCGGCGCACTTTTAGACCCATATCTCAACCTTTGGGACGAAAAATTCCACGCATTAGTGGCTTTAAACACCAAAGATAATTTTCTCTTTCCAAAACTATACAAAGAGGCTATCGTTCCTGAAAATAACTATCTGAACTGGACTTCAGCGCATATTTGGCTTCACAAACAACCCCTATTCATTTGGCAGATTGCCCTCTGTTTCAAAATTTTCGGTGTTAGTACATTTACGCTTCGTATTCCGAGCATTATAATGGCAACACTTGCCATTCCCATTACCCACAGAATAGTATCTTTGCTTACTGACTCTCAAAAAGGCTACTTTTCTGCCATTGCAATCACGTTCTCATGGTTTCTACTTAACTTAGTAAGTGGAAAGGGCGAAATTGATCATAACGATGTTTGTTTTTTCTTCTATGTAACAACTTCCCTATGGGCTTGGATAGAATATATCCATAGTGGCAGAAAACTCAAATGGATCATAATTGCAGCAATCTTTTGTGGAGGTGCTGTACTTACTAAATGGCTTACAGGCTTACTTCTCTATTTTGTGTGGGGCATTTATCTCCTTTCTGAATATAAATTTAATATTAAAGAGTGGAAAATCAATCATTTTGCTTTAGCAATTCTCATTACAACAACCCTTGTCGTTCCATGGCAAATCTACACATTTGTACAATTTCCAGAAATGGCCAAAGTAGAACATGAATACAATTTTCAGCACCTCCACTCCCCCGTTGAAGAACACGCTCACCCAACTACCTTTTATCTCCGTACACTACCTCACATCTTCTTCGGCTTTTTATCACTTTCCTCTATCTCGCCTATTGGCCCCAAGCAAATTATCACTTACATAATTCTATTCATAGGTCTAATTACACTAGTACTCTCATTAAAGAAATACTCTCATAAAATAACTCTGCTTACCACATTAATTTTCGTTTATCTCTTTTTCTCGCTTGCAAAAACTAAAATGGTTACTTATCCCTTCATCGTCAGTTTAATTTGGTTTGCAAGCATCGGTGCTTTTATAGACCTAATTTTTCGAAAAGTTCTTGTAATTATTAAAAACAGAAAAATTTACACTATTATTGGTGGAATTTTCCTTCTTTTTTCAGCACTTTATATGCTAAATATTCCTCGATTAAGAATATTTCATACTAACCACTTCTACTTACATCAAGCTATGAAATGGAACGCTACTGTTTTTACAAAACTTCAAGACTCGCTTCCTGAAAAATGTATCGTGTTCAATGTAGTAACTTTAGATCCCAATTTACCACAATTATATATCGAAGCCT
>JAEZOU010000056.1 GCA_023413895.1 Bacteroidota bacterium | reverse complement strand
CCCCAAGCGATAAAAGTCCAGTTAGCTCCATGCCAAAAACCACTTAGCAGAAAAATAACAAACGTATTTCGCACCACTTTGGCTTTCGGCACGCGACTGCCGCCCAACGGAATATACACATAGTCGCGGAACCAAGTCGTTAGCGAGATGTGCCATCTGCGCCAGAATTCTGCAATATTACGACTAAAATAGGGATTATTAAAATTTCGCATCAACCTGATACCAAATAGTTTAGATGTTCCGATAGCGATATCGGAATAGCCTGAAAAATCGCCATAAATCTGAAAGGCAAACAATACTGCAGCAACTGCTAAAGTGAGGCCGCTTTGCGACTGATAATTTTCAAAGACGTGATCTACATAAACAGCACAACAATCTGCTACGGCAACTTTCTTAAAAAGCCCCCATAAAATTTGCCGCATTCCATCTACTGCTTGCGAGTAGTCAAAAGCGCGAGGTTTTTCAAACTGGGGCAAAAGATTAGTAGCACGCTCAATCGGACCAGCCACCAACTGAGGGAAGTAACTCACAAAAGCGAAAAATTGTATAATATCGCGAGTGGGTTTTAATTTCTCTCGATAAACATCAATACTATAACTTAAAGCTTGAAAAGTATAAAAACTTATTCCGACGGGCAAGATTATTTTCAGAAGCAAACCATCTGTTTGACCATTTAAGAACATTGTGGCAAAAGAGGTAACAAAAAAATCGTAATACTTAAATACACCGAGAATAATCAAATTCAGTGCAATATTAGCAACGTGAACGGCCTTAGCAAGTGGTCGCTGTCGGTAACGTTGAATCAACAAACCGCTACCCCAACTACAAAACGAAGTAAACGCAATTAGGATAAGAAAACGCCAATCCCACCAACCATAAAACAGATATGAAACCCCAACGACAAAGAGATTCTGCCAACGAACATTCCGCTGAAAAAGAAACCAATAGAGCAAAAATACGATGGGTAAAAATAGTGCAAATTCAATAGAATTAAAAAGCATACTACACAATAAACAATGGTGCAAAGATACACATTTATTGGTTCAATTACACATAATTGTATATATTTTTATTTTCACTCAAAACAACTACAAAACACCTACAAAAATCAATTAATTTAAACATACTTTCCGACTAAAGTTCAAAATAAAATAGAAGATAATCCATTCTAGAATATGAATTTATCTTAAAAATCTATTTGAAAAATTCTATCTAAATCAACAATTCGGGAAAGAAAAGCTATCTTGCTATTGTAATTGAAAATAAATTTAATATTTTTGCCGGCTCAAACTCAGCATTGATGAAAAAGGAAAAATTTGCAATTATCGGAGCTGGTCATTTTGGATCAGCCATTGCCTTATCTTTAGCAAAAAGAGGAGCGGAAGTACTTGTTATTGATAACAATATGTCGATTGTGAACGACCTTGCCGATGAGGTAGCAGAAGCCGTTTGCATTGATGTTACCAGTTCTAAGGCACTTGCAGCAGAAAACATACAAGATTTTGACACTATAATTGTAGCTATTGGAAATGACTTTGTTGCACGTTTATTGTGCGTAGCCAATCTGATAGACTTAAATGTCAAAAGAATTATTTGTAGATGTATGGGAAAAAATGAGAAACTGATTTTGGAAAAGATGGGAATTAAAGAATTTCTTGCCCCAGAAGACGAAATTGGAACCCTTTTTGCAGAAAGATTGATGAATCCCAACCTCATCACTTACTTACAACTTCCTGACGGATACAAAATTGCTGAAATTCTAACTCCCAATTCATTAATTGGGCACACACTTGATGACATCTGTTTCCGTGAGAACTTCAAGTTAAGTCTTATTACCATCCGCCGTGTATTTGAAGAAAACGCACAAAAAGAGGTAACAGAAGAGCATATCATTGGTGTTCCTGATTACTCTGAAGTTATCCAAAAGGAGGACGTATTTGTCATTTTTGGTAGAACTATTGATATTGACAACTTCCTTAAAGCCAACCAATAACAATGTTTAAACATTTTTACCGGCGAAATATTCAGAAATTACGGCTTCACATTGTCAACCACAATGACAAAGTGGCTAAGATTTTACAATATATCAGCAGTATTCTTTCTGCCACCACGCTTTTATTCATCTGTTTCTACTATGGATTCTACTTTACAGCACATCAAAAAGTTCTCATTCACTACCTTATCTCTTTCAGTTTAGGTTTTTATGTTTTCAAATATCTGATTAACCTTTTTTACTCCATTCCGCGTCGCGAATATCTAAAAAACTCGATTTTTGAAGCTATCATGTTGGGGATATTGGTTGTACAATTTCTTCTCACACATATCTTCAATATCCATTTTCACATCTTTAACACAGAACAATTTAGCTCGTATTACATACTTTTTATTCAAATCTACTTCTTTATTGTTTCTGGCATTGACATCTTGAAAGGAACTGGTTTTCTATCCAAAATCAGTATTAGTCCGCCGATTATGCTGATGTATTCCTTTTTAATTCTGATTATTATTGGGACCTGTTTACTTCTGATGCCACGAATGACTCGCGATGGCATCTCCTTTATAGATGCGCTTTTCACAGCCACGAGTGCGAGTTCCATCACGGGGTTGGTTACGGTCAACACGGGAGCAACCTTCACGATGCGCGGTCAGTTAGTTATTATGATTCTGATTCAGATGGGTGGTTTGAGTATTCTCTCCTTTGCCTCTTTCTTTACCGTATTTCTTTCTGGTTCAAAGATTAGTCTTCGTAATCAGCAGATGATTAAAGAGCTCACCAATACGGATAGCATTACAGAATCAAAGTCTCTTTTAAAAGAGATTATCCTTGCCAGTTTTCTAATAGAACTTCTTGGAGCGATGGTTTTATTCTTCTATTGGCGGGCTCAGGGATATTTTATCACCGATGTACACACTGCCTATCAAGCTATATTCCATACTGTTGCAGCATTCAACAACTCTGGTTTTCATCTATGGAGCAATAGTGGTGCCGAAAAAGTTTTGGTTAACGACATGGGGTCACAGCTTTTCATAGGAATATTAATTTTAGCTGGAGGAATTGGATTTTTCACATTACGGGATATTTTCAGCATACAAAACATTAAGGAGAGGCGGCGCAAAACGTGGAAAAAGCTGCATCCCAGCACACGAATTATTCTATATGCATCTCTCATCATCTCTGTAGTAGGCATGATATTCTTCCTATTTTTAGAGTACCGCAATTCGCTTACCTATACACATGGTTTTGGGCGCAAGGTAGCAGCCTCGTTATTCCAAGTAGTATCCACACGATCAGCGGGGTTCAATGTAGTAGATCTTTCTCACTTTGCCATGCCAACAATTCTGATGTTTGTAATTTTGATGTACATTGGAGCATCGCCAGGCTCTACAGGAGGTGGTATTAAAGTAACCACAGCGTATGTGATTTACAAATCGGTTATGGCAACCATCCGAGGCAAGAAGAAGATTGAATTTGGTCGCAGAACCATACCTTTTGAGATTGTGGATAAATCCTATTCCATTGTTATTATGTCACTTATGGTGATTATCTTATCACTTTTTATATTAAGCATGACAGAGAAAGAGCTTCTCTTTTCCGATTTACTATTCGAAACGGTATCTGCTTTTACCACTTGTGGTCTTAGTACAGGTATTACGGACGACCTCAGTTGGTTTGGGAAATTAATCATTGCTGTTGATATGTATATTGGGCGAATTGGAACGCTAACCATTGCTTTTGCGTTGAGCAAGCGCATAAAGGAAGCCCAACATCAATATCCGAACATCTACCTCATGGTAGGTTAACGACAAAGCAAATAGGAAATAGTGCAAATTGCAACAATCTTAGCGCATGAGATTGCGTAAGGGATTGCAGCGGTTATGAGCGCCGGTTTTCGTGTTTAGAAATTAGAACGTAAAACTTAGGAATTGGATTTCAAAGAAGATTGAAGCAAAAGAAAGAGGCGCGAAATTTGAGCGGAAAGCCCGACGGCGAGTGCGCAGATTTGTGCGCAGGAAAGAGCCGATACGCCCAAATTAAAAATCACTCCTGAAAAAGTTTTGGGATCAACTCTTCAATTTTTCCAATAGGGCAAAGTTCTATATCGTAACGATTAGTGAGCCCTTTGAGGTTATATTTTGAGAAGAAAATGCGTTTAAAGCCTAGCTTGCTGGCTTCGGCGATACGTTGTTCGATACGAGCAACAGAGCGCACCTCGCCGCTCAGTCCTAACTCGCCTACGAAACAATCTTTAGGACTAATAGCGACATCGACGCCGGAAGACATAATTGCGGCTACTACTGCCAGATTGATGGCGGGGTCTTCGATACGAAAACCGCCAGCGATATTGATAAAGACATCTTTTGCGCCAATTTTAAATCCGCACCTTTTTTCGAGCACTGCCAACAACATATTGAGGCGACGAATATCGAAACCCGTAGCTGCGCGTTGTGGCGTACCATAAACCGCACTACTAACAAGTGCTTGTGTTTCAATCATAAGCGGACGATTTCCTTCCATTATTGAAGCGATAGCCGTTCCGCTATAAATCTCATCTCGTTCAGAAATCAGAATTTCCGATGGGTTCGTCACTTCGCGCAGGCCCGCCTGACACATCTCAAAAATTCCCAACTCGGAGGTTGACCCGAAACGATTTTTAATACAGCGGACAATTCTATAGCCATAGTGCATATCGCCCTCAAACTGCAAAACGGTATCGACAATATGTTCTAAAATTTTGGGTCCAGCAATGCTTCCCTCTTTCGTAATATGACCGATAAGGAAAACGGGCGTTCCGGTACTTTTAGCTAAATGTTGAAATTCGGCGGAGCACTCTTTAATTTGTGAGATTGAGCCTGCGCCCGAATCGATTAGAGTACTTTGCATTGTTTGAATAGAATCGACAATAATAATATCGGGATTAAGCTCCTTTACTTGTGTAAAAACCTCTTGTGTGTTGGTTTCGGTTAGGATGTAGCAGTGAGCGTTGTCGCCATTATCGAGGCGTTGTGCTCTCATTTTCAGCTGAGTTTCGCTCTCTTCACCAGATATATACAGAATCTTCTTTGTTTTTAGTCGCAGTGCAATTTGGAGCAATAGCGTTGACTTTCCAATACCGGGTTCACCTCCGAGCAGAGTAATTGAGCCGGGAACGATACCGCCACCGAGCACATTATCGAACTCAGTAGAGCCCGAAGCCACCCGTGGCAAATCAACGGTTGAGATTTCGCTAAGCGGTTTTGGGGTGGTTTTGCGTGCGGTCACTGACGAACTTCCCTTCTTTTTCTCTTCGCGGAGTACCACCTCCTGTTCGAAAGAGTTCCAAGAGTTACACGAAGGACATTTTCCCATCCATTGGGTGGATTGGGTTCCGCAGACTTTACAATAGTAGTAGGAGTTGGCTTTCATAGATTTGGAGATTTATCGGTCACTATTACAATCACAATAGTAGCTATAAGGTATGCTTGTTTGGGGCAGAAGCTGCTGCATTGCCACGTGCTCGCTATCTTTGAGTGGCACCTGACGAAGGTCGATAACCTTAAGTGTTTCTGCAAGTTGTGCAATACTTTCTGGCAATACAAAAAGTTGCGTATCCCATGCATCAATCATCTCAAGCGACTTCATATTTCCCATTGATTCAGGAAGTTCCATAAGAGGATTTCTACTAATATCTAACAACACTAAATGTGTTAATTGCGTAAACTCCTCTGGAAGGCGCACCAAATTATTGCGATTCAAATGCAGAAAACGCAAACTCTGCAGTTTTCCAATATTTCGGTTAATGATATTGAGGTGGCAACCCGTCAGGCGCAACTCTTGCAAGTTGGTAAGTTGAAAAACCTCCTCAGGAATAGAATCGCACTTGCGCGGAAGTTTTAATTTTAATCGATAAACTTGTTCTGGATTTTGCAGTGCTTCCTTCAAAGAGGTATATAACTTCTGTTCTTTCAAAGGCTCATTGGGAAGGGATTGAGCTTGAATAGTAATAGAAAAGATTAAAATGCTAATGCACACCCAAAATCTTCTTAATATTTTCATAGTCTTGGTGAATTTGATTGACAAGTTGTTCTGTACTTTGGAATGCTATCTCTTCTCTAATTTTCTCTACAATTTCAAACGTAATATGAGCATTATAAACCTGCTCATTAAAATCGAAAAGGTGAATTTCGATAGTAGTTTCACTCATTTTAAGCGTAGGGCGCGTACCTACGTACAACATTCCGTTATAAATCTGTTGATTTAAGCCAACTTTTACAGCATAAACCCCATTAGTGGGAATATTTTTTGGGGTATCCAAAGCCACATTCGCGGTAGGATAACCAAAAGTTCTACCTAACTGAAGCCCTTGAATGATAGTTCCACAATATATCATAACACCTGAGGCTGCTCTTTTTTTTGAGTTTGTTTTGCAGTGATTTTCATACTTTTAACATTATGTAAATCATACTTTCCCGACTTTTGGAGTAATCTCAACTTATAGGTTCCTGTTTGGTTGAAGAACTTATAATCGTAAATGGTTTTAGTAATTGTTTTGGGCCCTGATAAATGTTCTGTAGAAGGATCTTCAGGGACATTAAAAACGATTACAGTCGGTTTGTGTGATTCAGATCCATCGGGGCCATAGATAGAAAAAGTAAAAGGCAGACGATCTACCGACAATCTATCTGTCAAATCTAAAGTTAAAATAACTTCGTATGGATTTTCACTTTCTTCGATTTCCACTTCATACTCCAAGATTCGTTGGTCAAAGCCCCAATTATTATCCGTAAAATCTTGAGACACCTCAAACAGCGTTGCTTTTGAAGATGAATTACAAGAGACAAAGCATAGTGCACCCATCAAGAGGAAAAGTGAAAAAAGATTTATTTTTCTACTATAATAATTTTTCATCATATTCGTTTACCAAATTTATTATCTCAATTTTTGTGTAAGAAATTCTTGGCAAAAGTAATAAAATTGTTGATATGGAAAACTCAAATCTCTAATATTAATCTAAAATAGTGTAAATATGGCAGCTAAGAAAAAATTTTATGTTGTTTGGGAAGGGAAAGTGATTGGAATTTACGACAATTGGGAAACCTGTAAGAACCAAGTTTGGGGAGTTGAAGGAGCAAAATATAAAGCCTTTGACACGATGATAGAGGCTGAGAAAGCATTTCGGGAGGGATACGAAAGTTATTACAGACAGCAATCAGCGTTAGACAAAACAAAATCATTTCAGTTTTTAAGTTCTACAGATTCTCAGCCTGTTTTAGATAGCCTTGCGGTAGATGCGGCTTGTAATATGGTTACCAAACAGATGGAATATCGGGGGGTATATACGCGAACCCAAGAGGTTTGGTTTCATCAAGGACCTTTTCAAGGAGCCACCAACAATATTGGTGAATTTTTGGCATTGGTACATGCTTTAGCACTTTTGAAACAGAGACAGATTAACATTCCTATCTATTCCGATAGCATTACAGCTATTGCTTGGGTGCGACACAAGAAGCACAAATCTGTTGTTTTACCTACAGAAAAAAACATGACTGTTTTTGATTTGCTGCAACGTGCAGAATTTTGGTTACAAAACAACACCTTTACCACTCCAATTATTAAGTGGAACACACGCTGTTGGGGAGAAATCCCAGCAGATTTTGGCAGAAAATAGATAAATGAAAGATTGTTTTTTGTATTTTTGCCGCCGTTTTTTTTATAATATTATAGAATGAAGAAATTTTTATTATTAGCAACCTTTTTCCTATTTGCGCAACAACTGTTTGCTGTTATTGCTTACCCTTATCCTATTACATTTACGCAACCCAACGGCGACACGCTAACTTTAATTATGCGTGGTGACGAGTTTTTTAATTACGCACACTCTTCTGATGGATATACCTTAATGTACGACCATAAGGGATATTTTACTTATGCACAACGCAATAGTTATGGAGATTTGGAACCCTCTGCTTTTACTGCAAAATCTCCAAATCAACGTACCCTTGCCGAACGAAGATTTCTTTCCTCTATACCCAAAGGATTACGATTTTCTGACGCTCAGCTACAGCAATTTAACCAAATAAAAAACGCTGCTAATCAAAAGCTTACGCAAAGCAAAGGTCTTCCCACATTAGGAAATATTAAGATGGCATGTTTTTTGATGGAAACCCCAGACCGACCTTTTATTCGTACAAAAGCCGACTTTGAAAACCTATTTAACCAACTGGGGTATAATTATGGAGGAGCAACCGGAAGTGTCCGTGACTTCTTCAGAGAATGTTCTTACAATGGAGTAAACCTTACAACAGATATTCTCGGGCCATACACAGCCAACCATGATATGGCATATTATGTAAACAGAGGTTACCGACTTGTTGAGGAAGGAATTGCCCAAGCGGACGATGAAGTTGATTTTTCTATCTATGACAACGATAATGATGGCGTTGTTGATGCTGTATTTATGATTTTTTCTGGACATGGTCAGGAGGCTGGTGGTGGCAGCGACTGTATTTGGTCACATGCTTCATCCGTTGGTGGCACCTATGCTGATGGTGTTGAATTTGATCGTTATGCTTGCGGTCCTGAATTACGAGGTGCATCGGGTTCTGGCATCACATATATCGGGGTTATCTGCCATGAACTCGGACATAGTTTCGGTGCTCCAGATTACTATGACACAGACTACGAAGAAAATGGTCAATGCTCTGGAACTGGGACTTGGGATTTACAAGGCTCTGGAAGCTGGAACAATAGTGGTAAAACGCCAGCACACCCTAACCCGCGTTCTAAAATTTTCACATACAATTGGGCAGAATGTACAACACTCACTACTACTCAAGAAATAACCTTACCTTCTTCCCGACTTTACAAAAATGCTTTTTATCGAATCAACACCAATACCAATAACGAATTTTTCCTTATTGAAAATCGTCAATTGGAAGGTTTTGATAACAACATTCCTGGTCATGGCATGGTAATTTATCACCAACACGCCAACATCAACTACTGGGATATTAATTCTCAACATCCGCAACAATTCTACCCTGTAGCTGCCAATTGTCAATATTCAATTCCAACCCACGAAGGTGAGTATGGATCAATCAATTCCACCTCCTGTTCTTGGCCTGGAACAGGACATAAAACGCAGATAACAGACTCTACCACACCATCTCTCAGAGCGTGGAATGGAAGCAATAGTGGAGTTCAACTTCTTAATATTTCTGAATCCAACGGAACAATCACCTTTAATTTTGTAGCTGATGATACTGCTGAAACAGCAAATTATCAAGTATATCTTCCTACAATAAATGGTATTACTTACAACGCTACTAGCAATTCTACTATTGTTGCCGCCGGTGAAGATTTTAGTTTCTCTTTCACTTTAGATGAAGCCTATCTGCAATCACAACCCATTGTTAAGGCCAACAATGTGGTTTTAACGCCAATACAAGGAGTTTATACAATTGAAAATATTCAAATGCATCAAGTAGTTGAAATTTCAGGCATCTCTATAACAACCTATCAAATTTCAGCTTCTGCAGGAGAAAATGGTGAAATTTCTCCAGAAGGCGTTACTACTATAAATTATGGTTATGGAAAAACCTACACAATCACTCCTGAGATTGGATTTGCCGTTAACCAAGTGTATATTGATAGTGTTAGCATAGGTGCCATGGAAGAATACACCTTTACAAACGTTACAGAAAATCATACTATTTATGCAGATTTTGCTGCTGGTGACCCAACCATTATTTATACCATTCCTGATGAGTTGGAGTTTTTTGCTAACGTTGGTGAAACCTCAGACTTTCAAAACGTAATGATTCATGCAGATGACAATAGATTAAAAATAAACCTATTAGCAACCATTACTGGTGATTTCAAGATCTCTATTAATGGAACAAATTGGGGAACTCGTTTGGTAATCAACAAAGATGACTTACCCAAACGTCTTTTTGTGAAATTTGAACCTACATACGCAGGTGAACGTTTTGACACACTTTCTATTATGTCTCAAGGAGCTTTAACAAAAATCCCTGTAAGTGCAACTACCAATGTAAATATCACAGAAAACAGTCTAATAAACTTCAATATATCTCCCAATCCAACAGAAGATTACATTCAACTTTCAAATCTTCCAGAGCAACTTTGCAACGCAATGGTTATAGACGCTGTTGGAAATGTAGTTATGCAATTCGAAATTGTCAATAACAATAAAATAGATGTTTCAGCACTTCCTAGTGGTGTTTACTTTTTGAAAATAACTTCAGAATCTGGCACTGCAGTAAGAAAATTTGTAAAACGATAATTCTGAATCATAAGAAAGGGTAGTATCCCAAAAAGTGTGTAATTTCCAGCAAATATGATATATTTGCAAAACGTAAAAAATTAAAAAAATGGAAATTACACAAGCGCAAAAGTACGAAATTTTAGAACACGAATTGCTCAACGG
>JAEZOU010000030.1 GCA_023413895.1 Bacteroidota bacterium | reverse complement strand
ACATGAAATACGAATACTACAACTGGAAAATTTACGCGCGCCAAATGAAAAGAAAACACAACTTCTTTTCTGTGTCACACTCTGCCATTCCTCATCTAACCGTCAACTGTCAATTGTCAACTATCATCTGGATTTATACCTTCTCCGCGAAAGAGAAAGACTCGGAAACGAACGTATCGTACTTCGGATCACGCTATTACACCAGCGACCTGAGCATCTGGCTTAGCGTGGACCCGATGTCTGCGAAATATCCTTCGCTCAGCCCGTACATTTACTGCGCAAATAACCCAGTGAAGTTAGTGGATCCGAATGGGGAGGAGATAGGAAATTTTTATGATGAAAATGGCTTATTTTTAGGTACAGATGGTAAAAATGATGGTATTGTGTATGCTGTAGCCGATGAAACGGAACAAGCAATGATTCAAGAAAATAATATGAAAGGTGTAAATACGGATGTTTCAAAGGTTAATTCTGCAATGATACTTCCTAACGTGGAAAATAGGTCATTACTCGTTGAAATGTCTCAAAGTTGTGACAATGATTATCCCAACACTGAAAATGGTGGAATTTGGGGTTATAATCTGCGTCCTGAATCAATGGGGCAAGAAGAACTACGTTGGGCTAACCAAGGGAATACAGGTAATCCAAACGTCAAAAACGAATCTCTATCAATTGATTATAATTCTGTGGATGTTTCATGGTTCAAGAAAATGGGATTCTTTCATTTTCATCCCAGCGGAAATTGGGTGCAAGAACCATCACAAGTCGATTATGAAAATGCTGTAAAAGAAGGTTATCGAGTTTATGGCACTAGCTTTGTTTTCGGCAATGACAACCATATTGTATACATGTACAATTCAAAAGGATATAAAATGCAAATGAGTTTTGATGATTTTGTAAATATAAATAAATGAAGAAATATATTCTTTACTTTTTGATGACTTTTAGTTATAATATTGATCTGTTTGCTCAGGATTATAACAAATGGAATTTGAGTCATAGTGAAATAGATAGCATTTACGAAATGGTGATGAGTTCTCCCAATTTATTGCAAGATTTTGTAAATGACAGCGTTTTATATGAAAAATGTCTGTACGCTATTAGCCAAGAAGAGGTTCGTTTTAAAAATCAACTGATTCAACTGAAACATAGAGAAGATTCAATGTTAAACGTAGTATATAACATGATTTCATGTCGTTTTTTTCTCAACGGAAAAGAAATAGAATTATCTGATAATTTTGAAGTGTACTTTGTTGTTGATTTATTGGGATCTCCTCATAAAAGGAAATCTCTAATAACAAAAGAATATTTTTCCTATCCTATTTATTGCAGAGATTCAAATATCGTTTTATTTGTTTTTAAATATGATGATATTTTATTGTATTCATGGGAGAATCATATTCGTCAAAATAATAATGTGTGGGAATATGTTATCAAAGTAGAATCAAATGTCAATATTGCTGCAAAGAATGATTTGGATCATGAAGAACAATTGTTCTCCTTCAGCATAGCATACAACCGTCCGTGTTCAAATTGTTCTTGTGTTGAATCTCATTATACTTTTATGAAAAACGAATACGAAGACAATTATAAATATTTACAAAAAAAGCATTTAAGAAAGAGACACATAACTAAAGTATTGCGTTATCTTAGAATCAATAAATAGTGTTTAAGGGGTAAAATAACTAAGACGCAGTATTTCCCAAAAAAGTGTTTAATTTTCAGCAAATATTAGGTGTATTTACAAAAATGAAATCTCTCTATAATCTTTCCAAAATCGCCCCCAGCAACTCCCTCATCTCAAACTTTTCCCTACTTTTGCACCCCACTAATTCACAATGCACGTTTCTTCCACATATCGCCCACAAAACCTATTGCTTCCGCAGGGAAACTTGTCGGAAACTGCATCTTATACCTTCTCCGCGAAAGAAAAGGACTCGGAAACGAACTTATCGTACTTTGGTGCACGCTATTACACCAGCGATTTGTCCATTTGGCTGAGCGTGGACCCGATGTCTGCGAAATATCCTTCGCTCAGCCCATATGTTTACTGCGCGGATAACCCAGTGAAGCTGGTGGATCCGAATGGGGAGGAAGTAGAATACAATTCTTTTGCAGACAGAATTATTGTTGGTGTACTCAGAATATTTGACAATGGGTTTTGTAAACAATTTAGAGAACTAAAAAAGTCGGAAGAGACGTATGTCTTTAATAAAAATAACGACGGAGAAAATAGTTTCACTACGGATGGGAACAAACTATTCATAAATTATTCTATGGCTGATGATGGAAAATCAAAAAACGCGGGACAAACTATTTTTTCAAATCTTCGGCACGAAATCACTCATGCTATTCAGTTTGAATATGGAGAGATAGGATTTATGTCCAGTGGTATTGGGAAGTGGTTGCCTTTTGCCTACGATTTAGCTGATGAATATGAAGCTCATAACAACCAAAATCGAGAATATAGACGCCATAATAAAGTAGATAATTCTAGACGTAAATGGAACAATGTCAATAAAGAGAGTAAAATACGTGGATTGAGAAATGTTCCGGCCTACTCTAAACTACCATCCGAACCTCAAAATTGCTCTAATGATATAAAAGTAAAAACTGGTAGCTTTTATGCATTACCATACAGAAAAAGAGTGCAGAATATTTTATACAAATACAATATCAATGGTTAACAAGTTGCTTTTAATATTTAGTTTAGCTGTTTTTTTTAGCTGTGCCTCTTACTCTCAGGGCACTATTAAAGGATGTGTAAAAAACACAAACAGCGTTCCAATGTGTGCAATTATGGTTTATTTAATATCTGAAAATTCGCTTGTGAACGGAGCTTTTACAGACTATAAGGGGGAATACCTGATTGAAAATATTTCTGCGAGAACTTATGATATTATTGCTGAAAACCAGTATGGATATTTTGTTTCTCAAAGACAAAACGGAATTGCAATCAGAAATTCAGAAACTAAGGTTATAAACTTCACATTGGATTGTCCCCAACATGATACAATAACCAATTGTATATACCCACTTGAACGTCTAGAATTTCCAATTTTTCCGCCAAGTATTTCAATCCGAAGAAATGACACTGTCTTCTGTTACTCATTAGACGATGATTTAGATTCTTTATATTTATCTTATTATAGTGTAAAACAAAGAAGAGGAAAATATATTAGCACATTCAAAAATGAAGGTCATTGGATTATTCGATATAAGAAAAAACATAAACTTTCCACTTCAGACGTTGAAATGGTTGATTTGCTTAATTTGCAATTTAACGAAGTTGTCGAACCCAAACGTATATTTAGGTATGACCAAAAAGGGAAATTGATAAAATCTTAAGATAACTTTAAAATCTAAACACGAAACAATTAAAAAAAATGCTCCCCAATCTCAAACTTTTTTCCTACCTTTGCACCCCACTAATTCACAATGCACATTTCTTCCACATATCGCCCACAAAACCAAATACTTCCGCAGGGAAACTTGTCGGCAGCTGCGTCTTATACCTTCTCCGCGAAAGAGAAAGACTCGGAAACCGGTCTAAGCTACTTTGGCGCACGCTATTACACTAGCGACCTGTCCATCTGGCTCAGCGTGGACCCTCTATCCGACAAGTATCCAAGCATGAGCCCGTATGCATACTGTGCAAATAATCCGATAAAGTTAATAGACCCTAACGGGGAAGAATATGATGGCTACGAAGGATCAAATGGTCGATATAAGTGGTTTGACAATCATTCAGAGCAAAGTTTCTCTGAAAATGGTGTAAAATGGACTAAAGTAACAGAAAACAAATCCGATTGGGATGAAGCAACTGCTATTCGAGATGCAAATATTGAAGGCTTAGTTAGTTTAGGATTTGACAGAAGTCAGGCTGAAAGAGATGTCCGTCTATATGAAGGCGATAATCCGTTGTTTACCAAGGAATCCCAATTGAACAATGCTAATAACTACACAGGTTCTTGGGAAAGTAGTTACAATTCAGGGGGTGAAACTGCTTACGAATCCCCAGAAATTAAAAACACAGGATATTCATTGAAATATTACCCGACCAAGAATGGGGGAAAAAAAGCATTAGGTATTGTTAAAAGAGGAATATTAGGTCATGGCCTTGAAGGAGTACTAGAATTGCTTGAAAGAAAAGTTTACAAGCAAAAGGCAGATACTGATCCGCTTTATGACATGCATTATAGGAATGCTCGTGGACTATTAAAAGCTCTCCGAAATAGCAAAATTGATATTTCTGCACCGCCTACTATATATTCGAATTATCATAGAAGTGGGGGGGGCGAAACTTCCCTGACACTGAGAAAACTCAAATATTTAGAGCAATCACCTTAAAGTTCTGTTGTTATGCGTAGTAAAATCATTCGTTTTATCACATTAACCATATATGTGTGTATCCTTAATATATTTTTCTTCCTAATAGGGATTGTTTTCATAGATGACTATATGTGTTGGTCCGCAAGCAAGTTGAATTTTGGACATTTCTTTTTAGTTGTATTATATTCATTTGTCCAAACAATAGTGTTTCCCGTAGAGAAGAAGTTCGGTATCGCAATTGTCTCAGTTCTTTCCTTGCTATGTGGACTTTGGTTTGTTTATTTTGACAAAATTGGATTTGGAAATGAGTTGTGGTCTGATGTTGTATTAAGTGTTTCTAAGTGTAACCATTTGTTAGGGCTCCTATTCTTAAACCGTTTTCCAGCGTTATTACAAGCAAACTTCTCTTTTCTTTATTCTATTTATATTTATTTAGTTGGATATTCATATAAAGTTTTTTATGAGAAAATATTTCGCTCTTATGCAAGCTGAATTCAATGCCGAATTCAATATACAAATGCAACTTTAGACTATACAGTTTATGTTTATGGGTACAATGAAGCGGGAACACTCTTTGTGAATGATGAGATGTTGGATTATTACCCGTCCCTATCCGTGACGGACATTTGAGGCATCTTTGCCAAAACTTAACGTTTATAACAAAGAGCAGCACCCGCAGGGTAACCATCTACATCAACGGCAAGGAGGTAGAGGGTAGTATCCCCAAAAGTGTGTAATTTCCAGCAAATATGAACTTTCTTCACTTCTGCCCGAATCGAACTAAATTTCTCTTCCCCCCATCTCAAACTTTTTCCTTACCTTTGCACCCAACTAATTCGCAATGCACATTTCTTCCACATATCGCCCACAAAACCAATTGCATCCGCAGGGAAACTTGTCGGCAACTGCGTCTTATACCTTCTCCGCGAAAGAGAAAGACTCGGAAACGAACTTATCGTACTTTGGCGCACGCTATTACACCAGCGATCTAGGCATCTGGCTCAGCGTGGATCCCATGAGTGACAGCATTCCTTATATGACACCATATAACTATTGTAAAAACTCTCCTATTTTAATGAAAGATCCCAACGGGAAATTTCCTGTTGAAACAATTTGGGATATTGCAAATGTTGTATATGATGTTGGAGCAGCTGTAGTTAATCATATTAAAGGGGATCATGCGGCGGCAAAGTCAAATTGGAAAAATCTTGCTTTTGATGCTGCAGCTAT
>JAEZOU010000025.1 GCA_023413895.1 Bacteroidota bacterium | reverse complement strand
TTTTGCACTCGCATTCAAGCAAGGGAGCATAGCTCAGTTGGTTTAGAGCATCTGCCTTACAAGCAGAGGGTCATAGGTTCGACTCCTATTGCTCCCACAAGATGAGGCTTCGGAAAATCCGAAGCCTTTTTTCATTTAAAAATTCCACCATGAGCGGAATCTATATCCATTTCCCATTTTGCAAGAAAAAGTGTCTCTATTGTGCTTTCTATTCGATTGGGAATTTTCAATTTTACAATTCATACCTTGAAGCTCTCCTCAAAGAGATTGACCTAAGAAATAATTATTTAGAAGATAAAACTCTCAATACACTCTATTTAGGTGGCGGCACTCCTACCCTACTTAAAATTAATGACATCGAAGCTATAATTAAAAAGATTAGGAAATATTTCACTTTTTCAAATAACTTTGAATTTACGATTGAGGGAAATCCTGACCAAATTACATTAGAGTATATCTGTGATTTAAAGAATTTAGGGGTAAATCGTGTTAGCATTGGAGTTCAATCGTTTAACAATGATATTCTAAAACTTTTAGGACGCACCCACGATGCACATCAGGCACATTTGGCCATAGAAAATGTAATTTCGGCAGGAATTAGCAATTTCAGCATTGACCTAATTTATGGTATTTATGCCAGAACACTTTCTGATTGGCAAAAGGAGTTGCAAATCGTGAGCAATTACCATCTTCCTCACTTTTCAGCCTATAGTCTTACTGTTGAAGAAAATAGTTTATTAGAACAAAAAATCAAGACTCAAAAATTTCCTCAACTCAATGACAACCAATCCATTGAAGAACTGCAACTTCTTATCAATTTCGCACAAGAATTTGGCTACGAGCATTATGAAGTTTCCAATTTTGCGTATCCGGGATTCAAATCTCAGCACAATAGCCATTATTGGGATGGAACTCCTTATCTCGGTTTAGGGCCATCCGCCCATAGTTTCAACGGCACTTCTCGTCAATGGAATTGTGCTTCTATCAAGGAATATTATGAGTCTATAGCACAAAATAAACCTTTCTACACAACGGAACATCTCACCCCAATCGAGCAATACAACGAATACGTGCTACTCAGATTGCGCACATCTGAAGGTATTTCTCTAGAAGAATTGGAAAAGAGGTTTGGAAAAAGAGAACTTCAATATTTCCTTCAAGAACTGAATAAAATAGATCCAACATTATACAGAAAAACAGGTAATTATATTCAAATTACCCCACAAGGAATTGCTCTAACAGACGCCATTACTGCCGAGCTATTCCAAACCTCAGATTTCTAGAAAATCACAATCCTGAATTTAAAATATCTGCAATATGCATCACCTCAATTCCTAAATTTTGAGATGACAAATAAGCTTCAATATGTTGCAAACATTCAATATCAGTAGAGGTAATATATTGAACTCCTTTCTTATAAATATTCTCAACAATCTGCTCCAAAAGTTTATCAGATGCTTCAGGATTTGTTGTTGCAAAATTTCCATTTGCGCCACAACATAGATTTAGAGATTCATCCACTAAAAGATCTAAACCTTCTGTGTTTCGCAATAGAATTTCAGGTTCATTTTCCAATTTATAATAGTTACGCGCAGAACATGATTTAAAATAGAAAACACGATGCTCAAAATGGTTACCCAAACAAGTAATATTCTTAATTTTAACCAAATAGTAGCACAATTCATAAACCTGCTGAACAAATGTCTTACACTCAGCAGGTACTGCAATATTTTCTAATAAATCTTTATAATGACTTCTTATAAAACTAACGCATGCTGTTGTGGGTACAATTGTTGGGTAGTTATAATCCATTTGGGATAAAAGATTATACGCCAAAGGTTTCACCAATTCTGTTTCACCTTGCATATACAAACAACGTCCACAACACGTTTGATCTTTACAATATAATGGTTCCTCACCTATTTTCTCCAAAATATTAAGCACAGCTGAAGACACTAGAGGCGAGAACATATCCATCTGACATGGAATAAAAACATTTACTTTTCCACCAACTTTACTCATAATCAATTCTATAGAATATTAATTTACATTTTAGAAGAGATATCCCATTTTTATGTAGAAATTCGCTTTACTAGCTCCATCTGCAGGTTTGAATGGCATAGCCCAATCTACAGAAAGTACAAAATTTTCATTCATAGCAATTTTTGCACCAACACCTGCAGAAAAGTGCGGTAGATAAACCGACTTTGAACCAAAGCTGAAATATGAATCTAATTCTGACATATCAAATGAAGGATCATATAGTTCGATATTCTCCTTCACCAAGTTTTCATCTAATTCATTAGGTTGTAGTACTAACCCCATATCTACAAACGGATTAAATCCGAGGTAAAAATGTTGTCTTCCAATATCAAATTTCCATACTTTAAAACGAAATTCCACATTGGCATAACCAAAACCATCAGCAAGTACACGATTTCGCAAAATTCCACGAATTGAATTTGCACCACCAACAGCCTCATACATAACACGTTGAATATATAATGTATTCAAATAGCTATCCATATAAAAAGGACTCTCCCCTGCTAACAATGTTTGAACCCCTGCACGATAGGCAAAAGTTATATAATCTTTATATACAGGAACATAGTGCTGAAACACAAAATTTAGTTTCAAATTATTGTACGCTTTTTGTTCACCAAAAGCAGCTGTATAGGTCAAAAACAGATCGGAATAAATTCCTTTTGAGGCGTTAGTCAATTTATTACGACTATCATATACAAATCCTGCGCGCACGTATGGATGCATACCACCTTTAGCTTCCGCTTGATCTATCAATTTCCAATGCACATATTTCTCGTAAAGACCTGGAATATCAGGCAAACGATTTTCTTCATCTTTATTCTTATTGAGCATATTCAAATTTACTTGGTCAGCCCAATACCCCAAAAATCCTGCACCAGCACTCCACTTCCAATTTTTATGGATAGTTCCTTGAATATCTGCAGCTACACGCAAAAGATCTCGTTTGAACTTGTAAAAAGCTCGAGATTTATATCCCTCTTCCACACCATATTTTTTAGAATTTCTCCAATTATCATTAAAAACAGAAGGATAACCATTAAAACCATAGAAATCACACATTGCATCGGGTAGATAGGTAGCATCAAATGAAAAACGATGTTTAGGAATTAGATATTTTGAATCATAGTTGAATCGAAAAATCCCATAACGTTTTGTAGTATAAGCCATTTCTACATATAAAGAATGGAGATATTCGGGATAAGTAGAACCATCACCATAATAAAAAATATTACTTAATGCTCCAAATTGAAATCCTAAATCTGCATCAAAGGCAACACTAGGAAGAATTCCAAAATTCCAACCTTTTTTCACACCAGATGTATCTTTTTCTCTCTTGGGTTTTTTATCAAATTCATTATTCACATCAAGAGCATATACTGAAAATCCTAATAAATTCAGCATCAAGAAAAAAAGAAGATTTTTTTTCATATTCATAAAATCAAAAATAACTAAAATAACTTCAAGAAATAAGCCAATCCTACTCCCAAATATGTTCCTATAGCATAGCCGACTAACCCTATTGTAATACCGCTAATCAACACTTTTTTATTCTTCATTGCACTTACAATGGGTGGAATAAATGGTGGAGAACATAACATACCAACGATTGCCACAGTAAATAAGTCACCATCAACTTTAAAGATTCGACATAAAATTAGATGGATCGTTACAGCGAATAATAATACTGATAATACAAAAAGAAGCAAGCCTACAACAGAACCATCAATAGCGGCAATATTAAATTTAGAAGCCACTACCACACTAAAAATCAGTACAAAAAACATTCCTAACTCAAAAGTTTTAGGTAGTGAACGAATCTTATCTACAAAAGAAAGAGCAATTGCTAAGGTTGTAATTGTAAGAATTACAACCAATTCGTTCAAAGTTCCTGTCAACAACATTGACAACCCCACACCAACGGCCAAACATCCCAACGAAAGCAGCAATCCCAACATCATTTTAGGGAAATTCTTCAGTGTAAACATATCTGAATATTTTTCAAAAGTATCCTCAGCTACTTTGTCTGCATCCGGAGTATCAATTTGTGAAATATTTTCATCTTTAAACGGAAGAAGTTTTCGGAAAATCTTAAAACCGCCAGCGGTCAAGAAGATAATAAATGGGAATGTAATTAACATTTGGAAAGTTAACACTACAACAATCAGAGTTTCGTCAACTGCCAATGCTTTCCCGAGTGCGTAATAGTTCATTGTTCCGCCTGTATATATACCCGTCATCATTGCGGCAACACAAGGCATATTCTCAATTTGAACATTTGAAAATTTAAAAATAAAAAAGGAAGCAAAAACAGCAACAACAACGCCCAATAGTCCAGATATTAATGCTTTAAAGGTTTTGGGCAATGACTTCGTCCAAAGTTTAAAATCGGAATTAAACAACATTAAAGGAATAGCAATCAACACAGTAATATTTTGAAGCATTGTTTGTGTCTTAAACAATGAGTCGCCTTCAATAGGTGTTGTATTAGTAAACGACCACGTTAGAGCCATAATCACACCGATTGCGTATGCTAAAATAACGGTTCCTACTTTACGCGCAATCTTAAAACGATTGAACAGACAAATAACGACAAAGGGAGAAATTAAGTAGATTAGGGGTATAATAATATTCTGCATAACAACAATTTAATTACACATAAGATTGATTAACTTAATATATAAACGGAAATATTTTCCAACGATTCAACTTCGTAAAATCCTCGCCCCAAAATTGGGTATATCTTTCATAAACGGCTTTAGAACGAGGTAAGATATTGGCAATGCTCCAAATTACAAACACCAACCCAGGAATTGACCAAGTTAGGATTGCAAAGCCAATCCACTCTATAATTTCGCCAAAATAATTTGAAGAGTTAATATATTTAAACAGAAAACCTTGTGGAAGGTAATAGTTATTATCATCACGTGATTTTCTTAACTTTCTAATGATTCTATCCGACTTAATATTAACCACCATTCCAATAAAAAAGAGCAGACAACCTATAATAAACTGTGGCGACCAGAACCAACTGATTGGGTAAGCATAAGAGGGTGCGTACATAAAGAGCCAACCACCTTGAATAAACGCATTGCTAGCATTAAAGAAAATACCAGCAAACATAATTGATAACGGCATTCGACTCTGCCCTTTCATTAGGGCTGGAAAGATAAAAGAACGCTGTAAATAGTGAGTTTGAAATATCAGTAGAAATACAAAAGTAACTATATTAAAGGGTTTCACTCCTGTAAGTAGTGAATTTAGATAAATAATCAGCATAATTACAAAAACAGGTGTTTCCATAATTAGCCACCCCCAACGACTCGAAATAGATGCTCCCCAACGATTGTTATAGGTCATGCCATATGCAGGCGTAATAAATTGCAAAGTAATAAAAATTCCGACACCCAGAATTACCATTCCCCATAAATAAGCATAAAAAAAACTTTCTAAGGTCATAACTTTCACATTTTAAAATAGTTTTTTCCCATCAAAATATTTTTTTCTCAAAAAGTAGTGTGCCCAAACTATCGATTTAGGATAAGTATGTGCGAATGCTTGTTCAGAGATAACGCCTCTTTTCTGTTTCATCTGTTTTTTATTTTTCCAAAAATGAAACATCGCGCGATACACGGCAACAAAATCTTTACTATTCCCTTGCAATAGGAAAAAGAATGCTGCAATTTGATCTAGGAAAAACTTCACAAAAAAGGTTATAAACACCCTATTTTGTGGCAAATTTTTCTGAAGTAAGTATAGATTATTTCTAAAATTAAGATAGGTTTTAAAAGAGTTATTTTTGGGCAAAGTACCTCCGCCAACGTGATAGACTATTGATTGGGGTACAACACAAATCCTATATCCTTGATTTTTAACTCGCCAACAAAAATCAATCTCCTCCATGTGGGCAAAGAAATCGGAATCTAATCCACCCAAACGATGATAGACTTTGCTACGCACAAACATAGCCGCACCTGTTGCCCAAAACACATCCATCGGCGAGTCGTATTGACCCAAATCTTTTTCCAAGACTCCAAAAACTCGCCCGCGACAGAAGGGAAATCCATACTTATCGATAAAACCTCCTGACGCTCCCGCATACTCAAACATATCCTTCTCGCTATACGACAACAACTTAGGTTGAATTATAGCAATATCTGGATTTTGTTCGAAACACTCAACTATCGGTTCTATCCAACGTTCTGAAACTTCAATATCGGAGTTTAGCAAACAATAAAATTCTGCATCAACTTGTTTCAAAGCAGTATTATACCCTTCTGCAAATCCTTGATTAGTAGGATTTTTAATCACCCTAACAGAAGGGTAATTCTTTTGCATAAACATCAATGAATCGTCAGTAGAATTGTTATCCGCGATAATTACTTCAGCGTACGACGGAAGACTCTTAAGCAGAGGCATCAAAAACGTTTCCAAATAACGTTTTCCATTCCAATTCAGAATAACAACCGCTAGTTTAACCATATTTATGCAATTAAACTACAAAAATACACTATTTTTCAATATCAACAAACAATGTTTTTATTACATAAAATAAATACAACAGTTTCAAAATCAACATATTAAAAATTCATCCAATTTCATCAGGTCTAAAATTCTCTCAAAAAAAAGAAAGAAAATAAGAAAAATAGCAATAAAACGTTTTTGTGAGAAAAGTTTATATATCTTTGCACCCTTAAAAAAATTAAAGATGAAAAAAATTTTAGTATTCACATTATGTTTGTGCTTTATTACACTTAGCACAACTGTAAAATCACAAGAACAGATGACAAAAGAGACAATGACAGAACTCCAAAAAACAAGCTATGCTTTAGGTGCTAATGCTGGCGAAAGCTTTGCGGCTTCAGGTATCACCGTTGATTTCAATGCTTTTCTACAAGGTTTACAAGATGCATTTAACGGAAAAAATATGTTTAATATGCAAGAGATGCAACATGCTTTTGACATTTTAAACAAACAAGTGGAAGCACATCAACAAAAAATGCAAGCTGAAGCAATGGCGCAAGCAGAAGTTGAAAAAGCAAACGGCAAACTATTCCTTGAAGAAAACAAGAAAAAAGAGGGTGTTGTTGAAACTGCATCAGGCTTACAATACAAGGTAGTAACAATGGGAACAGGTGCAAAACCAACCGCTACTGACAAAGTAAAAGTTCATTATCACGGAACTACCATTGATGGAACCGTTTTCGATTCATCAATTCAAAGAGGCGAACCTATTACTTTCCCATTGAATGGTGTAATTCCAGGTTGGACGGAAGGTGTACAACTAATGCCTGTAGGTTCTAAATTTATTTTCTACATTCCTTCTGATTTAGCATACGGAGATAGAGGTGCAGGAAACCAAATCAAACCTGGTGCAACCCTTATTTTTGAAGTAGAACTTTTAGAAATTAACCCTAAGTAATAACTCAAGCGGTGCTCTTGCGCCGCTTTTTTTCTACAAAATGAAAAAGCTATTTACCATTATTCCCATTCTTTTAATGTGCATAGCAAGCCAAGCACAATATAATCCAGAGTTTGTTGAAATTCTCTCTCATTTTAATGCAGATAGCATTGGGAAAACCATTCAAGATTTAGAAAATTTTGGCAATCGATATTGCAACGAAGGTAATGGAAACAAAGATGTTGCAGAATATGTAGTTGCCCGTATGCAAAGTTACGGCATTGAGAATGCTGTTGTTGACTCATTCTTCCTTAATTTAGATTTGGGCTGGTTACCACCCATCTCTCGCTACTGCTACAACGCAAAAGGTAGCCTTGAAGGCGTGGGGTGTTCTGACAGCACAATTATTATCGGTGCACACCTTGATGCCATCTCCTTAGATGACTACTGGACATTGCAAGCAACAGCACCTGGCGCCGATGACAATGCTTCTGGAGTTGCAGTGATGTTAGAAATTGCTCGGATTATACATCAGTTCAATCTTGAACCAAGATATACCCTCAGTTTTGTCGGCTTCGATGCTGAAGAGATTGGATTGCGCGGTGCTGGCCATGATGCTGAACAACGATACCAACGTCAAGAGAAAATTTTAGCAATGCTCAACAACGACATGGTTGCCAATCAACCAGAAACACTTCCTTACAAATTAACATTACATTGGTACGAAAACGCTGTAGAATTGGCTGAAAGAGCAGCTTTCTTATGTGAAACATTTACCTCTATTACTCCTATTATTCCGAGCGCAGAAGAGAACACTCTCTGCCAAAACAGCGACAGTTGGACATACGCACAATATGGTTATCCTGCGGTTTTTGCAATCGAATATTACTTCTCAGATTACTACCACACAGAGGAGGATTTATTTATCCATTGTAACCTTAACTTTGCCAAAGAGGTTGCTCAAATGAACTTTGCACTTTTATACGAAATGGCATTTGGACCTCTAGGTGACGCTACCAGCATTACCGAAAATTCAAAACTTGAAATTCGTTGTTATCCGAACCCAACTTATAACATCATTAACATTCAATCTTCTGAAGCTCAAAATGGTTTTCAGATTACCCTGTACGACCTTACTGGGCGCATTGTTAAATCTACCTTCACAAATAATAGCCAAACTTCGCTTAATATCAGCGATTTAGAGAACGGTATTTATATTGCAGAATTTGAATTTGAGGGAAAGAAAACTACTGAAAAAATCATCAAAAAATAGAATTATCGAAAGATAATATAATATTTTCTTGTCAAAATACATAAACACCAATCCGTACTTTTAGTGTATGGATTGGTGTTTATGTTTCCAACAAACTATTCAAAAAAGCTTTTACTAAATATAAGACATATTTTCAACAATCATTATAACATTCAAAACATCTGAAAATACCATCAAATACTGTATATTCCGAACTTTTGCTTAAACTAATTTAACCTATAACACTCCACAAAATATCCAAATATACAGTCAAAATACTCCCAAAATTAACCACCTATACATTAAATCTATTTTTTCAAACAAAATATTATGAATAAATTGAAAATAATGAAAGCAACAAATTTTTACAACAAAATATTATTCAAACATTTACAGTAAAAAATCCAAAATGATAGAAAAAATAGACTTTTAATTCAAATAAATGATACATTTGCAATGTAATTTTGCCAAAAGGGCCATAGCAAATTATAACAAGATAAAGAGGTCCATAAAATAACTAATAACAAATTGCCTATGAAAAGATTTTTTACAATTTTAATCGCATTTTTTTTAACATTTACGGTTAATGCACAATTTAATCAAGAGTTATTGGATATTCTACCACAACTCAATGCTGATAGTATTGGAAAGACCATCCAAGACTTAGAAAATTTTGGCAATCGATATTGCGACCATGGTAACGGAAATAAAGATGTAGCAGAATACATTGTTTCACGTTTACAATCATACGGGATTACAACTGCCCATATTGATTCATTCTATCTTGACACTACATTCATTTGGCTTCCTCACATTGAACGTTATTGTTACAATGCTGTTGGCTTTATTCCTGGCAAAGAACATCGAGATAGTATAGTAATTATCGGTGCGCACCTTGATGCCATCTCTTTATCAGGAAGAGTACTTCAAGAAGCGGCTCCCGGTGCTGACGACAACGCTTCAGGAGTTGCAGTAATGTTAGAGATTGCACGTATAATCGACAAATTCAAACTCCAACCTCGTAATACTATCTACTTTATAGGATATGATGCAGAAGAGGTAGGTTTTCAAGGTTCAAGATATGATGCTCAAAAAAGAGCTAATAACAATGACAATGTAATTGCCATGCTCAACAATGATATGGTTTCTAATCAACCAGATTCATTACCATACATGCTAACCTTGCATTGGTACGACAATGCTACAGAATTAGCAGATAGAGCAGCATTTATGTGTGAAACATTTACAACTATCACTCCGGTTATACCTGCAGCAGGTGCAGCGAACAAAACTCGCCAAAATAGTGATAGTTACATGTATGCTCTTGCAGGCTTTGAGGCTGTTTTTGCTATTGAATACACCTTCTCCGATTATTACCATACTGTTAATGACCTTTATACCTATTGTAACATTGACTTCGCGAAAGAGGTGGCAAAAATGAATTTTGCGCTTCTTTATGATTTAGCAATTGGAGAGATTTGGGACCATAGCGGTATTAACGATCATAGAGAAACTATCTCTGCACAAATTTCTCCAAACCCAAGTTCAGATCAAATTCTGATACATTGTGGAGATTTTAATAACGGTTTTGTCGTTGATTTGTATGATATAAGTGGACGAAAAATGATATCAGCCCAAACTATGGATAGTAATTTAACCCTAAGCATCAACGCATTAGAGAGTGGAATTTACATTGCAGAAATCCAATCTGGAGAAAGAAAAATCATTAAAAAAATCATCAAAAAATAGTTGGTTTCTATTAGATATTTTTATATTTTTGCCTTGTCTAAAAAACAAGGCATTTTTTATTTAACCAACTAACTAACAAAGGATTATAGATTAAACAATTCACATATACCATAAAAAAAATTCTAAAAACAAAAAACAGTATGACAAAAGAGCAAATTATTGAAAAAGACAGCATTGTTGTGAAGTTTGTCGGAGATTCTGGCGACGGCATGCAACTTTCAGGAACTCTTTTTTCTGATGCAGCAGCACTAACAGGTAATGATATTGCAACATTCCCTGATTATCCTGCTGAAATTCGTGCTCCACACAACACTATTGCTGGTGTATCTGGTTATCAAGTTCATATTGGAAATCACATTTACAGTTCTGGTGACAAATGTGACTTCTTAGTTGCCATGAACCCAGCTTCATTCCGTTCCAACCTAAAATGGGCAAAAAAAGGTGCAACAATCATTGTGGATATTGACACTTTTACTGAAGATGCCATTGCTAAAGCAGGATATTCAGCAGACCCATTTACTGATGAGTTAGAACATTCTTACAATATTGTAAAAGCTCCTATCAGCTCTTTCACCAAACGTATAGGAGAGGAGCATGGCGCAGACAACAAGACGGCTGAAAAATGTAGAAATATGTTTGCTTTAGGTATCATTTTCTACGCTACACATAAAACATTAAAACAAACCGAAGCATACCTTGAGCGCAAATTTGCTAGCAAACCTGAGATTATCAAATTAAACGAAGCAGTGCTTCATGCAGGATATGAATTTGCAGACAAATTTGAGATGATTCGTTCTCATATCGTCGAAGTTTCTCATGCAGATATGGAAAAGGGTCGTTATCGTAACATTACCGGTAACGTAGCTACTGCTTGGGGTTTATTAGCAGCAGCAGAACGCGCTGGTCTTAAACTTTTCTTAGGTTCCTACCCTATCACTCCTGCTACTGAAGTGATGATTGAGTTAGCAAAACACAAAGCCTTAGGTGCTCGCGTTTTCCAAGCTGAAGATGAAATTGCTGGTATTTGTTCAGCAATTGGTGCTTCCTATGCTGGCGCATTAGCTTGTACCTCAACCTCTGGTCCTGGTCTCTCATTGAAGAGCGAAGCTTTAGGATTAGCAGTTATGACCGAACTTCCATTGGTAGTTGTTGACGTTCAACGTGGTGGTCCTTCAACTGGTTTACCAACCAAAACAGAACAATCAGACCTTGCACAAGCACTTTTCGGAAGAAACGGAGAAGCTCCTTGTATTGTTGTAGCAGCTTCCTCCTCAGCAGATTGCTTCTATTGGGCATATATGGCAGCAAAATTATCATTAGAACACATGACTCCAACTATCTTATTAACTGATGGTTATCTTGGTAATGGTTCTCAACTTTTCCGAATTCCTAAAGTTGCTGACCTTCCAGAAATTAAACCTCGTTTTGCAAAAGAAAACGATCCTAACTATCAACCATATCGTCGTGATGAAGAAACCTTGGCTCGCGAATGGGCAATTCCAGGAATGGCAGGCTTGCGTCACCGCGTAGGTGGTTTGGAAAAAGAAAATGGTAAAGGTAATCTTTCTACTGACCCAGAAAACCACGCTAATATGGTTTACTTACGTCAAGAAAAGGTAAATCGCGTTGCCAACTATATTCCAGAGCAAAAAGTTCAAGGTAACCCAGACGGCGACCTACTAGTAATTGGTTGGGGTGGTACTTCCGGAGCACTGAAATTGGCTGTTGATGAGATGAACCAAGAAGGTAAGAAAGTGGCATACGCACACTTCAACTTCATCTCCCCACTTCCCAAAAATACGGAAGAGATCTTGAAAAAATACAAAAAAATCGTTGTTTGCGAATTAAACAATGGTCAATTTGTAAATTACTTAAGAATGAATTTCCCACAATACCATATGCATCAATATAACAAAATTATGGGATTACCATTCGAAGTTGGTGAATTAAAGGAAAAGTTTAACGAAATTTTAGGAGAATAAGCAATGAAACAGATGGAAAGACATTACGTACCAGAAACGGACGTAGAATTAACAAAAGCAGACTTTACCAGTGATCAAATGGTAAAATGGTGCCCTGGTTGTGGTGACCACGCTATTTTGGCTTCATTGTTGCAAACATTCCCCAAAACTCACCATAAAAAGGAAAATATCTGTATGGTTTCCGGTATCGGTTGCTCATCTCGTATTCCTTATTATGTTGACACTTACGGATTCCATGGAATTCATGGTCGTGCTTGTGCTATTGCTTCTGGCGTTAAAATTGCTAATCCTGCATTGAGTGTATGGATTAATATGGGTGACGGTGACTCAATGGCTATTGGTGGTAACCACCTTATCCACATTGTTCGTCGTAACTTAGACGTAAACATCACCCTTTTCAATAACGAGATTTATGGTTTAACAAAAGGTCAATACTCCCCTACTACAAAATTTGGACAAGTTACCAAAACTTCTCCATTCGGAACTATTGACTATCCTTTCACTCCTGGTGAATTGATCATGGGAGCACAAGGTACTTTCTTTGCTCGTTCTATTGATGTAAACGCAAAATTAACTACTGACGTTATGGAACAAGCTGCTAATCACAGCGGTGCTTCTGTAGTTGAAGTTCTTCAAAACTGCGTTATCTTCAACAACAAAGCACACGATGCTATCACAAACCGCGAATGGCGCGAAGATCGTACTATCATTTTGGAACATGGAAAACCAATGATTTTCGGTAAAAATCGCGACAAAGGTATCCGTTTCAATGGTACTAAATTAGAAGTTGTTACAATTGGCGAAAACGGAATTACAGAAAACGACCTTTTGATTCACGATGAAACTACTGAAGATAATGGTATTCACACAATGTTAGCACGCATGAAAGGCGATATGCCTATTGCTTTAGGTGTTATCCGTGCGGTTAAAAAAGCTACATACACTGAAATGTTTGAAGATCAAATGAATGAGGTTATAGCTAACTCAAAATATAAATGTGTTGATGACCTTTTGAACAGTGGAGATACTTGGGAAGTATAATTAACCTATACCCTATCAAGAAAAAGCCGAATTTTAAAATTCGGCTTTTTTATTTAACGGTTAAAGAAGCATTTGTAAGATAACGAAACCTATTACTCCTTTACTATTTTAACAGATTTGAATCCTTCAACTTCAAGAAGATAAACTCCTGAAGGTAAAGTTTGAAGATTCAACTGCGCAGATGACTGTGATAAAGGCTGTGTCATTAACTTTCTACCATATAAATCGTACAATACACAATGTAAGATTTGAGATGAGGTTTGAGGAAGTTCTATCGTAAGTAGATCTGTAGTTGGATTAGGAAAAACCCTGAAAGTTGGAAGTTCATTTCCCGTATCAATCTCCACCGGAGACACTACCTCCATCGTAATTGGCACTAATAACTCATTACCCTCCACGGCTTTGAGATGAAGATTTGCATTACAAATCTCGTTATTATGCTTTCCCACAGAAGAGAGCGTTATCTCAAGATTTTTTGTATGTGGTGGATTTATACTTCCGTTGGAGATATTGAGAAATGCCCAATTAACAAAATTCAAATCTTCATCTAAAATTTCAGCATTAAAGAGTATTGAAAGTGAATTTACAGATTGTAATTCCACAAGCGATGTCGTAATAGTATCACGGGGAAGGATTTCATGAATCTCATTTTGTATGGAGGTTAAAATAGGTGTTTCTAATGATTTCTGTCGAATACAGATAGACTTTACCCAAGCTTTATCCTCTCCGCCGTGCACACTATAATCCTTCTCATAACGCCACTCAAAAGTATGGAATCCAGCAGAAAAATCGTAGTTCAGTGTTGCCCAATTATGCACCCCTGACCAACGTAAAACCCGAATACTATCTACATAAAAACTAAGCCAATCATAGTTATTTTCCGAAGAAATTTTATATGAAAATGTAATCGTACCTGGTAAGTCAAAATTTCCTGAATATGAAATCCCTGTAGAATCACTATGAGAGATATTATTGCTAACCAACGCAAACTCATCTTCATCAAACAGCCAATCAGTAGGTTGAAATAGATCAGGTATTGAGTCTGAAAAATCGAAACAATTCCAATCAACATATAAGGTAACCACTTTTGTAAAAAGAAAACGATTGCCGTCGTAAAAATCTAAATATGCATCAACTAATGATTGCTGCTGATAAATAGAGTTAATAAAAATCTGATAATCAACACTTTTAACTTCATCAATCATCATATTTTCAATTATTGGAGCTTGCATAACAACCGATATATCGGGTACCTCGAAACGTAACAAACAGCGAATGCTATCCATGGGCAACACGCCCACATTTTTAATTTCAAAACGACAAATATTCCATTCATTAAAATCGAAATGTTGATTATCGCCAATAATTTCATAATTTGCAACAGAAACATCATATCCTGAAACAACAAATCGCTGTTCACCTTCTGCTATAAAATTCTCATCATTAATAATTTGTGTATCAAATACAATAGGATAATTATGAGGAACTTGTTCATCAACGACAAAAGAGATCGCATTATTCAGTCTATACTCATTTCCACCAGCAATATAACCGAAATACTCAACAGAATCTAACATTAAAACGTAAGGATCAGGAGTAGAAAATTGCAGTTGGCAACCATTAAAGGCGATTGTGTCCACATTTCTAACTGTTAGTGCGAGCGAAATTGTATCACCGCTGCGGAACACCCCATCTTCAGGACGCACTGCCACCGCATCTGTAATAACAAGGGGATTGGGATAATGAGCTGTAAAATCAATTGTTTTCCGACATTTCACATCATTATTATCGTAGCAGATAACATCCAATGGCGCGTGAGTAACGGGATAAGGCACATTACCAGATAATATTCCATTAGCATTTAGCACAATACCAGGAATGCTATTAGGCGGAGTAAGACGAAAAGCGCGATTCGCTACCATAGAGGCAGGTTTTGCAGATATAGGTAACTCCTCGAAATAGACTCCATCGCCGCGAGAAATTGCAGCATAGAAATTAGTGCCTGTATAGGTCATATTTCCATAATAAAATTCTATGACACCTGTTTCGTAAAGTGCTACAGAAAAGCGCAACGAATTGTTAGATTGTCCCGAAATTTTTCCTACAAATGAAATAATCACCCGATTATTGTCCGTATGCATCAAAACTTCTGAAATCACCAAATTAGCACGGAATGGTGCAATCATCCGAGTAGTTCGTTGTTGCCACTTAGAACTCTTCAAAAAGGGCCAATTATAGGTATCATAATGAAAAGTAAGATACCCATCAGCATTGATAATGATTCGATTATAGATATCGCCAAAACACGGAAAACCGAATGGTAAATCTATCGTTGCATAACCCGAAGCATTGTCGCTTAGCAGCACAGGAGCTCCTTGAGCTACAGGTATAGAAACCGAATCTGTAACCTCAGTAATTGTATATTCAGAACTCAACTCCCAGCGATAACCAGGCTTTCCACCCTCCGCATAAAGGTGCCGATTAAAATCTTCAAGAGCGCTAACCGACAACGAATCGGTAAGCACTATTGGCTTTGAAAAATTCATTATCTTATTAATTTTCAACAATGTAGTACCATTATTTACAATTGAAATAGGCACTCCTGAACAAGTTGCTTCTACAACATTCCCCGCTGTATAATCCATTAGCGAAAACTCCAAAACTTCACCAGTTCCAGTTCCGTTTTCATCATCTTCATTTACAATTAAAAAATAGGTAGCTTCTTGATTGGGGTCAACAAAATTGAGCAATGGAGATAGGTCCAAGCCAAACTCTAAAATATCGGCAGAGGTTTGCGGACTCTCACCCTGCATAGGCCATTCGCCTCCTTGATAATTAAAAGCGTAAAGGTCGAGTTGATATTCGGGCGCAGAAGCGTTAGCTACAGAAGCTACTCCCGCAGTAATTTGCAGCTTATTCCGCACATTATGGCGCATTTTTACCTTTGCCGTCAGTTGTGGAAACACTTCATCACGAATTTTTACAGCATAAACCGATTTATTCCAAATACCACCCTCGGAGGGATATGACGCTAACAATCTGTAGGGCATATAACAGAAACCATCAGTTCCATAATTTGATCCGAAAGAGTTGCAAAACAGCACTCCACCAATCTCCCAATCTTTTACATCAACAATTCCATCATTATTAATATCCACATCATTTGTATAAACGCCATCACCATTAAAATCGTAGCGAATCGAATCGTTATAACCGACAATGGTAAGTGCATGATTAACAGTAGCAAATGATGTCAAAAAGGAAAATCCTGCTTCTGGGGTTCCCGCAGGCAATTCGGCATCTGCTTGTTTATGTTGAGCGTAGAAATTTACCATTCCACCCGGTTGGTCACCACAAGCGTGGTCGTACAACCAATGTTTCAGGGCAAGAATTCCCTCCTCAGTATCGGTAGGAATGGCAATCATCTCTGCAATACGGTTTCGCATTGCGTTATAATACCTTTCGTATCCAGACACCCATTTTGTAGGGCCACCATCGTGGTACGTTGCGCCCCAATCTGGAACAAACATGGCTCCGACACTACGAACATTCTGCCAACTATCCATCACACTAACACCAGCACTTTGTCCACCATTACAGAAATTCCAATTAAAAAATCCTGTATAATGGTGTGAATAGGTATAATTTAAGTCGGTATAACCTCGCCGTATTGCAGTTTCGTACGAAAATAGATAGGTTAACGAAGCCGCTTGGCCGCACTCCAACGCAGCCTGATAAAAAATAGGTGGAAAACAACTAAGCACAGCATTGTTAACAGAAGTGGGAAGCGAAATTGTTCGGCGCACTGGCGAAAGTTGAAATTTAGGTAAATTTTTTAGTTGAGCCTCGGCAGATTCTGACAAAATAGTTGGTGTGAAAAAATAGAGGGAATCTAAATGATCGATGGAAGAATCGATTTCTTGGGCTCCAAGAGGAACAAGAGATAATAATAAAAGAAAATGAAGTAAAAATTTGTTCATTATTCAGGGTATTTAATAGTTGCAAAAATATAACTTTTATTCAAAAGTATTACATTGATTTTTAACAAAAGGACACATCAAATGGAAATGTAGAAAATAAATACACACAAAGGCATTTTTGCTATAAAATTGACTAATTGTCTGCATATATAATGCAAAAGGGATGAATAAGTGTGTCAAAAATAGTAGCAAAAAAGGGAATGATTTCTAAATCAAATAATCAACAAATAGATGTTTACAAATTCTCTCTAATTGATTGATTTTTT